>CAVCGV010000027.1:0-26983 GCA_963601815.1 bacterium
CGCTTGGCATCCTTCACCGTGAGCACCGCATTACCAACTTGCGATTTGCTCTGTACCACCACGACGAGCTTGCCGTTAAAGAGGCGCATCTGCGGCAGTGTGAACGGTTCGAGAGAGGTGGCATCGCCGTTGCAGGCAGCACGGAACGTGCCCGTGCCCGTCACCTCGAAGGTAAGTTCATCATCGGCGAGGGGGCACTCGTTGCCGTCCTTGTCCGTGAGACTCACCGTAACAAAAGCGAGGTCGTTGCCATTGGCCTTCAGCGTATTCTCTATCTTGTGCAGCACACCGTTGCGCATCAGGTAATCCATGCGATCATTGTCCGGACACTCTGCCACAAGGGTGATGGCTGCCGGTTCGCCGGCAGTACGCTTCACGTCCTCACCCACCTTGTCGCCATACGCGTTGTAGGTAACGACACGTATCTCGCCCGGTTCATACTTCACGTCGTTCCAGCGCAGGCGGTAACGGTCAAGACGAGAAGACTTGTCCTTGCGCACCCTGCCCTGACTCTTACCGTTGACGAAGAGCTCGCCCTCCACGCCATCGGTGTAGCAGTAGACGGGCGTAACCTGCCCTTCCCTACCCTGCCAGTTCCAGTGGGGCAAGAGATGGGTGGTATGCTGACGCGTGTTCCAGCGTGAACGATACAGATAATAACGGTCCTTAGGCAGACCGGCAAGGTCGCAGATACCGAAATAGCTGCTGCGCGAAGGCCAGTAGCTGTCGTAGGGCGACGGTTCGCCCAGATAGTCGTAACCCGTCCACACAAACTCGCCGATAACCCAACTATAGTCGTCCTGCATTTTCCAGTCATCATCGGGCAGGTTGCTCCACGAGCAATACTCCGTATCGTAGCTACTGCACTGTCCGTCGGCATAAGGCATGTTGTCGTTGGCGCCCACCGTTACAGGGAACTTGTACACGCCGCGCGAGCTGACCGTAGATGCCGTCTCCGAACCGAGGAGGAATCCCTGCGGCAGCTGTTCGATGCTCTTCGTGTACTTATGCACACGGTAGTTGAAGCCCGGCACGTCCATGACCTGGGCAAAGCCCGACTTCAAGGCATCCTCGGCACGGTCCATGCCCTGGGTGACAGGGCGTGAGGGGTCGAGACGGTGGCAGAGGTCCTGCAGGTGCTGCGCTATCTGTCGCCCTTCCTCGCTCCACTGTTCGGGAATCTCGTTACCGATGCTCCACATCACGATGCTCGGATGGTTGCGATGGTGCATCACAAGGTTGGTAATGTCCTTGTCGCTCCACTCCTTGAAGAACTTGGCATAGCCGTTCTTGCATTTGGGATAGATCCACATGTCGAAGCTCTCCGCCATCACCATCATACCGAGCGAGTCGCAGAGTTCCATCTGCAGGGTCGACGGCATGTTGTGTGCCGTACGGATGGCATCGCAGCCCATCGCCTTCATCATCTTGATTTGGCGTATGAGGGCAGCCTTGTTCTCTGCAGCTCCGAGCGGACCGAGGTCGTGGTGCAGACACACTCCCTTTATCTTTCTGGAGACGCCATTGAGTTGAAAACCTCCGTTCTTGGATACGGCTATGGTGCGTATGCCGGTATTGACGGTCTGTTCGTCTGCTATTTTCTTTCCCTCGTAACGGGTAAGTTTCACCTTATATATATAGGGGTCTTCAGGCGACCACAGATGGGGGGCAGAAATCTTCAGCGTAGTCTTCACTTTTGGGTCGGCACCGCTGAGGGTCTTCTCTGCCACTACCCTACCGTCGCGGTCTTTCAGGGTGACGAGCGTACGACCGCCCTTTGACAGTTTGCCTGCGAGCAGCGCGTTCACCTCCACCTCTGCCTCATCCTTCGATGCCGAGACAGTGTGCACATAGGTGTCCCACGAAAAGAAATGGCAGTCGCCATACAGTTCTACATGCACAGGTCGGTAGATGCCGCCACCGGGATACCAGCGACTGCTCTCCTCCACATTGTTGAGATGAACCTCCACAAGGTTCTGCTTGCCGCCAAACTGCACGTAGGGCGTGATGTCGATACGGAAGGCATTGTAGCCATAAGCCCACTTGCCTGCCTCATGGCCGTTGACCGTCACCACGGGCTGGCTCATGGCTCCGTCGAAGACAAGTTCAGCATGGCGGTAGCCCTTAGGCAGGGAGAGATTCATCCTGTACATGCCCTCACCTATCCACGGCAGGGCACCGGAGCGGCCCGACTTCTCGGTCTTCTCCTTCTCGCCGTTCTGCTCGATGGCAACCATCTGCAAGTCCCACTTCTTGTCGAAGGGTCCCGAGATGGCCCAGTCGTGCGGCACGGTTACTTGAGTCCATGCCTTGCCGTCGCGTGAGAAGGCCCACGCCGGCAAGTTAATTACCTTACGGATCTGCGCCATGCCTGCCGTCTGGAGGGCAAGGGCTACAGCCGCTGTTATGAATAGTCTTTTCATGATTGTCAGTTATTCGTTTAGAAAGGGGTGTGCAGCGAGGACGCACTAAGTAGTAGCTGACGCGTCCTCGCGTCATGCCCCTCGTTTCGGGTCAATGGGTATGCAGCGAGGACGCTGCACCTACTATCACGCAATCATTTGTAAGCGTCAAATACGGAAGTGGGCCTGCCGGTATTGTCGAAAGCGCCCTTGGTATAGGCATTCCAACCGAGCTTGGTATAGTTGGCAGGTTTCCAACCGCCATACACTTCCGGCTCCCAATAGAAGATACCCTCACAGGTAGATATCGCCTTGCAGCCGTCCACCATTTTCTTCATGAAGGTAGACGCATAGGAAGAATCATACTGCATGCCGATCTCAGAGATAACGACATTGCAACCGTAGGTCTTGGAGAGCGACGCGATATTGGCAAGGCAGTCGGTGGCATAAGTCTGCCAAGTGCTGTCGTCGGGATAGAGCGACATACCGATGACATCCCACTTGCCGCCCTTGTTCTTCAGTTGTCCGAAGAGCCAGGTGTAACGACTCAGAGTCTGCCCCTCGTCTACATGCACTACGACCTTCGCCTTGGGGTAAACAGCCTTTACTGCATCATAGCCGGCATTGACATAGGCAGCAAAGTTGGACGGGTTCTTAGAGCAACGGCCCGACACTGCAGCATCTTCATTATCCCATTTGGGATTGTTGACGGTTCCGGTATTCTTGCCCCAGAGCATACCGTCTCGCGTTTCATTGCCTACCTGCACCCACTCTACATCGACATCCTTTGCCTTCAGGGCACTGAGCACTTCATTGGTATGGTTAGACACAGCCTGCTTCATCTGCTCGAAGGTATAGCTTTCCCACGCTGCGGGCACAGTCTGCCTTTGGGGGTCTGCCCATATGTCGGAGTAGTGGAAGTCTATCATAATGCGCATACCAGCCTGCTGTGCACGTACAGCCTTCTTTACGACATCATCCTTTCCACACCATCCGCCGTCGGGGTTCACCCATACACGCAGACGGATGGCATTGGTACCAAGACTCTTGAGAAGTGACAGACACTCGGTGCTGTTGCCGTTCTTGTCATAGAATTTCTTGTTGTCGTTCTCCATCTCGGTCAGCCAACTGACATCAGCTCCCTTGGCAAAGGTAGAGGTATCGTCACCGCCAGACGTTCCGCCACCGTCTGATGTGCCACCACCGCCTGATGTTCCTCCACCGCCGGTAGAACCACCGCCAGTGGTTGTGGTATTATTATCACTACTACTGCTGCAACTTGCGCCCACGACAGAGAACATGGATACCGCAGCCAGCAAAAGGGCTTTACCCAAGAAATGTTTCATCTGATTCATAATGGTTTATAGATTTTGGTTATTACTTTCAGGTTTACTTTTAACTTCAAATGTCTTTATCGCCTAACGCGTTCTTAAGACGGATAGTTTGTGACGTTTCATACCCCGTCTTAAACTTATATCGTAAGAAAAGGAATGTTATTGCATAAGCAAGCATCTTTTTCACACATACAAATGTGCAAACGTTTACACAAACCGTAATGCCCAACGAGCGCATAACCCAAGCAAGCTGTAGTAGGTGCAGCGTCCTCGCTGCACACCAACAAATATTCGTTGGGCTATGATGCAGCGGGGACGCTGCATCTACTATGATTAGTCAACACACATGTCCGATACACATAAAAAAAGGGGAGAGCGATTTGCTCTCCCCTACGAATCAAAAATTCCCTAAACAATCTCTTTTTCAAGAGATGTCGCCACAAACGCCTTTGAGGCGCAATCTCCCCAAAACAAATGTATGTTCATTTTAATGCGATCATGTTTTAATACCATCTTGGGTCACCAACGAGTTCGCTTGCCAGCACCTCATCTTTCAATGTGAAGTCGCCATTGTCAGGATCTGCAAATGGATTCTCACCCAGTGCAGTACCGTTGGTATCGAAGCAAACCAAACCTGTCTCGGTGTTGTCGGAATCCTGAGACATGAGGTTCTTGCACTGGTAGTAGTAGTTCTTGCTGTATGCAGGAACACCCACAGCCGACGAGTTGGCAAAACCGCGCTTGTTGATGAAGTTGGCGACGATGTTGTAAGTGAACGTGTTGCTGTTGCCTGCGAAACGGAGATAGAAGAAGCGGTGGCTTGAACCGCCGTTACCTACGTTGTAGAAGGTACACTTGTTGATGTAGGTCTGCATCTTGGCAGAAATATCGGAAGAGTGGTCATCGCAGCGCAGGATATCACGCTTGGGAGCACACTCATAGAACGTAGAGTTCGTGATGGTGAGATCATCCCATGCACCTGCACGGAAGTCGATGAAGTCCTGACCGTTGTTGGTATCGACATGGTGTACCAGACAGTTGTCGATGGTAATTTTTGACACCACTGCAGCCACATTGGCATAGAGGAAGCTCTTGCTCTCGAAGTTGCGGATTTCGCAGCCCTTGAGTGTCAGTTCAGGATAGTTGCCAGCCTCCTTATAGTCGATGGCTGACATCTCGTTGCCTGTACCGTCAAGGATAATCTGGTAGAGCATGAGTGACGCACCGGCCTTCACATGGATGTTAGTCTGGATAATGGGCAAGTTACCAGAATCCTGCGCACCGATCTTCACGCTGCTGCTGATGACGAGCGTCTCGTCAGATGCATAAGTACCGGGAGCCAAGGCTACCTTAGAACCGGGAGCAGCTGTAGTAATGGCAGTTACCCAATCGTCCTCAGGACTAATCATTACAGCGTCGCTGAAGTCCATGTTGGTAGTAACATTACCGTAACCACGAGTCTTCTCACCCAACTTCAGGGTTACCTTGTAAGCTGTCTCAGGCTCCAACTCGCCTTCTACCGTAGCAGCACCAGCAGCAATCTCTTCAGCAGAAAGTTCCCAAACCACCTCAGGCGCTGTAGAACCGGCAGCAGAAGGAGTGAAGATAAGCTTGTCTACCTCGATACCGGGCGTCCAAGTCACCTTAACCGACTTGCTCTGGATGTCGCCAGCCTTGATCTTGTTCATATTCTGCTCCGGATTGGTGGTCTTCATCACCTCCACCCACTTGGAAGCGCGGCTCTCGTTGTCCTTGTCGAGGGCTCTCACACGGATGTAGTAATCGGTCTCGCCCACAAGCGACGTCAAGGTGTAGGAGGTATTGAAGGTCACATCCTGCAACACCGGCGTATTATTCTCATAATCGTTGTTGTCGGCATATACCTCGATTTCATAGTTAGTGGCACCCGACATCTCGTTCCAAGTTACGACGATGTCCGTGCTGTTGGTGATACGAGCTGTGAGACCCGTAGGAGACAACACCCTGGAGAGTGTCAAGTCCTGGACATCGCCCGGATCGCTACACGATGTGAATGTAGTGCCGCCGAAGCACAAGGCTACGGCAAGGGCACTGATATAAAATATGTTCTTTTTCATTTGTATAATCTTCTTGAAGTTATCATAACAAACGTGGAATATCTTTTACTGAGAACTTGAAAAGTCCCATTAATACCACGAATAGTTCTGGAGATTCGGGTTGTCATTGAGGTTGACATTGAAGATGGGCCAGTACTGGCGCTTGTCCGGGTCGTTGACATAGAGGTAGTCTATGACATCATCGAGCGAGTTCTCCTTGATCCATGTAGAAGCATTACCCTTGCTGTCTGCATACTCGGTATAACCCTCCGGCTCAAGATCGGTTTCGCCATATTCGAGACCATAGAGATTCAGTTTGGCATTTTGAGCCACAGCCCCTACTCCTGCACGAGTCCAGTTGTAGTTGGACATCTTGTAGAAGACATGACCTGTCAACTGGCTGTAAGGATGCGCCTCATCGTAGTCTTCCAGATTGACGATGGCTTTCATCTTGGCATTTGTCTCGTCCATCTTGGCCTTCAGGATTCCCCAGCGTATGAGGTCGGCCTTACGGATAAACTCACCGGCGAACTCGAGGGCACGCTCGTCTACGATGGCATTGAACATCTTCTCCTTGCTCGTCTTCACCTCATTGATATAGGCGCTGACATCACGGCCGCCATAAGCACGCTTGCGCACCTTGGTCAACCAGGGAGCAGCAGCCTCGGGACCGTTCAGCTCGTTCTCGAGTTCAGCACGCATCAGCAACACGTCGGAATAACGCATATAGAGGCGGTTGATACCGTCATCATTACCAGACGGGATGAGGCGGTTAGTCCACTCGTAACGCAACTTACCGAAGCTCCAGCTCTTGAAAGACTGCAGTTCCTGTACGCCCTTGTTCCACTGGAAGGGGCAGCAAGTAACATCCCTACGGGTATCGTTCTTCTCGTACTCGAAGAAGAGTGTAGGCACAGGACCCACCTGGCTACCTTGCTTCATGGTAGTCATGTTGTCCTCGCTGTTGTGCTTGATAGCGAAGGTGTACATCATACGTCCACGTGCGGGAGTATTGCTGTAGCCAATCTCGAAAAGAGACTCACTGCCTGCAGTAATCACGTCGCCGGAGATACCGTTGTTGTTCCACACATCCTCGAAGTTGGACTTCAGAGATACATAAGTACCCTCACGAGAAGTAATCTCGTTGCATGCGTCAAGGGCTATGGGGTACAGCACACTCTTCTGCAGCTCGGGATCTGTACTGCAGCGGTTCTCGCCGTCCATGCGCTGTGCATAACCGGCAGCCTGCATGCACACCCTTGCCAGCAGACCTTCACAGAAGAGGCTGTTGACACGTTCTACCGTCTCGGTAGCTTCCAGCTCGTTGGGCAGAGCACACAGTCCGCTTGCCTCCTGCAGGTCGGCAATCAACTGCTTGTAGATAACATCGCGGTCTACACGCTCAGAGTACATCGACTCGGATGTTACCGGCTCGAAACGTGCAGGTACGTCGCCCCACATATTGATGAGGTCGACATAGAAGAGGGCACGCAGCGTAAGCGCCTCACCAAGGAGCTGACGGTTTAAAGCCATGCTCATATCGGCATTTTCGCGGAGGCCCTTGATGGCAAGGTTAGCACGCTCTATGGCAGCGTACATCTTTGCCCAGAGGTCTGTACCGTTCGACGTATTCATCTGGTCGTTATTGGGCAGAGCCGCATAAGTGGCCAAGGCAGACTTTGAATCATTCTTGTTAGAGCCGCTGTATACTTCCGTATCCGTATTGTAACCATACCAGATGGAGCGTGCACGGTAGTTCTGCTCACCAAATTCCTGATAGATGTTGGCAATGGCTCCCTCGACATACTCGGGAGTGCCGAAGATTGCTTTGTCATCGAGAGACGACTCCGACTTCTGGTCCAGGAAATCGCTACATGAAGTCATTCCGCCAGCAATCAGCAATGCAGCAAATGTTTTTACTATGATATGTTTCATTGTAGTAGTCAAATTAGAAGTTCAAGTTGAGACCGATGACAAACTGGCGGCTCTTGGGATAAGCCGAGTAGTCAACGCCCGGAGTAAGGGCAGTCTTGTTACGGGTAGACACTTCAGGATCGAAGCCAGAGTAGCCTGTAAGGCAGAACACGTTGTAAGCCGTTACGTAGAAGCGGAGCGAGTTGATGCCCACGCGCTTGGTAAGAGTCTGCGGCAGTGTGTAGCCCAAGGTAAGTGTGGCGAGACGGAGGAACGAACCGTCCTCGATAGCCCAGTCTGTCAACACGTAGTTGGTATAGGGCGACCACATGGTGGTGTTGGCATTGAGTGCCTTCAGCTCTGCAGCATCTGTACAGAGTGTACCGTCGGCACGGAGGTTGGTCCAGCGTGTACCGTCCTGCATGACGTCGAGCATGTTGCGGTAGTAGTACTGCGAAGCAGAGGTGTACTCTATCTTGTTGGCGTTGTATACATCATTGCCAATGCTGTAGGTAAAGTTGGCGTTGAGGTCGAAGCCATAGAGACGGCCGGAGATATTGAAACCACCGGTAGCCTTGGGGTTCGTGTCACCTATCTTCACGCGGTCGCTCTCCGTAACCTTGCCGTCACCGTCCACGTCGACGAGCTTGAGTGCACCCGGGCGCAGATAGTTGGTACCGATTACCTTACCGTCGTCTACGACACCAGGCTTAATTTCCCATTGCTGTTTTGTCTCATTGTATGTGAATTCGTCCACGTCGTAGCGACCATCCACCTTGTAACCGTAGATTTCGCCTACAGAGTGGCCCGGCATTACCACATAGTCGTCCTGAATCTGTGTAGAAGCCCATCCTGCAGAAGCATTGTACTTCTCGAGCGAACCGAGGCTCTTCACCTTGTTCTTGTTGAAACCGATGTTACCGCTGATGGTCAAGCCATAGTTCTTCTTGTCGATGGCATTCCATGTGAGGGATACTTCGAGACCCTTGTTCTCTGTCTCACCGATGTTGCGGTACTGGTAGTCGTAACCTGAACCGGAAACGGGGAAGGCGATGAGAAGGTCTTTGGTAGAGTTCCAGTAAGCTTCGATGCTACCGTTCAACTTGCTCTTGAAGAGTGTGAAGTCGAGACCCACGTTACGTGTAATGGTGGTTTCCCATGTCAGGTCGGGGTTAGAGGCGAACGAACCAGACTGACCTGAAGCGATACCGCTGGTCCAGTAAGATGTAAACTGGTTGAGCCATGTGGTAGAGCTGGAAGACCAAACAGGAGAAGTCTGGTCGGAAGGAATGTTGTTGTTACCGGCAGTACCGTAAGAGAGGCGGAGCTTCAAGTCGTCCAACCACTTCTCGGTAGACTTCATGAACTTCTCAGAAGAGATACGCCATGCTACGGCAGCTGAGGGGAAGTAACCCCAACGGTTACCCTTGGAGAACTTAGAAGAACCGTCGGCGCGGAACGTAGCGCTGAGGAGGTACTTGTCCTGGAAGTTGTAGTTGGCACGTGCGAAGAACGACAAGAGGTTGTCGTCAGCGTTGTTGTACTTGTTGACATAGTATGCGGTACCCTGTGAAGACAAGGCCCATGCCTGTTCTGCAGTAAAGGTGGTGGGGAAGAGGTTGAGACGGTCCTCGTTGGAACTGCTCTTCTTGTTGATGGTCTCCTCACCGATCAAGAGGGTCAGACTGTGGTCATCGTTCTTGATGAGCTTCTTGAAGTCGTAGTTCAGGGTGTTGGTGTTGCGGAAGGTCTTGCGCTGTGTATCGATGAAGTAAGCCATCGGGTGGTAGCCCTTGCTGTCCACACTGTTGGTACGTGCATTATAGGTAGAAACACCATAGTACTTCTTGTCGGTATTGTAGTACCAGTCGAGACCGAACTCGCTCTTGAACTTCAGGTTCTTGATGATTTCCCAGTTGAAGCTACCGTTCATGTTGAAGTTCTGGCGGCTCTGCTTCCTGTCTGTATCGACAACAGAAGTGATTGGGTTGGTCAACTTAAGGTTCTCATCATATCCGTCGCTCAAGTCACCAAAGTTGTACATCGGGAAGATCATCACGTTCTTCAGACGTGAGTCAGCAGAAGACACCTCTGTCTTGCTCTCCTGTGCACCTGCACCATTGACGGTAGTGTTGGAGTAACGGATAGAGAAGTCGAGCGAAACCTTCTTGTTCACCTTGTGGTTCATCTTCAAGCTGAGGTTGTCACGACGGTAAGAAGAACCGATCATGATGGCCTTGTCGTTGACGTGGGCATAACCGAAGTTGAACTTGGTCTTCTCGGTACCGCCCGTGATGCTCAGGTTGTGGTTGAAGGTGTGGCCTACACGACCGAACACCTGGTCCTGCCAGTCTACTTCCTCGGCATTGTTATAGAGGTCATGATCCTCCCAGTTACCGAAGAGTTTGGTGTACATTTCCTCGTTGCCACGGAGCAGCGCATACTCACGCTGCCACTTCACGTAGTCGCTTCCCGAAAGGGTATTGAGCTTCTTTGCCATCTTCTTCCAGGAATAGTAAACGTTGTAAGACACGCTAACCTTGCCCTCCTTACCGCTCTTGGTGGTAACGAGGATAACACCGTTGGCACCACGCGAACCGTAGATGGCGGTAGAGGAAGCGTCCTTGAGGACGGTGATGTCCTCGATGTCGGAAGCAGGAATATCGCTGATACTCTCAACGGGGAAACCGTCGACGATGTAGAGCGGTGTGTTGTCGCCGGTGATAGAACCACCGCCACGCACACGAATCTTCATCTCGGCATCGGGCGAACCTTCGGTAGAGGTAATCTGCACACCGGCCATCTTACCCTGAAGCGCCTCCGTAGCGTTGGCGACAGGAACAGCCTCGAGAGCCTTGTTGCCTACGGTGGCAACAGAACCGGTAAGGTCCTTCTTCTTGACAGAACCATAACCGATAACGACAACGTCGTTGAGGGCATTGGCCTCGTCCTCGAGTTTCACATTGACAGTTGATTTACCTGCAACATTCAAGACCTGGGTCTTCATACCGATGAAGGAGACTTTCAGTTTCTTGCTGCTGCCTTTAAGGGTTAGCGTAAAGTTACCGTCCAGGTCGGTAGCGACGCCATTACCGCTTACGCCTTGTTCGAAGACTGAAGCGCCGATAATGGGTTCTCCGGCAGTGTCGGTGACTGTACCTTTCACAGTTTGCGCTGACACGTGGGCAACGAATGCCATAAGGAGTGCCACAAGCGCAAATCTAAGATTCTTTAAATTACCAGACATACACTTTTAGTTTGATTAGTTTTTAGTTATTTCGAATTTGCATACAGTTTCAGGAATGCAATGCGTCTTGTCAGGGGAATCTCGTCTTTGGCAGAGCGAAACTACATACATGTCCCCCTTGAGTGACATTATTTATACTGGTTTGCGTTTTTAGTTATGTTTCTAAAGTATATGATATTCCTTGCGTTTTAGGTTGTTTCGTCAAGGTCATCTCTGCGGTTTTAAGGCTTTTCTACAAAAAATCCTTTAGGTTTTCAGATAGTCCGCTATGGGGAAATCTTCTTTCTTCGGCACCCGTCAACATCGTATGGCGCCCTCTTAATTCACCTTCACGTTGGTTAGCAATTGCAAAGATATGAAAATGTATCGTAATTTCCCGAAAGAAACAAGAAAAAGTTACGCAAACGTTTTCGCTATATATGTTTTTCGCTGTCTGCGAAGGCAGCGTACTATGTAATGTGTCCTTAAAAAATGTACGGCTGAAACAGCCGGAACCATTGTTCACGTACTCTCTCAGCCGTACTGCTAAATTATTCAATTCCAAGAATTACTCGGTCACTGGGACGAGTTTGATTCCATAGAGGTTCACGCTTTTATCTTTTGCTATCGTATGCGTGCCGCTTTCAAGTGTGGTGGTGTAAGTACTGCCTGTGGCAGAAATCTTTTCTCCATCCAACTTCATGGAAGCTGTCTCGGTACTACCGAAGTAGAATGTGGCGGTAACTTTCTTGTCCAGTGTCAAGACGATAGAAGTTTTAGACTCCATCTTCACACAAGTGCTGTAAGCCGTACCGTCGATAGTGGCAGAACCTTTACTTGTAGAATAGCTGCCGGTAACACTTACGATAGAACTTGATGGAGCACTGCCTGTAAATGTAACAAGTACTTCGCCCTCTACAGAAGGTGTTACTGTATCGCCACCGGTTGAGCCGCCATCGCCAGAGCCGCCATCGCCAGAGCCTCCGTCGGTTGAGCCACCGTCCACTGCGCCGTTTACATCACCGAACACCTTTACCAAAGAGCCCTTGTAGTTGGTTACAGCTGTCTTGAGGGCGGTATTGACGTCATAAGAAGCATCGTCTACAGAGTTGTCGAACGACCACTGGAAGTCACCGTGCTGAACACGTCCTGCACCGAACTGACCGGCTACGACAGCAGGAACATCCTCTGCATCGTCGGGTGTATATGTGTACATACCGGAAGCGGTATCGAAGTTGTTATACTTGTTGCCACCCTTCTTGGATGTTACGGTTGCGGGAACCTGCTCGTCGCGTGTAGCAGCCACGTATGCATCGAATTCGACATTGTTCTCGCTATAGGGAACGAAGCGAAGTTTTGTCATGTCGACAAAGGCATTGCCGTAGGCCTTGATGATACCACCTGCCTCGCCAGAGAATGTACCGGAAGCATCAGTAGCAATATCTGTACCCTGCTGAGAGATCATCATGGGCTTGTTGGTGTTACGGAAGTAGTTGTTCTCTACGAACACGCTTGAACCCAGAGTAGAGCCTACACCATACTTGGCATTGCCGTCGTAGTAGTTGTTGTAGACGTGTGCAGTATAGTAGCGTACACGTGGATGACGGCTGTCAGAGTGGTCGTACCAGTTGTGGTGGTAGGTGATAAAGTATTTGTCGGTAGCACCCTCAGAGAGACCCAAGAGGTTGCACTTGCCATTGTCCCAGAAGTGGTTGTAAGAGAAGGTTACGTAGTTAGACTTCTTGCAGTCGAGCGCACCGTCGCCTTTTATCTGGTCGGCATCAGAACCTGCATTGCCGTAGAACATGTCACAGTTGTGAATCCAAATATACTCATTGTCCTGCTGAAGGCCGACATTGTCGCCCTCGCTGCTGCTGCAGTTGAAGAAACCGATGTTGCTTACCTCTGCATAGCGGGCACCCTTCAGACGGATACCCCAACCGTTGGCTACGGCATCGTTGCCGACACCCTCGATGGTTACACCGGCACTTGCCTCCTTACCGTTCATGTCGATGACGATGTCACCCTTGTCTGCCAACTTGGGGGTATTGATGTTGCCTATCAGACGGAATACGAATGGACGGGTGTCCACGCCTTTCTTGATACCTTGGTTGATGATGCCCTGCAAACCGGTACATGTAGTCTTGGTACCCTTCGCGTCGGTTGTTACATCAAGTGTTACAGTACTGATATTGTCATTTGTCAAATAAACCACTACGGCATTCGACTTCAGTGTACCGTCGGCATTGTAGGCACCCGGTGTCTTCGATGCGTTCTGGAAAGCATAACCTGAGCGGTCGTGTGCACGTACATTCAGGTCGGAAGCCACATTGGCAGCAGCTTCAACCTCGGCGTCGTTGACAACAGGAACCACCTTCAGTTCGTAGGCACCTGCCTTCAGACCCATAGCGTCAGCACGGCAGTAAGAGCCATAGCTGCGTACCAGCTGGTCGTCAATCTTGGTAAAGTCGCTGTACTGTCCACCCTTAACATATACGTGGTAAGTAGTAGCACCCTCGTATGGCAACCACTCTACGAAAGCTGACTGGAACCAGCTCTGTGCAGCCTTGAGGGAAATCTTCGACTCGTCGCTGTTGTCTATCGTTCCGTCTTCCTTGTCTACCTGTGCCTTAACGAAAGACACATCGGTCACCTTATTAGCATATACGTCGCTCCAGTCGTTGGTTTTGGAAGACACGGTGAACAGGCCCGAAGCTGTATTGACGGTAGCCTTTACGTCGGCTGTATTGTAGTACTTCGTCTCGTCGCCCACGGTCAGAACCATCTGGTTCTTGAGCTTGGTAGCCGACACGTTGTGGAATGCGCCGGGCACATCGGGAGTTGCCTCGTTAGGGTCGGTAACAGAAATGCTGTAGACATAAAGTCCGCCTGAATTGCAGAAAGTGATGTCGCCATCCTCCGTAACCGTTCCGGTATAGGTCTTCTGGTCAGTGCTGCCTGCCACATTAAAGTCGGCATCCGTTGCAGGTGTGACATTGGTAGCTGTCAAGGAACGGGCAACACCAGATTTACTGGTCTTGCAACTTACCTTGACTATATAGCCCTTCTTCGCATCCTTGAGCGTAACGGTAGTAATCCCGTTCAATGCCAAGCGACTGCTCTTGATGTCTACACGGATGGCATCGTCTTTCGTTGTAGTAAAGAGAAGTCCCTTGGTGTAATACAATTCCTCGCCGTTGGCCATCAATGCTGCAGAAGTGAGGTTTCCCTTCGATTTGTAACGGAAATTGTCATCTGTGTCTTCCACCGTCCACAACGGAGTTGCACTGGCTGCATCTGCTTTCAGGTTGTCCTGGTCTACAGTACCTACACCCTCCTGAAAGTCCCATGTCTGAGCCATGGCTGCACTCAAGCTCATCAAGAGGAGTGCCAAACTAAATACTATTTTCTTCATTTTGCTTTCCTCCTATGATTACTTGATGATCATTTTCTTGCCGTTCACGATATAGACACCCTTACTGAGCCCGCTGGTAGATGTTCCCACCAACTGTCCGTTAAGGTTGTACACCTTGCCGGCAACTGTCTTTTCGGCAGTCTCGACAGCAGCGATGCCGGTAGCATCGTATTCAAAGCTCAAGCTGACGAGCGACATGTCGGCCGTCTGGGTAGATGCGTCGCTGTAGGTGAGCACGGCATTGTCTCCGTCGAAGGTTATCTGTGTGACAACCTTGTTTACGGCGACGCCGTCGATGGTCAGGGTCTGCTTGTTGTCTGCCATGACATTCAGAGACAACAGTAATCCTGTCAACAACATTAGATTTTTTCTCATTTGTTTGTTTAATTAGTAGGTTAGTTTTGGCGTGTTCCTAAGTCCACGCATTTTATCTTTTTTCTTTTAGACAGATAGTTCTCTTTAGGTTTTTACGAGTACATCTTTAATTTTGTACTGCAAATGTAACGAATAACATTCATCTACAGAAAACGTTTGCGCAAAAAAATGAACGTAAACGTTTTCTATAGTGTAAAGAGTACAATATGTCATAAAAAGGGAGAAAAGGAACAAAAAGAAAAGGACATTACTAAAACGAAAAAGAGAGCCATACTGTATGTACAACTCTCTTCGCATAAAGTGGTACCACCAGGAATCGAACCGGGGACACAAGGATTTTCAGTCCTTTGCTCTACCAACTGAGCTATGGCACCAACTAAAAAATGTTTAACCAAAGGCACAAGGCACTTTAGCGGCTGCAAAGGTAGTATTTTATTTTCTATTGCGCAAATATCTGAAGACATTTCTTCGTAAAAAGAGAAAAAAAAGCACAAACATTTGGTATTTTATGCGAAATAATGTAACTTTGCATGAGAAATGTACGGGATTTAGCGCAGTTGGTAGCGCACTACGTTCGGGACGTAGGGGTCGGGCGTTCGAGTCGCCTAATCCCGACATACTATTAACCACAATCATAATGGGGAGATTTTTCCGACAGGAGATTCTCCCCTTTTCGTTTATAAAGCCCCATGAAAAATATCTTCTACCTACAACGCAACGACCGGCAGGCGCTCACCGTCCTCCTCCTTACTTTCGGCATAGCCGCAGCACTCATCATGATAACGGGCGGCAAAGACAGCGAGAAAGAAAAGCAGACCGAAACCGCCGTATCTCCTAAAGAAGTACAAAAAGCCACACGGGAGCATCCGTTATACTACAAGATAGACGAGATACCGCACGAGTTGTTTGCCTTCGACCCCAACACGGCAGACAGCACCGACTTCATACGACTGGGGCTGCAGCCATGGCAGGTAAGGAACATCTACCACTATCGTGCCAAGGGAGGCATCTACCGGGCACCCGAAGACTTCGCACGGCTCTACGGACTCACCAAGAAACAGTACGAGACACTGCGCCCCTATATAATAATAGGTGAAGACTACCAGCCGGCGGCCAACTACTATGGTCAGCGCAGCAGTTACCGGGATCAAAGGAACGTACAAGATGGCAGCACACTGGAGAACGGAGCGCATGAAGAACGTGTTTACAGCTATCCGCAGAAGCTGAAAGCGGGCGAACACGTGGACATCAACCTGTCGGACACTACCGAGCTGAAGAAGATTCCGGGAATAGGCAGCGTCTTTGCTTCGCGCATCGTGCGTTACAGAGAGAAGTTGGGCGGTTTTACCCACACGTCCCAACTGAAGGAGATAGAGGGTTTTCCCGAAGAGGCTCTGCCCTATATGCAAATAACGCAAGACGGGAAAGGCATTAAGAAACTGAACGTGAACAAGTTGTCATTCTCGCAACTGTACCGCCACCCTTACATCAACTACTATCAGGCGCGCGAGATATGTGACTACCGCAGACTGAAAGGTCCGCTAAAGGACCTCCACGACCTGTCGCTACTCAAGGATTTTCCTCCAGCCCAGATAGAAAGGCTCACGCCTTATGTCACATTCGAGTAAGCAAAGTGGGTAAACAACAAACTTGGTAAGTAGGTGTTCAGAATTATTTGATATGAATATGCGCTTTATTTTTGTCTGTATGTTCGGGTTGAAGAGGGAGTGTAGCGGGCTACACGACCGATGAAAGCCGGGCATACAGGCAAAAAGAAAGTGCAGAGACATATCAAAGTGTAATAGGTGCCTGCTTGTCCCATAATATATACGGATAATTTTGAACACCTACTTAATATTTCCAACTTAATTCCAATGTAATATCATGCAGTACCAAGCTGCGAGCCTTTTCCATCCCGAACGCATCCCGAACGCATCCCGAACAAATCTTCTAAAAATGTTAGCCTATCAGAATACGCCCAACTGGTGGAGGAAGATAAGGAGGATGCAGAGCGGACAGACAAATCGCACCATGAAAAAGTAGACACCAAAGAACTTGCCCCGGAGGGTTCCCCAATTGGTCAACTCGTCCTTTAGTACCTTGCGAGGCACATACCACCCCAAGAGGATACATGTAAGGAAAGCACCTAAAGGCATGAGGAACTGCGACGTGAGATGGTCACAGAAATCGAGGAAGGAAAGGTCGAAAAGCGACAACGATGGTACGGCACCACACGAAAGGGCACAGAACACACCAATGACACAGCACACCACCGTCTCTATCCAAGCCGCACGCGGACGGGCAAGGTGCATCTCCTCAAAGAAGAACGCCGTACCTATCTCGTGCATGGAAATGGTGGAGGTCAAGGCGGCAAGCACCAGCAAGGCATAAAAGAGTACCGAAATGACGTAACCCACTACCGGCATAGAACCAAATGCCTCGTTGAACACATTGGGCAACGTAATGAAGATAAGCGACGGACCGCTGTCGGGCTGGACGCCTACAGAGAAAGCTGCCGGGAATATCATCAGTCCGGCAAGGATGGCAATAACCGTATCGATGACCGCAATCTGCGAGGCAGCCTTGAAGAGGTTGGTCTGACGACTGAAATAGGAGGCGTAAGTACAGAGGCAAGCCGTGCCGAGACTGAGCGAGAAGAATGCCTGTCCCAACGCCTCGAGCATCACGCTCTGAGTCAACTTGGAGAAATCGGGCTTGAAAAGGAACTCTACGCCTTTCATTGCCCCAGGCAGGGAGCACGAAGCCACCACCAGGACGACAAGCAGCACAAAGAGCATGGGCATGAGTATCTTTGACGCCTTCTCTATACCATTGCGTACGCCTTTCACGATGACGGCATGCGTCAGAAGGATGAACACGACGGTCCACACCACAGGTTTGAGCGGACTGGACGAGAAGGTAACAAAATACTCCTTCACATAAGCCGCATCACCCTGTATACCGCCCATCAGACTGGCATACAGGTACTGCAAGCACCATCCTGCCACCACAGCATAGAACCCGAGGATAATCATGGACGTTAAGACTCCCATGTAACCGATGAAAGCCCACCAAGGCTTGCCGCCGGCAAGATTGCGGTAAGAGCGTGCCGCATTGGCAGCCGAATGACGTCCGACGACAAACTCGCCCAACATGCCCGGCACACCGAGCAGCAGGATGCACACCAAATAGATAAGTATGAAGACGGCACCGCCGTTCTGTCCTGTCATATAGGGGAAGCGCCACACATTGCCCAAACCTACGGCACTGCCCGCCGTGGCAAGTATAACGCCCAACTTACTTCCGAAACTTCCTCTGTTCTCCATTATCTTTCGTTTTAGTAACGATAAAAAAGTTAGTAAACTTCTGCTTCAATATTTATAGATCAAGACATTAGAAAAACACCAAGTATTTTTGACCAGTACTTATATCAGTCCGAGCTGGTTAAGGAATATTGCCAAGATACAAAGTGGGCACACATACCTTATCAGAAAGATGTAAACCACAAACAGACCACCCTTGAGCGTTCCCCAGTTGGTAAACTCGTCCTTTACTATCTTGCGCGGCACGTACCAGCCGATGAACAGACAGGTAAGGAATCCCACGATGGGAAGGAAGACCTGTCCCGTCACAAAATCGAACCAGTCGAAAAGGCTCTTGCCAGCAAAGGTAAGCACATCCGTAGCACCCAACGACAAAGAGCAGATGGCACCGATAATGCTGCAAGCCACAGTAACGATGAGCGCACCCTTCTTGCGGTCTATCTTCAGTTCCTCATAGAAGAATGCCGTGTTTACCTCGTGCAGAGACATGAGCGAGGTGAGGGCTGCCAACGAGAGAAGCACATAGAACAAAAGAGAAACCATCCATCCCACCAACGGCAGACCGGCAAAAGCCTGGTTGAACACATTGGGAAGGGTAATGTAAATGAGCGAAGGACCGCTATCGGGCGACACGCCTACCGAGAAGGCTGCAGGGAATATCATCATGCCGGAAAGAATAGCCACCATCGTATCAATGACACCTATCTGCAGCGACGACTTGAACAGGTTGGTCTGCCTGCTGAAATAAGACGCATAGGTACAGATGCAGCCCATACCGATGCTCAACGAATAAAACGATTGGCCCAGAGCACTCAAGAACACATCGCTGTCGAGCTTGCCGAGGTCGGGCTTGAATAGAAACTCCAGTCCCTTGCCGGCATTGGGCAAAAGGCAAGCAGACACAACGATGACAAGAAGCAGAAGGAACAAGGTAGGCATCAGCAACTTGGACGCCTTCTCTATACCGCCCCTCACACCGTGTATGATGACGAAATGACAAATCAGGAAGATGGCAACCGTCCACAATACGGGACGAAGCGGATCGGAACAAAACTCCTCGAAATAACGGGCAACATAATCGGGACTGCCATGCAGCTCACCCATGATAGAAGCATAGACATACTGCAGACACCAGCCCGACACGACGGCATAGTAGCCCGTGATGAGGAATCCCGTAAGCACCTGCAGATAACCTATCCACTTCCATGCCGTGCCGTTGGCCATCTTGGTATAGGCGCGCGCCGTATTGGAGGCACCATGCCTGCCTATGATAAATTCAGACACCATACAGGGGATACCCAGTATGCACACACACAACACATAAACCAGGATAAAGGCGGCACCGCCGTTCTGCCCCGCCATATAGGGGAAGCGCCACACATTACCAAGACCTACGGCACTACCTGCCGTGGCCAGTATCAGTCCCAGTTTACTTCCAAAGTTTGCTCTCTCTATTTTTGCCATAATTCGCTTTTTGAGTGCAAAATTATAAAATATTCCGCACTTATACACACAAAGCGAAAGCAAAAATGACAGAAAAGCGAATATTTACTCCTTTTCTACCGATATTCTTCGGGCAAGGTATCGCGCCACAGCTTAAAAGGATTGGAGAGCATGTGCGAATTGTAGAAGCGTTTGTCGCCCGTCACCTCCATACCGACAAAGGCAGGTTTGGAAAAGGATTCAGCCTCATCGGACAGCTCTACTTCTGCCAAGACAAGCCCCTCATTGTCGCCATAAAACTCGTCGACCTCGAAGGTATGGTCACCACTCTTTACCAGGTAGCGCCGCTTGTCAATCACCCCACCCCTGCAAAGCGCGAGGAGGTGACTTGCCTCATCGGCCGTTATCTCTTTCTCGAACTCATAACGGGTCATTCCGCCATTTACCGATTTGCCCTTAATGGTAAGGTAAGCCTTGTCGTCGCGCGTGCGTACCCGCACCGTAGCACCTTCGGCAGGAATATAGCCCTGGCGGATATGACTGCTGGAAAAGGCGGCGCTCTTGTAAGCGTCGCCTTTCCTGACGAGAAACTTGCGTTCTATCTCCAGTCCACTCATAGCTTACTTTATTATGCGTTAAGGCAGGTATACACCATGAACGCTATTGCCAGAACCAGAAGTACGCCGATGACATACTTGATAACCTTCTCGCCTTTCTCGGCCTGTTTTCTCTCATAAGCCTCATGCTTGGCTTTCCTTAAATCTTTGTTTCTGCTCATAATCGTATCGTTATTAGGTTTTACGTTTTTAGAGAATACGCCTCAAGGCATGTTCTACGGAAGGCATGTTCCGAAAGAAACGCCTATTTATTCTTCACTTTCTGTAGGGAACTCCATGAGGTACGCCTTGATGAAGTCGTCAATCTTGCCGTCCATCACGCCGTCTACATCCGAGGTCTGATAATTGGTACGGTGGTCCTTCACACGGCGGTCGTCAAAGACATAACTGCGTATCTGGCTACCCCACTCTATCTTCTTCTTGCCAGCCTCTATCTTGGCCTTCTCTTCCAGACGCTTCTTCATGGCGCGGTCGTAGAGTTGACTCTTCAAGAGCAGCAATGCCTTGGCGCGGTTCTTGGGCTGGTCGCGCGTCTCGGTGTTCTCGATGAGGATTTCCTCCTCCTCGCCCGTATCAGGGTCTGTGTACCAATAGCGCAGACGCACACCCGACTCCACCTTGTTGACATTCTGGCCACCGGCACCACTTGAGCGGAAAGTATCCCACGACAGTTTGGCAGGGTCGACATACACCTCGATGGTGTCGTCTACGAGCGGCGTAACGAAGACACTGGCAAAACTGGTCATGCGCTTGCCCTGTGCATTGAAGGGCGACACACGCACCAGACGGTGCACACCGTTCTCGCTCTTGAGGTAACCATAGGCAAACTCATTGCCCTCTATCGTCATGGTAACACTCTTGATGCCTGCCTCGTCACCGTCCTGCAGGTCGGTAATGGTAGTCTTATAGCCATGAGCCTCAGCCCAACGCATATACATACGCATGAGCATGGAGGCCCAGTCCTGACTCTCCGTACCACCGGCACCGGAGTTAATCTTCAGCACACAGTCCATGGGGTCTTCCTCCTGGCGCAGCATGTTCTTCAGCTCCAGGTCTTCTATTGCCTTGATAGACTTGGCATAGTCTGCATCGACCTCTTCCTCGGACACCATATCGTCCTTGTAGAAATCGAACGCCAACTGCAGTTCGTCGGCAAACTGGCGTACGGTCTTGTAGCCGTCGAGCCATTTCTGTATGCCCTTCACCTTCTTCATCTGTTCTTGGGCATATTTGGGGTCATCCCAGAAGTCGGGAGCCTGCGTACGGAGCTGCTCTTCCTCGAACTCCACCTTTTTCTGATCTATATTGAGATAACGGTGGAGCGCATCGGCGCGCTCCATCACATCTTTCAACTGGTCGGATGTTATCATGAATGATTTTTGTTGCTATATTAAATATATAATGTATAGGAGAATACGCCAAAGGCTATCCTTACAGCCTGTCCATAACGTCTCACTCCTGGTACATGGCGTCGATAAGTTCCTTGTAGTTCTTATTGATGACAGGGCGACGAATCTTCAGCGTATTGGTAAGCTCGCCAGACTCCATGGAGAAATGGCGTGCCAAGAGGGTGAAGCGCTTAATCTGCTCATAGTAGGCAAGCTGCTGCTGCAGGGTATCGATGCGTTCCTTCAGCATCTTCCTTACCTTCTCGTTGGCACACAGTTCCTCACGGTTGGCGAAGGAGACATGGTGCTCGCATGCCCAGTCTTCCACCATCTTGAACTCGGGCACTATCAATGCGGAGACAAACTTGCGCTGGTCGGCAATGACCACCACCTGGTCTATGAACTTGTCTACCAAGAGGAGCGACTCCACCTGCTGCGGAGCGATATACTTGCCGTTGGAAGTCTTGAAGAGGTCTTTGATACGCTCGGTAAGGAACAGTTCGCCGTCCTTCAGATAGCCGGCATCGCCCGTATGGAAGAATCCGTCCTCGTCGAATGCCTTCGCGTTGGCACTGTCACGATGGTAATAGCCCGGGGTGATGGTGGGTCCCTTGAGCAAGACTTCGGAGTCTTGACCTATCTTGACCTGTATGCTGGAGATGGGGCGCCCCACCGAACCGATAGTATAGCGCTTGTCCAGATGGTCGCACGAAACGGTAGCAAGACTCTCCGTCAGACCGTAGCCCACCACCATGCCGATACCAACAGAGTGGACAAACTCCTCCACCTCGGGACTGACATAGGCACCCGCCGTAGGGAATATGTTGGGATTCTCGAGTCCCAACTGCTTGCGTACGATGCTGAGCAGCGTCTTGTTGATAACCTTGTATTCCAGTTCTAAAGCCAAAGGCACCCTGCGCCCACGGCTCAGATACTCTATATTGCGCTTGCGTCCTACGGCAAGGGCGTGGTAGAAGAGTTTCTGCTGCACAGCTCCCGCCTCGTCCATCTTGGCCTTCACGGCGATGTACACCTTCTCCCAGAAGCGCGGTACACTGCACATACACGTGGGATGCACCTCGCGCATGCTGTCCTGTATCTCGTGCGGATTGGTATTGATAAAGAGCTGGGCACCCTCACTCAGACAGAGGTACGCCCACCCACGCTCAAAAATGTGGGTAAAGGGCAGGAAGTTGATGACGCGGTCCTTTGCGGAGACAGGCACACACTCGTCGTTGGCCTTCAGCGCCGCATGGTACTGTCCGTATGTAAGCATCACACCCTTGCTGTCGCCTGTGGTACCACTGGTATAGAGAATATTGGCGAGTTCGTCCATGGAGGCCTGCTTGTAGAGTTCCTCCACCTCACTCTGGCGGGGCAAACTCTCGCCCAAGGCAATAAAGTCCTTGAAATACATGGTAGCCCTGTCGTGCTCGACAACGCGCACGCTGTTGTCGAAAACAATAATATATTCCAGCGAAGGACAGAGTGCAAAGATACGGCGCGCCTTGTCGTACTGGTCCTGCTCGCCCACGAAGAGGAAACGCACCTGACCGTCGTTCACCATATACTGTATCTGCTGTTCGCTACTGGTGGCATAGAAGGGTATGGAGCATACCCTGATGCCATAAGCTCCGAAATCGGTATATAGATAGTGCACACAGTTCTGCGAAAAGACTCCTATCCTGTCTTTTGGCTTGGCACCGAGATTGAGCAGGGCATTGCTCACCTGCTTCACTCTAAGCGAGAATCTGTTCCACGACACCGACTGCCACTGGTCTGCACCAAACTTCTTGAAGGAGAGGGCTGGCTTGTCACCGTATTTCTTGGCAAGGTCGTGAATCAGCACCGAGAGATGACTGTTGATTTGCATAAGCATCTTTTTGTTAATGCTTGCAAAGATAATAGAAATCATTAAGAAAACAAAATAAATCTTGTTTTTATTTTGCACGCCTGTCTATTTAGCGTAACTTTGCACCACCACTATACAACAACATAAAGCACATGACACAGGAAGAATATACACATGAGGCCGTAGAACTGCTGAAGCGGCTCATCGCCACGCCGTCGGTAAGCCGCAACGAGCAGAATGCCGCAGACATCATGGAGCAGACCATGCGCCAGTATGGCTACCAGCCCCACCGCGAGGCGAACAACATATGGATTATAGATCCGCATTATGATGCAGGGAAGCCCACCCTGCTGCTGAACGCACACATAGACACGGTAAAGCCCGTAGACTCCTGGCAGCGGGACCCTTTCATGCCTACCGTAGAGGGAGACACGCTCTACGGACTGGGCAGCAACGACTGTGGCGGCGGACTGTGCTCGCTATTGCAGGTATTCAGAATCCTGACTTCCCGTCCGCAAGCATACAACCTTATCTACCTTGCCTCTGCCGAGGAAGAGGTTTCGGGTAAGGACGGAATCAGCCGTGCCTTGCCCCTGTTGCCCCACATCGACGTGGCACTCGTGGGCGAACCTACAGGCATGCAGCCCGCCGTAGCCGAGAAGGGACTGATGGTTCTCGATGTAATAGCGCACGGCAAAAGCGGACACGCCGCACGCAACGAAGGGGTGAATGCCATCTACGAAGCGCTCGACGACATGCGCTGGATTAGGGACTACAAGTTTGAGAAAGTGAGCGACTTCCTGGGCCCTACCAAGATGACGCTCACCGTAGTGAACGCAGGCACACAACACAACGTAATACCCGACACCTGCACCATGCTGGTGGACATACGCACCAACGAACATTACGACAACGAGGAGGTGTACCGCTTCGTCTGCAGCCATCTGAAGAGCGAGTGCAAGGCGCACAGCTTCCGTCTGAAGTCTTCGCACATAGACCCCGACCACCCGCTGATAAGGAAGTGTGTGTCCATGGGCATGAAACCTTTTGGCAGTCCGACGCTGAGCGACCAAGCACTGATGTCCTTCCCAAGCTTTAAACTGGGACCGGGCGAGTCTTCCCGCTCCCACTCTGCCGACGAGTTTATCCGCTTCAGCGAGATAAGAAATGCCATCAAGCAGTATACGGAACTGCTGGACGGCATGGTATTTTAGCAATCGCAATCCCCCTATGATTTGGCATTCTCTGCCTGTACCCCGAAGTATTCGTTGAGCTCGGCGATGGCAGCCCCGTCGGTATTCGGCAAATCCTTGATAAGCATGCCTTTCTCCAACAAGAGGATGCGGGTGGAGATGTCGGCAACGAAGTTGAGGTTATGACTGGAGATAACGACCGTGGTGCCCTGTTCCTTGCAGATGCGCTGTATCATGTGGGCGATGCTCATCTGCGAGGAAGGGTCGAGATAGTTGAAAGGCTCATCCAGCAGCAGCACCTTCGGATTGATAATCATAGCCCCTATGATACCTATCTTCTGTCGGTTGCCCTGCGAGAAGTCACGCAGAAACTTCTTCGTTCCCATGATTTCGTCGTGCATGAAGCCTTCGAATGCAGCCAGGCGTTCCTTCAACGTCTCATCGTCAATGCCATAAACATCGGCTATAAAAGCAAAGTATTCCTCGGGAGTAAGGAAGTCGATAAGGAAACGGCCGTCTATATAGCTGCCCGTATATTCCTTCCACGCCTCACTCTCGTTGACTTTCAATCCGTTGCTCTCCACAAAGCCTTCATCCGCCTGGATAAGGTCGAGGATGAGACGGAGCAAGGTGGTCTTGCCTGCGCCATTGTTACCCACCAACCCAATGAGTTCACCCGAGCCAACACCGAGGTCGGCTATGTCGAGCACGGTATTACCATTGTATATCTTCTTGAGGTTCTGTATCTTGATATCCATTTTTCTATGTTTTATATAATGTTTGGTGTTGTGTCAAGCCGTCGACGTCATCAACGGCCATTAGATTTCCATAAACTTCTCCATACGCTTGTACTTCTTCGCCTCAAAGAGGGCAGCGAGTTTAGCCACTGCCCACTTGTGAATGACAACACTCAGTACACCCAGAGCGACACAAACGAGGCTCCATGCCATTTCGCCGAAGAAATAATAGACGGCAGCCAAGGCGCCGAGCGGCAACAGAAACGCCGCGGCATAGAGGTTAATCTTCAGGTTGGCACCCTGCATGCTGAACATCGAGCTGGAGAATATCTCCAAGCGGGAAGAGAAGAGGCAGGTTGGCAGATTGAAAAGATTGATGAACACAGCCAACCCCAATGCGCCCGCTAACGTCAGGACGCTGATTTCATCGCTGATAAACATGAAAGGCACCACCAGCAACAGGGCTATTCCACTCACGATGCAATAATAACAAAAACAGTTCTGCAACATCTGCGCCACCCTTACCGGTTTCGTCATCAAGCCATGGAAGAAGTTTGCCTCTACGCCAAAGGTCCACTGCGACAGGCAGGTGGACGGCAAGAGCACTGATCCCACCACATAGACAACAAGTGGAGCTGAGCCTATGAAATCCTCACCAGATTCCGCTGGCATGAATGCGAAGATGTAGGAGTCGAAAAGGAAAATGCCCGTGACTACCATCACCATATTGCGGATGCGCTTGGCTCTCATCGTTCCGATATACAGCAAGCTGAAAAGCGAAATATGGTTGAAGCCACGGAAACGCGACACCTTGCATTTCTGCTCATTGTATATCTTCAGGTTATAGAGATAGACGGTAAGTCCCGCAAGCACCATACCTGCCAAGACAAAGAGTCCTGCCCACAGCATCCATACCGGGAAGAACGAGCCGACCACCATGTATCCTATCAGTACGACGTACATGCCTATCCAGCCAAGCACCAAAGGCCACTTGAAGATGGCTTCCGTCGCCTTGCGGTAACATGTAATGTAGACACCATCGACATAGGAGAAGGCAAGGAACAGGAAGAAACTGGCGACAACCTGCCCTGCACTCGGCAGGAGGAAGATAAAGACGGGCAGCATCAACACGGGGAGCACATAATTCCAGAAGCTCACCATATTGGTAAGCAAGAGGAACCGGTTCCAGACCTTCTCTGGCACAGGGCGCGACTTCACATAATCGTCCATCGCCGTGATGTCCCGTTTCATCACCATCTTCATGATGATGTCGAGCACGAGCATACCGATGACGATTCCCGCGCCCACCGTTGCAGGCATGTCTTCAGCATCCAGACTTCCACCATCCTTCGTGAAACTATGATAGAAGCTAACCCCCATCACCACATAGAGAAAGAGGATGTAGCTGCCCACGACGGCATCACGCTTGTGGAAGTTGCGTCGCTGTTGTAGCCACCATAATCTCAATAATAATCTCAGCATATCCGTTTTCATTTATCTGTTATGGGCACAAAGGTAGCAAAAATATCCTAAATGGCCTTTAATATGGAGGAATTTTCCTACTACAATAACAAGAATGTAACATTCTGTCTGCGTCATTTGCGGTTTCTGTCTACGTCATTTGCGATGTCTGTCTACGTCATTTACGATGTCTGTCTACGTCATTTACGATGTCTGTCTGCGTCATTT
>CAVCGV010000028.1:0-26868 GCA_963601815.1 bacterium
AACATTCTTGCTTGTCAAGGCGTCAGCCATTCGTGGGATTCACCCTGCACGCCGGTGACCGTGGTTCAGGGCGTGCAGGCCAAAAAAACTACTCAAGTTATATTTTACACATTATAATAACAAGAAATCTCTCGCAGATAAACAGATACGCAAAAAAAATCTGCGAAATCTGTGAAATCTGCGAGAGATTAAAAATTCATCTATCTGCGAAATCTGGCGAGAGATTATATTTCAATCTGCGAGAGATAAAATACATCTATCTGCGGGATTATTCGGGACGCCTTATTCCTCGGCAGCCTTGAGCTGGTCTGCTACCTCGTCATTGATACGCTTGGCAAAATCCTGCATGCTCATAGTGGCCTGCTCGCCTCCGCCCTGCTTACGCATGGAGACAAGACCCTCGGCACTCTCCTTCTCGCCCACGATAACCATGTAAGGCACACGCTTCAACTCGTTGTCGCGTATCTTGCGGCCTATCTTCTCGTTACGGTCATCCACTACAGAGCGTACACCCTGCTTGTCGAGATACTGGGCAACGGTCTTGGCATAGTCGTTAAACTTCTCCGAGATGGGGAGAATAGCCACCTGGTCTGGGGTGAGCCACAAGGGGAAGTGACCTGCCGTATGCTCTATGAGCACTGCGGTGAAACGCTCCAGCGAACCGAACGGTGCGCGGTGAATCATTACAGGAGTCTTCTTGGTATTGTCCTCGGCAGTATACTCGAGCTTGAAACGCTCAGGCAGGTTGTAGTCTACCTGGATAGTACCCAACTGCCAGCGGCGGCCGATGGCATCCTTTACCATGAAGTCGAGCTTAGGACCATAGAAGGCAGCCTCGCCCACTTCCTCGCGGGTCTCAAGTCCCTTCTCTCTGCAAGCCTCGCGGATGGCATTCTCGCTCTCAGCCCAAATCTCGGGAGTACCGATATACTTCTCCGTATCCTTCGGGTCGTGCAGCGAAACCTGTGCCTCGTAGTTCTCGAAGCCGAAGATCTTGAACACCTTCAAGATAACGTCGATGACATTCTCAAACTCCTTCTTCACCTGGTCCTGACGCACAAAGATATGGGCATCATCCTGAGTAAAGGTACGCACACGCGTGAGACCGTGTAACTCACCGCTCTTCTCGTAGCGGAACACAGTACCGAACTCTCCGATGCGCAGAGGCAGATCCTTGTACGAACGGGGTTTGCGGGCATACACCTCGCAGTGGTGGGGGCAGTTCATAGGCTTGAGCATGTACTCCTCGTCCTCCTCCGGTGTATGGATGGGCTGGAAGGCATCCTTGCCATAGTGGGCATAGTGGCCGGAAGTAACGTAAAGGCTCTTGCCACCGATACCCGGAGTGATGACCTCCTGATAGTTGTAAGGCTTCTGCAGGGCACGGAGCAATTCCTGCAGGCGCAGACGGAGCGACGTTCCCTTTGGCAACCAGATGGGCAGTCCCTTGCCCACGCGGTCGGAGAACATGAAGAGTTCCATCTCCTTGCCTATCTTGCGGTGGTCACGCTTCTTGGCCTCTTCGAGCATCACAAGATACTCGTCGAGCATCTTCTTCTTGGGGAAGCTGATGCCATAGATACGTGTCATCTGCTCGCGCTTGGCGTCACCGCGCCAGAAGGCACCTGCCACGCTTGTTATCTTCACAGCCTTGATAAGGCCCGTATTCATCAGGTGAGGTCCACGGCAGAGGTCGGTAAAGTTGCCCTGCGTATACGTGGTGATGGTACCGTCCTCGAGGTCCTGCTCGATGTGTTCGCACTTATACTGCTGTCCGTCGGCCTTAAACTCCTTGAGGGCATCGGCCTTGGCAACCTCCTTGCGTACCACCGGTTCGTTCTTCTTTGCCAGTTCAGCCATCTTGGCCTCTATCTTGGCGAAGTCGTTCTCAGAGATAACCTGTCCGGGAGCCGGCATCACGTCATAAAAGAAACCGTTCTCTACTGCCGGACCGAAACCGAACTGGATACCAGGATACAATTCCTGCAGAGCCTCGGCGAGCAAGTGTGCCGACGTATGCCAGAAGGTATGCTTGCCCTGTTCGTCCTCAAACTTGTACAGTTCTACGCTTGCGTCCTCATTGATAGGACGGTTCAGTTCCACTGTCTCGCCATTGACACCGCAAGATACAACGTTGCGGGCGAGAGCCGGCGAGATGCTCTCGGCGATTTGTAAGCCAGTAACGCCCTGTTCGTACTCACGCACAGTGCCGTCTGGAAATGTGATTTTTACCATAACAACTTAGTATTTTTATAAATCGCTTGCAAAAGTAACACTTCTTTTTCAAAATGCGCAACTTTTTCCGGATTTATTTCGAGCCTTCCGGATGATTTTACAAGCCCACAAGCTGTAGCCCTATCCGCTAAAGGCTTCTCCGATGCACATGCATGTGGGTGTCACCGGATGCAAGCGGAACACGCCGTCCCGCAAGTTACATGTATTTTTTTTGGTAGGAAAAGAACTTTTCATTACCTTTGCATTCGACAAAGCAAGATGTAGCACTCTAAAATCCACGAATATGGCAACACCCAGGATTCTCATCATCTATACAGGCGGCACTATCGGCATGGGCAAAGACCCTGTTACAGGAACCTTGGAACCGCTCGACTTTACCCATCTGGTATCGTCGATGCCCGAGTTCAAGCTCATCCAGGCAGCCATAGACGTGAGAAAGTTCGACCCGCCCATCGACTCCAGCGACATGGACCCCATGAGGTGGGCAGAGCTGGTGGGCATCATTGCCAACAACTATGCCGACTACGACGGTTTTGTCATCCTGCACGGTACCGACACCATGGCATACACGGCGTCGGCGCTGTCGTTTATGCTCGAAAACCTTACCAAACCTGTCATCCTGACGGGTAGTCAGTTACCCATCGGCGAACTTCGCACCGACGGCAAGGAGAACATGATGACAGCCATCGAGATAGCCTCGATGAAAAACGAGGAAGGCCATCCCGTTGTTCCGGAAGTGGGCATCTTCTTCAACGGCAAGCTGATACGCGGCAACCGCGCCATCAAGGTGAATGCCGAGGGATTCCATGCTTTCGAGTCGTACAACCACCCCCACCTCTGCGACGTAGGCATCAATTTTCAGTTTCACACGCACCATATCCTTACTCCCGACTACAGCAAGCCTATGGTGCCCCACCTCAAGCTTGACCCGAACGTCATCGTGTTCAGCCTCTTCCCCGGCATCCAGGACACCATCGTAAGGCACATACTGGAGTCGCCATCGCTCAGAGGCATCGTCATGCGCACCTTCGGTTCGGGCAATGCCCCGCAGTCGCCATGGATCATGCGTCTGCTCGACGAGGCTGCCCACCGTGGTGTCAATATCATCAACATTACGCAATGTCTTACAGGCAGCGTGGAGATGGAACGCTACGGAGCCGGATTCCACCTGAAACTGGCACACGTCATCAGCGGCAGGGACTGCACCGTGGAGGCCGCCGTTACCAAGCTGATGTACCTGCAGGGCCGATACGAAGACAACGAAATAGTTAGGGAGAAGCTACAGCAGTCGCTTGCCGGAGAAATAACGTTATAGTAATGAAGTAAAAATGCCCAGACATCTGCTGTTCATATTGACCCTCCTGCTTGCCATGGTTTTCGGAAGCCAGGGCAAGGCAGCCACGCCCTCACAGCAGAAGGACAGGGTGCAGGCCATCGTACAGCACGAGCCTGAGCAGAAGGCAGTCTTCACCGACAATTCATCCGCCTACCGCATATGCAGTGCACGCCCGCAGCGGATAGTCCCTTGCGGAGACATTACCAACAACTTGCACCAGACAAGCAAGTTGCCTTATAGAAACAAGTTTTATCAACTCCTACTCAACACTTTCCGTGGCAGGGAGCGGCTGGAATCCGCCCCTATCCACTTTGATGTCGCAGGCAAGTATTATGTCATCTGCCTACGGCATCTCATCTGTTGAGACTTGCCGTTTTTCTACACCACAGACTGGCGTTTCCTGAAAATCCGGACACGCTCTACTTACTCTGTCCCAGAGGGGACAGACATTTCGTCCGTGCCATATATCAAGAAAGAATGCTATATGGCTCTTATGCCGATGCACGGACAAGAAACAATTCAAAAAACAGATTTCACATATATATTTATACATTATTATTATGGCAAGTATCAACCATTTGGAAATGTGCGACACGGTTAAGGCACTTCCACAGATCAATATAAAGAAAAGCATGTTCGGACTTTCCACCAAGATAGTCTATACCGCTACGGGCAGCAAGGTAAACGTACAGCAACAGGAATACAGCGTTGACGCTGGCACCGCACTGGCCCGAATACTGAAGGCAGACACCGCAACTGTAGCCGGTCTGCTTGAGAAGGCCAACATCCAGTCAAGCTCCATCGGCAACATGCGGCTCGAAGGCTGCATCTCCGAAGACAGGCAGTTTGCAGCCGTACAGTTGCTCCGCTTTGCCGACTTCAACTACCAGCCTTACTCCGACGTGGTAGTATACGAAGGAAAGCCGGCCGAGGCCGTTGCCCGCCTCTTCGACTAAGCCTTTCCGAGGCTACGCGCCGAATATATAAAGAGGATGCGTCACGAATGTTGTTGTGATGCATCCTCTTTTCTTTTTGGGAAGACGTGTTGGGGATATAATGCTTTTGCCTTTTGTATTCGAACTATATCCGCTTTCAAATAATCTTGAAAACGAAGTTTACCAACTTCATTTTTATTCGTTGCTTATCTATGCGTGGAAGAACACAACTACTCTTACTGTTGCTTAGTACCACTGCACGGCATTGGAGTAGCCGCTGCGCTTGTCATACTTGAGTGCATCGGTAAGTGTGGCAGCATTACAACGGAAGGTAAAGTTGTAGCTGGTGTACGGCGCAAGCACCACCGAGCAGCTCATGTTAAAGCAGTGGAGGTCGCGCTGCAGACTTGCCGTTGTCATACTGAGTGCCTTGTTCTCGAAGTCGTATCCCGAAGAGAAACTGATGTTCCATCCGTCGCTGATACGCACATTGCCACTGAAGTTGAGCGTCTGTGTAAAGCGGTACGGGTAGCGCATCGTGCTGTAGTTGAACTTCTCTACACGCTGGTCTTCTCGCATGGTGATGCCATAGCCTATAGAGAGCGACCACGGCATACTGAAAGCCATGTATCCGTCGCTGTCGGTCTTTGCCTTGCCGCCCTTCTTGGCGCCGTGCTTGCCTTTTTCCATATCGTCGTCGACGTTGGTCTCTATGCTGGTGTCCACCCCGTCGTCGTCGTTCTTTCCGTTTTTCTTATCCTTGTCACTGTCGTCGTCGTCACCACCTCCGAAGAGCTTACGCAACTTTTCGGGCGTGAGGGTGAATGAGAAGTTCTGCGACATACCCTGGAAACGTCCAAAGCGTCCATGGCTCCACTCGGTGCGGTTGCCCACATAGGGAGTTCCCGACTCGTTCAGTTCGTAGGCGTATGTGGCGAAAACGGCATTCATCTGGAAGGTGTAGTTCTTCCACCACTTCAGACGCAGGTTGATGCTCATGTCGCTCCAGGGTTTCTCCTTGGCGGCCATGTTGTAGCTCATGTTGATGTTGAAGGCGTCGATAAGGCTCAGTTTCTTGTATCCGGTAGAGTCCTTGTCGCTCTTCACCTTCATCTCGAGGTTATTGCCCAGGGTGAAGGCTATCGTACCCTGTCTGCCCGACGATGGATAGCTGAAGAGCGAGCCAGCATAGGGCGAATAGCTTTCGAGCGACACGTTGCCGTTGGCATCGGTCTTCAGGTAAGTGTCCATGTATCCGTAGCGCGGAGCCCCGAAGTCGGGCGCATAGCTAATCGATACGCTGGGCTTGAAGACGTGGCGTATCGCCTGTATCTTGTCGCCGAAAATCTTGCGGTTGGGTACCCAGAAACCGTACAGGGTGGTAGAGAGTGCCAAGCTGAGGTTCCAGTTGTATACATTGTAGAATCCGTAGGTGGTGTCGCGCACTACCGTCTGTTTGGTCTCATCCCACGACTGCTTCACCTTGTTGGTGTACATGCGGTCGGTAAAAGAGAACTGGGGCGTAACGGTAATGTACTTGAAAAGGGTGAAGTCGGCCGATACCGGTATGCGGTGTTCCCATCCGTTGCGCCAGTCCTTGATGAGATTACTGTTCATAAACTTGTTCTCCTTGGTGGAGATAGAGTTGCTGATGTGTCCGGTATACGAAACGGCAATCTTCTCGTACCACCGCTGGTCTCCCACCATTTTCTTGCGTCGGAAGGGATAGAAGCGTGCCACGCTGATGTTGAGGTCGGGCATGGTGACGGCAATGGACGAGTCGCGCATGTTCTGCGAGAGGTTGGCGGTAGCCGTAAGGGTAAGTCCGAGGCTCGAGAATCCCGTACTCCAGTTAACGGAAGAGGTACGTGTACTCTGCGTCATGGTCTGCGGGTTATAGAGCGAGTTGAGGTTGTTGCGCTCGTAGCTCGTCGATGCGAAGTTGACACTTGCCGACAGCGAGTTGTACGGATTGGCCTTGGAGTCCTGTCTGTGGCTCCACTGTATCTTGAAACTCTCCTGTCGGGCGAAGTCGGGCATTCCCTTGTCGCCCGTCTTGGTGTCCTGATAGCTGAAGAAGAAGCTGCCCGAATAGCGGTAGCGCTTGCGGTAGTTGCTGGCAGCCGAGATGCCCCACGAACCCTTGGTATAGATTTCGCCGAGCAGCTTGAGGTCCCACTTGTCGTTGATGGCGAAGTAGTAACCTCCGTCGCGCAGGTAGAAACCGCGGTCGCTCTCGTCGCCGTAAGTAGGCATGATAAAACCGCTGGAGTAGCTCTTGGTAAAGGGGAAGAAGCCGTAAGGTATGGCGAGGGGCATGGGTACATCGCACACCACGAGGTAGGCAGGGCCGAACACCACATCCTTTCCTGGCCGCACCTTGGCACGCGAGAGCGCGATGTAGAAGTCGGGGTGTGGCTCGTCGCATGTGGTGTAGCGTCCGTGCTGCAGGTAGATGACTCCCGAGGAGTCGCGCTTGGAGCGCATACCGGTAAGGAATCCGTCCTGCTGCTCTGTATATACGTTGTTGATGAGTGCCTTCTTGCTCTTGAAGTTGAACTTGATGGTATCGGTATCGTACTGGTCGCTTCCCATCTTGAAGACAGGCTTTCCCTTCACTCCGTTCTCGGCAGTGGAGTCGGCGGTACCCATGGCCTTTACGTTGCTCTTGTCCATGTCCATGGAGATACGGTCGCTGGTGAGGTCCATGTTCTGGTACTTCACCTCTGCCGATCCGTAGAGGTGTGCCACCTTGCTCTTGGCGTCGTACACGAGCGAGTCGCTGGCGGAGTAGTTGACGGGGGCATCCACCCCACCCGACTTCTTGCGTGCAATGCTGTCGAGGCGTATACTGTCGTCCACCACCTTGTTGTGCATCCATATGGCCTTCTGCAGGGAGTCCATCCCTGCCGTGTCGGGGCGTTCGGTGCCAAGCGGGGCTACCCGTGCCGAGTCATGGCTTACCACAGAGTCGGCAACTGTTGCTGAGTCGACAGCCGATGCTGCAACCTTTTTCTTTTTCTTCTGGACAGACATGCCCGTATTTGCCGTCATGCAGATGACAGCAAACAACAGCAGAACTATGACAGGAAATTTTCTCATTCGGGTTGCAAAGTTAAGCAATTCTTGTCAGATAATTATACACTATGCCCTTTTTAACTTTTTTCTACCTCTCGAACATCGACTCCCACAGGCGGAAACGTTCCACTCCCTCTTCGCCGAACTTGGCGAGACTTTTCTCTGCCTTTTCTATCGACTTCTCACGGTCAAGGTGGGTCTTGCTATAGAACTTGTCTGCATAGCACACCACTTTCTCTTCCATCGTCTCGGGCAGGAAGTCCTGGTGAGGCAACGGCAGGTTCTGCTCTACGATTTGCCGGCAGGTAATGCCCGCCCCTGTATGGCGTTCGCACACACGTGCATGGCGCTCGAAGCCTTCCTGCCTCAGCAGTTCCGCCCCCAGACGTCCGTGGCAGATGTAGGGTTGGGAGCCATAACAGCAGATGCCTGGCGCATCGGTTAGGAAGATGCCTATGTCGTGCAGCATGGCGGCCTCCTCCACGAAGCGTGCATCGAGATGCAGTTCGGGATGAAACGAAACAATCTGCAGCGCTTTGCGCGCTACAGATTGGCTATGAGTGATGAGGATATGGCGAAGCTCATTATCCTCAGGATAATACTTGTCGATTAATAAATTATAATCCATGAATTATAGGCGTGTTCTTTGATGTTTTTTTTAGAATCCGTCTATAATAATGCATAGACAAGGACCTTTCCTCATCTATACATTATTAATTATCATTTATTATTTCTCTTCGCGCTCTATGTAAGCGATGACGTCGCCCTTGCGGATTTTGCTGCCCTGCTTGGCTGCAATCTCCACCAGTTTGCCACCGAGGGCGGCAGGTACTGTCTCAAACTCGCCCCATGAGGTAAGGATGTAGCAGAATGCATCGCCTTCCTTGTACTCCTTGCCGATGAATGGCTCTACGGCTGGCTGGCACTCGCCCTCGCCCTGGAACTCCCAGAATATCTGGCCTGCCACAGGTGCCACGATGGCGTCTGCCTTGGCGTGCTTGAACTCTGCGAGCTGTGCCGGTGTCAATGTGGTGCCGAGCTTGGCGTCCTTAGCCTTCTGGAGGTCGGCGAGGAAGTTCTTCTTGGCCTGACCGCTCTTGTAGTTGCGGTACTGCTCGGGGTGCATGGCGAGCTCGAAGAGTTCCTCATCGTCCTGACCGTACTCCCAACCGTTCTCGTCCATCTCCTTCTTGAAGTCGTCGAGGGCATCGGTGAGCAGTGTGTGTGCATCCACGTCGGTGAACTCTCTGCCCTGCTTCTTGGCAAGCTCTACGAGCTCGGGGGCGATAGTTCCGGGTATCTTGCCGCTCTTGCCGAGAATCATACCCCACATAGAGTCGTCCATCATGACGAAACGGCCCTTGCCCTGCTCCATGGTGAGGAGGTTCATGAGGGCTATGTTCTTGGTGTACTGGCTGAACGGAGTTACCAATGGAGGGTAACCTACGCGTGGCCATACATACTCTACCTCGTCGAAGAGCTTGATAAGGAGGTCGTCCATAGAGAGTTCGGCGTCGCCCTTCTTCTTGCGTATATTGTTGATGGTCTGGCGCATACCGCCGAGGTCGGCCATCATACTTCCCATCATACCGCCGGGCAGACCGCAACCGAGCAACAAAGAAGACATAATCTTGTTGCCAGGGTTGATGAAGTAGCCGAGCCACTCGTCGATGAACTCCTGTGTCAGGGCACGGGCCTTCATGTATGCGCTCATGTTAACCTCGGGTACCTCGAAGCCTTCATTCTTCAGCATGCTGATAACCGAGATGATGTCCGGGTGAACCTTACCCCATGACAATGGCTCGATGGCCGTATCGATGATGTCGGCACCGTTCTGGCACACCTCGAGGATGCTTGCCATGGAGAGTCCGGGGCCTGAGTGGCCATGATACTGTATGATGATTTCGGGATACTTGTCCTTTATCATCTTGGTGAGTTTGCCGAGGAAAGCAGGCTGACCGATACCGGCCATATCCTTGAGGCAGATTTCCTCTGCGCCGGCAGCGATGAGCTCGTCGGCGATGCTCATATAGTATTCGAGTGTGTGGACAGGCGAATTGGTGATACAGAGGGCACACTGTGGTGTCATGCCGCCCTCCTTGGCCCACTTGATGGAAGGTTTGATGTTGCGCACATCGTTCAGTCCGTCGAAGATACGTGTGATGTTGGTACCCTGCTTGGCCTTTACCTTATACATAAGGGCACGCACGTCGTCGGGCACGGGGTACATGCGAAGAGCGTTCAATCCACGGTCGAGCATGTGGGTCTTGATGCCCACCTCGTTGAAAGGCTTGCAGAATGCACGTACAGCTTCGTTAGGGTTCTCGCCTGCGAGGAGGTTTACCTGTTCGAAGGCACCGCCATTGGTCTCTACACGGCTGAAGCATCCCATCTCGATGATGACTGGCGCTATCTTGGCCAACTGGTCTTTGCGTGGCTGGAACTTACCGGAGCTCTGCCACATGTCTCTGTAAACGAGACTGAACTGAATTTTCTTCTTCATTATTATATTATGGTTCTTGTTTCTTTCTGCTTGGTCTGGATGGCACCTGTGCTAAGCTGTCTGTGCCGCCAAAGCCTATCAGATTGCAAAATTAGACAAAAATTTCCGAATTATCTGCCCGTTAGCTGTTTTTTTTAGAATTATTCAACTTTTCGGTTCGGGCGCAAGCATTTGCTTGCAGCGGGTTCCCGAACGTCACCCCCTCTCTCTACACGCTGACCGTTATTTCGCCCGAACCGTAGCAGCGGTGGTGGTCTTCGTCATAGACCACGCAAAACTGTCCGGGTGCCACGCCGTGTATGGGCTCTTCGGAATGTACCATCCACATGCCGCCGTCGAGTTGCTCTATGGTGGCGGGGTGGTATTCGGGGGTGTGACGTATCTTGAACGTTACACGCTGCATGGGCACTTCGCGGGTAAGGAAGTGGAAGTCGTGCAGGGGAAAGTCTTTCTTGTAGGCTGTCTGCGGGTCGTATCCGTGACTGACATAGAGCACATTGGCGGCAACGTCTTTCTTCACGACAAACCATGGTCCGCCACCAAAGCCGAGCCCCTTGCGCTGGCCTATGGTATGGTACCACAGTGCGCGGTGGCGGCCTATGAGCTTGCCCGTCTCCAGCTCTATCACGTCGCCGGGACAGTCGCCCAGATACCTTCTGATGTAGTCGTTGTAGTTTATCTGGCCCAGGAAGCAGATGCCCTGGCTGTCCTTGCGCTTGGCATTTACAAGGTGTTCGGCCTCGGCTATCTGCCTTACCTCGTCCTTTACATGATGGCCTATGGGGAATATGGCCTTTTCCAGTTGCCAGCTCTCTATCTGCGCCAGGAAGTCGGTCTGGTCCTTTACGGGGTCGGGACTGGTAACGAGCCACTTGTTGCCTTCGTCGTCCCGCTCGGTCTGTGCATAGTGGCCGGTGGCGATGAGGTCGTACTGGTGCCCCATCTTGCGGTCGAAGGCGCCAAACTTGATGAGCCTGTTGCACATCACGTCAGGATTGGGGGTCAGTCCGGCCTTTACCTTCTCCATGGTGTAGCGCGTTACCTCGTCCCAGTATTCGCGGTGGCAGTCCACCACCTCCAGGCGGCACCCGTACTTGTGTGCCACGGCTGTCGCCATCTCCAGGTCTTCCTCCGACGAGCAGTCCCATTCCTCTTTCTCCTCGGGGCCTATCTTGATGTAGAAGCAGTCGGGATGCAGACCGAGCTGTGCCAGTTCCCATACCACCACCGAACTGTCCACGCCGCCCGATAGCAGCACGGCTATGCGCTTTCCGTCCATTTCTTCGATGTGTTCCATTTGCTGTCGCTGTTATTGTTGTATGCTCATCCGTGGGCGCCTTTTCTCCGCCCCCGCACAAGGTTTCTCTCAGACTGCAAAAGTACAAAAAAAGTATGAGACGCGTGTCTGAATGGAAAAAAAACAGTACCTTTGCACCCGAAAATCTCAATATCAACGTAGTTATGGAAATCATTAGAAACTTGTTTTACGGCTTTCCCGACCTTTGGGGAGGCGGTGTAGCCCATTCTGTGATGATCCTTGCACTGGTCATCACGCTTGGCCTGAGCCTGGGCAAGATCAGGGTAAAGGGTGTATCGCTCGGACTGTCGTGGATTCTCTTTATCGGTCTGGTTTTCGGCCACTTCTCGCTCAGTCTCGACCAGCACCTGCTCCACTTCCTGAAGGAGTTCGGACTGATACTCTTTGTCTACTCCATCGGTCTGGAGGTAGGTCCCAGCTTCTTCTCCTCGTTCAAGAACGGAGGCAAGAGCCTTAACCTGCTCAGCATCATTGTCATTGCCATCAGCATCGTCGTAACGCTGGGCATCTATTACCTCTCGGGCACGTCCATCACCTCCATGGCGGGCATCATGTCGGGTGCCGTTACCAACACACCCGGACTGGGTGCCGCACAGCAGGCATTCAGCGACCTGCGCCACATAGACGCTCCCTCCATCGCCGCCGGCTACGCCATAGCCTACCCCATGGGTGTGCTGGGCGTGATACTGTCATTCATCATTCTGCGCTATGCGCTCTGCATAGACAAGAAGGCTGAAGACAAGGAGGCAAAGAGCGGTTTCGGCCATCTGGAGGCCATGACGCTGAACACCTTCTCCGTGAAAATTACCAACAAGATGGTGTTCGGCAGCACGGTAAAGAAGATACACGACTTCCTGGACCGCGACTTCATGATTTCGCAGATTCACCGCGAGCACGGCAGCAGCGCCAAGGAGATGGTAAACGGCAGCACCGTGCTGGACGAGGGTGACATCGTACACATCGTGGCTCACCCCTCGGTACAGGAGCCCATCGTGGCACTGCTGGGCGAAGAGGTGGAAATGACGTGGGAGGAGTATGGTACCGAACTGATTACGCGCCGCATCCTCATCACCAAGTCGGGCATCAACGGAAAGAGCATCTCGCAGGTGCAGAACAGCTCTAACCTCGGCACCAACATCACACGCGTTAACCGCGCCGGTGTGGACCTTCTTGCCACCCCCGACCTGAAACTGCAGATGGGCGACCGCGTAACGGTAGTGGGTACCGAACTGGCAGTAAGCCATACGGAGAAGGTATTGGGCAACCAGCTGAAACGACTCAACTACCCCAACCTTATCCCCATCTTCCTGGGCATCGTGTTGGGTTGCTTCGTAGCCAACATTCCGTTCTTCATACCGGGCATTTCTGAGAGCCTGCGCCTCGGACTGACGGGAGGTCCGCTCATCGTCGCCATCCTCATAGGCTACTTCGGTCCCAAGCACAACCTCGTAACGTACAACACCATCTCCGCCAACCTCATGATACGCGAGATAGGCATCTGCATATTCCTCGCCTGCGTGGGTCTGGGTACCGGCGAACAGTTTATCCAGACCGTCACATCGGAGAGCGGAATGACATGGGTGCTCTACGGACTCGCCATCACCATGATACCTATCCTCCTGGGCGGCATCATCGGCCGACTGGTGTTCCACATCAATTACTTCACGCTGCTCGGTGTGCTCTCCGGTGCCAACACCAACCCCTCGGCACTGGCCTACGTGAGGGAACAGACCTCGGCCGACGCTCCCACCGTGGGATACGCCAACGTCTACCCCTTCGCCATGTTCCTGCGCATCGTGACGATACAGATCATCATCTTCGTATTCGGATAAGACTACTCTCCTTTCGGACTCCGAAAGAAGGGAAGATTAAGGGAAGTTAATAGAAGTTAGAGGGAAGTTAAAGGGAAGTTAGAGGGAAGTTAGAGGGAAGTTAGAGGGACAACACCTCTTTTGGGGTTCATTTTCATCACAAACAGACAATGCAAATCCCGAACGAATCCCGAACGAATCCCGAACAATAAAAAGAATTACAGGAAGGCTTGACAGTCAAGCCGAGGTCCTGAAATTCTCACGAATTCAGAGAAAAGAAAATTCTTCCATTCTCTAATTCTTGACCTTAGGAAATTACCAAGTTAATTTTACTTCCCTCTAACTCCCCCTCGAACATTACAACAAAAACATATATGGATAAAGGAAACGCAATAGAAACCATCATGGCCGACAACAACGGCAAAAACAACAATACGGCAACTACCGCCGACAACAACAGCCAGGACACTATCGTGGATCTGCGCCACAAACTGGACCTGCTGCTGCGCACGGGACGCATACTCGTAGAGAGCGCCGCCGACACGGCACGCATCATGCGCACCATGAAGAGGGCAGCAGCCTTCCTGGGACTGGACGAGAAATATCTCCACCTGTACATCAACTGGAACGTGCTGATGGTAAACTACAGCGACGAGGAACACTCCTTCACCAAGTTCCAGCGCTGCGAGAAACACGGCATCAACTTCACCTCCATTTCGTTCGTGAGCAAGCTGACATGGCGTGCCATCAAGGAGAACTATACCCTGGAGCAGTACGAAGAGGCGCTGGAAGAAATACGTACCCGCAAACGCAACTTCACGCCCTGGCAGGTGGCGATAGGCGGAGGATTCGCCTGCGGCGGCTTCTGCATACAGTTCGGCTGCGACTGGACGGCATTCTTCTACTGCTCGCTGGCAGCCATTCTGGGTTTCCGACTCAGAATGTACCTGCCCACACGCGGCTGCAACAACTACATAGCCATCGGCATCTCGGCCTTTGTAGCCACCATCCTGGCTTGGCTCACCTCCTTCATCTCGCTCAGTCCGCAACTGGCGGAAGCTTTGCCCGCCTTCATGCACACCGAAACGCCCTGGCATCCGCTCATGGCGTGTGCTCTGTTCATCGTGCCGGGAGTGCCGCTCATCAACTTTGTGAGCGACATGCTCGACGGCCACATAGAAGTGGGCATGGTGAGGGCCATCAATACGCTCATCATGGTACTGGCCATGTCGTTCGGCATTGCCTTCGCCATCAAAGTGTGCGGCATTGACAACTTTGCGCGTAACCTCAGCATGACGCCCCACCATACCTACCTCGAGTTTGCCATTGCGGCAGCCGTATCGGCGATGGGCTTCTCCACCATCTTCAACATACCGCGCCGACTATTGCCCGCCGTGGCCGTAGGCGGCATCATAGCCGTTTGCTTCCGCAACTTTGTCAACCTGGGACCGAGCAACGGCAACATAGGTCTCGACATGGGTCCCATGATTGGTTCGTTTGCCGGTTCGGCACTCATCAGCATCATTGTAATCAAGGCACGCCACTGGTTCCACACTCCCCACCAGTGCATCACCATACCGAGCGTCATCCCCATGGTGCCGGGTGTACTGATGTACCGCGCCCTCTTCGAGTTTATAGACATGCACGGCATCGTGGGCGAACTTACCATAGGTACCACCAATGCCATACGTGCCTCGCTCATCATCATCTGCATAGCCACGGGCGTCGCCATTCCCAATGTGTTCTTCCGCCGCTTCATAGCCAGCAAACGACAGAACAAGTTGCTCAACATGCTGGTGGAACGCAAGCGCAAGAACGGCGAGTTTGTTAACCTGCAGGAGGTGGAGCAGTTTTAGGCTGGCCCTGTAAGGGCAGAAGCGCATAGCCCAGGGCAAGCACTCGCTGGGCCTTCAACCCGCGTTGCCCTGGTGACTGTTGCTTTGTTGTGCAGCGAGGACGCTGCACACTACTACGGCTTGCCTGGGCTATGCGCTCGTTGGGCCTTCAGCCCGCCGTACCTCCTACAGAGCAGCTTCCCTGCTGCACCTACCAAAGCAAGCCGTAGTAGTGCGAAGCGTCCTCGCTTCGCTTACCAGGCCTCAAAGCCCCCTTGAGTGCTTGCCGTAGCTGGGGGGGGTGCAGCGAGGACGCTGCACCTACTATGCTCAACCGTACAGCTCGAAATACTTTGTTTCATTTTTCATGGAAGGCTTTCGGAGTGTTCCAGACTGTTCCAGCTGTTCCAACTTGTTCCATTTCTATTTTGGAACAAACTGGAACAAAACCCTCTTCTTGTACTTGTCGAATTTCATTTTTTCTTCATGATGACCAGCATCACACCGGCAAGGATGAGGACGATACCGAAGGCGAGGCGCAGCGAGAACGACTCGCCGTAGACCAGCACGCCGATGCAGACAGCCGTAACAGGCTCCAGCGCACCCATAATGGCCGAAGGCGTAGCACCGATAAGCTTGATGGACACCGTCATGAAGAACAACGAGAGCACCGTGGGGAGCAGTGCCAACTGGATGCCGCATGCCCACTGCAACGGTGTGCGCAGCAACTGAAACTCCTCGCCCGATGCCCAGGCAAAGACGACTATGCTGAGCAGGCAGAATACCAGCACCCAGAAGGTAAACTTGATGCCCGTCATCTCCACATGCCACTGGCCCGCAGAAATGATGTAAAGCGAATAGAGCAGCGAGGATACCATTACCAATGTAAAGCCCGCCGTACTGAGCTTTACCGTGCCGTCGCCATGGTAGAGCATGACCACTCCTGCCACGGCAAGGACGATGGCAAGCGTGGTGGTCCAAGTAACGCGCTCGTGAAAGAACACCGTCATCAGGACGGCTGTCATGATGGGGTAAACGAAGAGCAGCGTACTGGCTATGCCCGCCTCCATGTAGTGGAAACTGAGATAGAGCGTGGTGCTCGACAGGGCAAAGAAGGCGCCGAGGAAGGCAAAGCGTATGGCGTGCCCCCACTTGATGCGGAACGTCTCTCCGCGAACCAACATCACCACCGCAAACATCAGTACCGCAAGGGCATAACGGTAGATGAGCACACTGCACGAATTGTAACCGTCGGCATAGAGACTGAGCGTACCCAACGGATTGGTACCATAACATACTGCCGCTATTATGCCCGCGGCAAATCCTTTAACTTTTCCACTACTTGCTGTTTCCATTCTCTTATCTATTGTTGTCGGTTTTGTTGAAGACGGACAGGCTTATCCAGCCGGCAACATCGCGTGCACAGAAGGCTTGCCCGTCTTTCGGCATGCAAAATTACACCAAACGGGCGAGAAAAGGAAAGACTTTCTTGTTTTTGTGCAAAAAAAGGCATAACTTTGTAACGCCTTACCCCGGGCAGACATTACTGCAAGAAACACAATACGAAAAAACATTTATAACAAAACTAAAACATTACACACAATGGAACAAATCAAGAACGACCAGCTCACACTGGAGATTTCATCTATGGGAGCAGAACTGCAGAGCATCAAGGACGCCAACGGCAACGAATACCTTTGGGACGGTGACGAGAAGTACTGGAACCGCCACTCGCCCATCCTCTTCCCCATCGTCTGCGGACTGTGGAAGGACACCTACCGAATAGACGGCAAGGAATACACACTGCCACGCCACGGATTCGCACGCGACACCGAGTTCAAGTTGGTGGGCAAGACTGCCGACCGCCTCACCTTCGCCCTCTGCGACAGCGAGGAGACGATGAAGAGCTATCCCTACCACTTCAACCTCGCCGTGTCTTACCGCCTGGAGGGCAACGAGGTACACGTCATCTGGCACGTGGAGAACACCGACGACAAGGAAATCATGTTCCAGGTGGGCGGTCACCCTGCATTCCTGGTACCGGGATGCAAGAAGGGCGAAGAGATGAAGGCCACCTTGAAACTGGACAACGAAGCCCCCGTACGCCTCTTCGGCAATGTGGGCGGATGCATAGACCCACAGGCTAAGGAGACCGTAGAGACCGACAACGGGATATGGGAAGTTTGCGAGGATACCTTTGCCGACGATGCCGTCATCTTCGACAAGAGCCAGGTGAAGGAGGTGAGCATCCTCAACGAGAAGGGCGAACCGCACGTAACCCTCGAATTCCAGACTCCGGCAGTAGGCATCTGGAACCCCACAGGCAAGCATGCTCCCTTCGTCTGCATCGAACCGTGGTATGGCATACACGACTGGGCCGAGTACGACGGCGAGTTCAAGGACAAGTACCTGATGAACCGCCTGCAACCGGGTGCCAGCTTCATGAGCGAGTACATCATACGTATCGAGAAATAACATTATGGAAGAAAAAGAAAATCTCCAGCTCCCGGAAAACGCTTTCCGGGAGCTGAAGGATGGCGAGGAATACAAGCCCCTCATGCCACCCGAGAAAAATTACCCGGAGGTAAACTTATGGTCGGTAACATGGGGCATCGTGATGGCTGTCATCTTCTCCGCAGCAGCTGCCTACCTCGGACTGAAGGTGGGACAGGTGTTCGAAGCTGCCATCCCCATCGCCATCATAGCCGTAGGCGTAAGCACAGCCACCAAGCGCAGCAAGGCGCTGGGCGAGAATGTCATCATACAGAGCATAGGTGCCTGTTCGGGAGCCGTTGTGGCGGGAGCCATTTTTACATTGCCCGCCATCTATATCCTGCAGGCCAAGTATCCGGAGATGACCACCTCGTTCATGAAGATATTCCTGGCATCCGCTCTCGGCGGTGTGCTCGGCATACTCTTCCTTATCCCCTTCCGCAAGTACTTCGTGAGCGACATGCACGGCAAGTACCCCTTCCCTGAGGCTACTGCCACCACGCAGGTGCTGGTGAGCGGTGCCAAGGGAGGCGACCAGGCCAAACCGCTGCTCATAGCCGGACTGGTGGGTGGTATCTACGACTTTATCGTGGCAAGCCTCGGCTGGTGGAACGAGAACTTTACGAGCCGCGTGGTTAGCCTCGGATGCGACCTTGCCGACAAGGCAAAGCTCGTGTTCAAGGTAAACACAGGTGCTGCCGTACTCGGACTGGGCTACATCATCGGTCTGAAGTATGCCTTCTACACCTGCCTCGGCTCGTTCGTGGTATGGTGGCTCATCGTACCGGGCATGAGCGTGGCATTCCACGACACCGTGCTCAGTGCCTGGGACCCCAGCATCGTAAAGACAGTGGGCGAGATGAGCCCTGAAGAGATATTCAGGGCCTACGCACGCAGCATTGGTATTGGCGGCATCGCCATGGCGGGCATCATCGGCATCATCAAGAGCTGGGGCATCATCAAGGGTGCCGTAGGACTGGCTGCCAAGGAACTGAAAGGCAAGAGCGAGGTGGACGAGAACGTAAAACGTACACAGCGCGACATCTCCTTCAAGATTATCGCCGTAGGTTCGCTCGTCACCATCCTCGTTACCTTCATCTTCTTCTGGTTTGGAGTAATGGACGGTAACCTCCTGCATGCCGTCATCGCCATACTGCTCGTGGCAGCCATAGCCTTCCTCTTTACCACCGTGGCAGCCAACGCCATAGCCATAGTGGGCAGCAACCCCGTATCGGGCATGACGCTGATGACTCTCATCTTCGCCTCTGTAGTGATGGTAGCCGTAGGACTGAACGGTTCGGCAGGCATGCTGGCAGCCCTCATCATGGGCGGCGTGGTATGTACAGCCCTCTCTGTGGCAGGTTCGTTTATCACCGACCTGAAGATAGGTTACTGGCTCGGTACCACACCCAAGAAGCAGGAGGGATGGAAATTCCTCGGCACACTGGTGAGCGCAGCCACCGTGGGCGGTGTCATGATGCTCCTGAACGAGACTTACGGTTTCGCTTCCGGTTCGCTCGCAGCACCACAGGCCAATGCCATGGCTGCCGTCATAGACCCGCTGATGAGCGGTGTGGGTGCACCCTGGGTGCTCTATGCCATCGGTGCCGTCATAGCCATTGTGCTGACCTACTTCAAGATTCCGGCTCTGGCTTTTGCACTGGGTATGTTCATACCGCTGGAACTAAACGTACCGCTGCTCGTAGGCGGTGCCATCAACTGGTATGTTACCTCACGCACCAAGGACGAGAAGGTGAACGCCGAGCGCGGCGAGAAGGGTACCCTGATAGCCAGCGGATTCATTGCCGGCGGAGCACTGATGGGAGTGGTGAGCGCCCTGCTCAAGTTTGGAGGCGTAGAGGCAAGCATCGCCGACAGCTGGTGGGTTAACCCCATGTCGGAGGTGTGCTCGCTCATAGCATACATCCTCCTTATCGCCTTCTTCATCAGAGCGACGAAGAAATGACAAATACATACAATAAGTAACTATCAAAATATAATTTGGTAAAACTTCGGCTTTAATATAATAGGTCAAGAATTAGAAAATATACCAAGTTATTTTTTACTTGTACTAACCACCAAATAAATAGAATAAAAAATGAGAAAGACCATTATTGCAATGCTTCTCCTGGCAATGGGCGTAGGAGGAGCGCAGGCACAACAGGCTGACGACGCCGACGCCAAATATACGCAGGGACTGCTCGCTACAGGCACACAGGCTCCCGACTTCATCATCAAGAAGGCCAAGAACGGCGTTCCTGCCGTCTCACTGTCCGACTACCGAACCCATCCCGAAGGAAGCCTACAGCGGCCGGGATGCTGGGTAGTGCTCGACTTCTGGGCCACATGGTGCCCCGACTGCCGCAAGGAGATACCTACCGTCAAGGACATCTACAAGGAGTACAAGGACAAGGTAAAGCTCATCGGCGTATCGTTCGACACTGATAAGGACCAGCTCAAGGAGTTCCGTACAAAGAACGAACTGAAATGGACCATGTTTAGCGAGTACAAGAAGTGGAAAGAGACCAACATCTCAAAGGCATACAACATACAGTGGTTGCCCACCATGTACCTCATAGACCCAGAGGGTAAAGTGGCATTCACCACCGTTGTAGCCGAAAAGATGCAGCAAAAGCTGAAGGAACTGGACGATGCAGGCAAGTTGACGAAGTATATTACCAAACCGCAATACCCCGACGGCAACGAGGCTTTCAGCCTGAAGGTACTGGACACCATGAAGTATCCTGAGACCATACGCAAATATCGCGCCAACGCCAAGGTAAAGATAGAGTTCAGCGTGGACGAGGCGGGCAACGTTTCAGACATCAACGTGAAGGACTATCAGGGCAAAATGCTCTCCGGCGACGACTACAACAAGCTGAGCGCATCGGAGAAGCAGAACGTGGAGACACAGGCAAAGACGCTCATCTCGCAGGCCGCCATCAATGCCGTAACCGAAGTGGCTACCGCCACAAAGTGGACTCCTGCCATGGAAAGGGGAAAGGCCGTGAACGGAAAGTTCAGCTTGTCTGTCAACTGCAAGTACAAATAAGCGAACGGACACCTTACTCAACAGAGAAAACGAAAGAAAAAGCGGAAAAAATTTGGACATTCCGCAAAAACATCTTATCTTTGCATCCCGACAACTGAAAAAGTTTGTCGGGATGTATCATTTATACTCTTGGGGTTGACTGGATTTGACGGCGAGACGAAATGGTACGTAAGCACGCGGAGGCTCGTTGGCTACCTCCTAAATCTTAGTGAACAAACAATTAATTGGCGAAAATAACTACGCTCTCGCTGCTTAATCGAAGCACAGTAGATTAGCTTTATTCCGGCACAAGGTGCTGGAACGGGACATCGCTCAACGGATGTAGTTCCGAATCTTGTTGGTAAAGCGGTGCAGGAAAATCGGAAATAGTCCATACATGCCTCGCTGGATGGATGAAATTTTAGAGGATAAGGGTATGATTGGTGGTCCAGGTCTTGTCATACCTCGAAAACCCAAGGCTGGAATAAGCGTGTAGAAAGCGTATGGTTTCCTTGTGCGGACGAGGGTTCGATTCCCTCCAGCTCCACTTTTTATTACAAACCAGGCTGGTAATGACGAAAGTTTCTACCACCTGGTTTTATCATTTTACAACGTACAGGTCAAAAAACAAGTTGGTACGCTTTGCCCTTAGACGTACATTCCCGCTTGGAGAAGGTTATCCAGTAGGAACATCAAACGGTACGCTTTGCCCCTCTGCTTTCTGAGACAACGTAGCAGCCATTGGAGGCAATACAGGAAGAAGCGCCCCGAAGGGACAGCTACACTCAGTCCAGGGCAACGCTTTGGGTAATTCCTTTGCGCCCTGTAAGGGCAGCTACATAAGACTTTGCGTAGTTTATAACAATACTATGGTAACAGATAATGCAGCTGCCCTTACAGGGCGCAAAGGATTAGTAGGGCTATTCTTTACCCAGGGTGATGCCCTGGGCTATGTGCAGTTGGGCCTTCAGCCCGCCGTGGCAGCCAACCTATATGAGGTTTCACCCTCTAAGCAAGGCTTGACAAGTCAAGCCATAGATTTTGGAATTCTTACTAATTCCGAGCAAATATAAATTCTACAATTCTATAATTCTTGACATTAGAATAATACCAAGTGCTTTTTTAATCTTAAGGCAACCCGTCTTCAAGCATAAAGCGAGCCTACTTCTTAATAACCTTCAGCACCTGGGCGGCAAAGCTCTTCATGCCCTTTACCGACGGATGGCCGCTCTTCTTGTCTATATCGTGAAGACGGACGAGAGGCACTCCATAGTGCTTGCATATTTCGGCTACCGACTCGTTGATTTCCGCCTTCAGTTCGCTGTTGAGGATGAAGTACAGCTCCACATTGGGGTAATGTATCTGCAGGTCGTGCAGGAGCTTTGCCATGGCAGGACGGAACGTGTAAAGGTCGGCACGCTTCCAGTCGGCATACTGATAGTTGCCTATGGGTGCTCCCGCCCAACTGTCGTTGGTGCCTCCGCAGACGAGGATGATGTCGGGGTTGCCCAGGTTGGCACAGCGCGTAATGAAGGAGCGGTAGGTATAGTCTTCGTCGTTGTATCCAGAGTTACAGATGGTAGAACCCGACCACGAGTTGATCATACCCATCTTATAGCCACCTTCCTTGATAACCTGCCACCACCAGGTCTGTTCCACCTGTGTCACATCCGTGTTCTTGAGGTCGGCAGGCTGATGGTACCACACTTCGTTCTCCTTGGGGATGAACCCCTCGTAGGTGGAATAGGAGTCGCCGAGCACGGCTATAGTGGGTCGTGTCTGTGCACTGGCCATGAATACGGCCGAGAAGAAAAGGGGTGTCAGGAGGAGTTTTTTCAGTATAGGTTTCATTATTGTCCGTTGTTCTTTGAGATTAATAAGTGGATGTTCAAAATTATCCGTATAGTGATATGTAAAAATAACTTGAGCTATCTTTATATGATGAACAGAAGTCAACTATCCTTTTCGCTGATTGGCACGATACTTCATGGGCGACGTATGGAGATGTTCACGCACATACTTGCCGAAGAATGACGTGTTGGAAAAGCCGAGGATGCCCGAAATCTCCTTTATCGACTTGGTAGTGGAGCGCAAGTAGTAGGTAATGTCTGCCAGGGTGTACTCCGTTATCCAGTCGATGGCCGTCTTTCCCGAGTGGCGTTTGCATACGATGGAGAGGTATTTGGGCGTGATACACAACTGCTGTGCGAAATACTCCACGGGCAGGTGTTTCACCTGACTCTGCTGCAGGAGAGCCAGAAACTTGTCAAAGATGTCGTTGGTGGCAGAAGCTGCACGCTGCAGCGTATCGGGCACGGCTGCCGAGAAAGCGTTGCACAGAGCCAGAAGGGCACTCTTGAAGAGCGTCTCCACTATCTCGCGGCGATAGGGGTTCCATGCCGTGAGCTGTGCGTAGTCCTTGTCGAGGCAGAGCCGTACAAGGTCGGTAAACTTGGCATAGAAAAGCATGTCGGCCTCCGTCATCTTCACCACCGACACCTTGTCCACGTACATGGCACGGTTCCATACGCTGATGTGCTGGCGCAGGATGTTCTGCATACCATGGTTGGACACACAGAGGGCCATACAGGAGAAGTCGGCCGACACATCCAGCAGGTCGATCGTAGTATTGGGCGGGCACACGAAGATGTCGTTCTTGCACACTTCCACCACCTTGCCGTTGATGTTCATCTTGAGGTTTCCCTCCAGGCAGGAGGCTATCATGTTCATCTGCAGGCGCACGGGGTCGGGGTTGGCAAGCACCTTCACATTGTCTATGATGAGGATATCCTCGTCTATGTAGCTGGTGCTTATCTCCGCGCTCTGTGCAAACTCGCCCTCCTCTATGCGCTGCATCGCGTCCTTAGGTTCGTTACTGGTCATTTCTTGTATTCTTTCGTTTCATGTTAGTTGCGGCAACAGTGCTTTCCATCACCAGCCATTTCCATCAGAATGCCTCCCTGTACTTGTTCTCGTCCTTGTCCTCGAGCATGGAGAGGTAGCTCTGGTATCTGCTTTCGGCAATGTAGTGCTGTTCGAGTGCGCGCAACACGGCACATCCGGGCTCGTGCGTGTGTGTACAGTTGGAGAAACGGCAGTCTTTCGAGAAGTGGAATATCTCGCGGAAGTAGCTCGTGAGTTCCTCCTTTTCGATGTCGAACGTACCGAACCCCTTAATGCCCGGCGTATCTATAAGGTATCCCCCTTGCGGCAGAGGTATCATCTGGCTGAAGGTAGTGGTGTGCATGCCCGTGTTGTGCGCATCGCTTATCTCGGCAGTACGCTGTTCGGCTTCGGGCACGAGACGGTTGATGAGCGTAGACTTCCCCACTCCACTGTTGCCGCTGATGAGCGAAATCTTCCCCGCCACGATGTCTTGCAGCTGCTCCACGCCCTCGCCCGTAGCAGCAGAGAGTTGCACGCAGCGGTAGCCCACCGTGTCGTACAGGCTGCACATCATCTGCTGGTAATGCAACTCTTCTTCGGAGAGGATGTCGCCCTTGTTGAACACCAGCGTCACGGGTACCTGGTACGCCTCGGCACTGGCGAGGAAGCGGTCGATAAAGGTGGTGGATGTCTGCGGATAGTTTACCGTCACCATGAGCAGCGCCTGGTCTATATTGGCAGCCAGGATGTGGCTCTGCTTGCTGAGGTTGGGCGATTTGCGTATGATGTAGTTGCGGCGGTCTTCTATGGCCGCGATAAAGGCCGTCCCCTCCTGGTTGGTTATCAGTTCCACGCGGTCGCCCACGGCCACGGGGTTGGTGCTGCGTATGCCCTTGAGCCTGAAGTTGCCCTTTATCTTGCTTTCCACGAGCTGGCCACCGTCAGTCTTGACGGTGTACCAGCTACCGGTATTCTTGATGACAAGTCCTTTCATCATGCGGAGCCTTAGACAGTAAGGATTTCCTTCTCCTTTTCATCCATGAGTGCATCCAACTGCTTGATGTACTTGTCGTGGAGTTTCTGCAGGTCGTTCTCGGCATCTTTCTCAAGGTCTTCGGAGAGTCCGTCCTTGATGGCCTTCTTCAGTTTTTCCTTGATTTCGCCACGCACGTTGCGCACCTCTATCTTGGCCTTCTCGGCTATCTTGTTACACTGCTTTACCAGTTCTTTGCGGCGTTCCTCGGTGGGTACGGGTATAGCCAGGCGTATCACCTCGCCGTTGTTCTCGGGAGTAATGCCCACGTCGCTGTCCATGATGCCTTTCTCTATGTCCTTGATGGCCTTCTTGTCCCAGGGACGTATGGCTATGGTTCGTGCATCGGGGGTAGTGACTGTAGCCACCTGGTTGAGCGGCACCATGCTGCCGTAGCTGTTTACGCGTACACCGTCGAGTATGGCCACATTGGCTCTTCCTGCACGCACACGCGAGAGTTCCTCTGCCAGGTACATGGCAGCCATTTCCATGCGCTCGTCCGCTGCGCCTAATGTTTCTTTTACGTCTAACATATCTTCATTCTCTTTTACGAGGAGCAAACCGCTTCCGCCCTGTTTTGCGAGGAGCAGGCAGTTCTTTCTCCTTATTAATATTTATTTGATTAATTCCAGTCTTTTCAATTCCTCGCCCACATAGTTGGTCAGTTCCACAAACTGAGGTATGCTGAGCTGTTCGGGGCGCTTGGTCATCACGTCTGCTGTATAGAAGTCTTCGCGCGGCGTAAGGCCCGGGAACATCTGGCGCAGACTCACGCGCAACATCTTGCGGCGCTGGTTGAACACCGTCTTCACCAGTCGTTTGAAGAGAGCCTCGTCGCATCCCAGGCTGTCCACCGCGTTGCGCGTCATGCGTATGACGGCACTCTTCACCTTGGGCGGCGGGTTGAACACGCCCTCGTCCACAGTAAAGAGGTATTCCACATCGTACCATGCCTGTATCAGCACACTCAGTATGCCGTATGCCTTGTTGCCCGGTTCGGAGGCAATGCGCAGCGCCACCTCGCGCTGTATCATACCCGTACAACAGGGTATGAGGTCCTTGTAGTCGAGCATCTTGAAGAATATCTGCGAGGAGATGTCGTAGGGATAGTTGCCCGTGAGCACAAACTGCTTTCCGTCGAATATCCGGTTGAGATCCATGCGCAGGAAGTCCTCGCCTATGATGTTGTCCCTCAGCGACGGGAAGCTCTCGTGCAGGTATGCCACCGACTCGGAGTCTATCTCCACGGCCTTTACGGGACGTGGTTTTTCCACAAGGTACTGCGTGAGCACACCCATGCCCGGACCTATCTCGAGTACGGGTATATCGGGGCACGCATCCACCGTGTCGGCTATACGCTTGGCTATATTGAGGTCAGTAAGGAAGTGCTGACCGAGGTTTTTCTTGGGTTTTACCGCCTTCATATTGTCTTTTCTTCTGTTGTAGGGCCGCACGGCTTTTGTTTGTTTCGCCTTGCCGGTGTGGCTTACGGCACATATTTTCTGCAAAAATAATATTTTTTTCCGAGAAAAGTTGTCTCATGCACAAAATTTATCAACTTTTCACTAAGTAACATGTAAAAAAGAACGGGTAGAAAAGGCCAAGGACGACATCTTGAATGAGGTGACAGACAGGCTTCCGCGCAAGGTGGGAGTGATAGTTGTGAACCACCAGAAGAAACCACCTCATGAGCTCCATCCAAAGCAAGCCCGGTATGGGAGAAGTCACCATAGAGAACCCCGTGCCCTATGCTGCCATCCACAACGACGGGGGCGACATTCCCCCCACCGTCTCGCCCAAGATGAGACGCTTTGTATGGCACATGGCTTACTCTCTCGCCGGTACCAAGGGAAGGGGGGCACTCTCCAAGGATCTATCCGAGGAGGCACGTATGTGGAAGTGCCTTGCTCTGACCAAGATGAGTAAAAAACGGAAAAACGGATTCCCGTCCGCTATGCGGCCAGAAACCCGTCTTCTTTTATAATCTCTCTAATATGCTTTCCTTAAAAAAGTGGAGTGCTTATCCCAGCTTGTTCTCCACGTTTACTGCCTGTGCAATCATGACTGCAACAATGGCAAATGTCATCAAAAATACCATAATCTTTTTACCTTTTCTTTCAATTAATACTTATTGATCGCTTGTCTCTTAAAGACGATGCAAAGGTAAGACTTTTGCGTTGTGTGCGCAAACATTTCGAAGAGAACCTTACAGAAATCCCCTTTTTTTTGACGCAAATCAAGTATCAAGCTAGAAAGTTCTATTTGTCGCACCTGCATTTACGGTTTGCCTGCATGGACAACACCTCACGTTTCATCTTTATCGCAAATATCTAAAGCTATTGTCTCCTAATTTCCCCTTTACTTCCCTTTTCCG
>CAVCGV010000029.1:0-26346 GCA_963601815.1 bacterium
TATATTTGTCCAGCCTCTACCTGTAGAACGACGCGCTCCGTAAGGCGGTCCACACCGTTGGGGTCGTACTTCTTGGTGAGGCTGGCACCGAAGAGGGAGGCAAAAGCCTGGTAGAATCCGGCACGGATAGGACCGAGGAAGGCCTGTATGAGTTGGTAGGAGGAGGAGTTGCATTCGCGGTAAACCAGTTTGATGCAGAGTTTGCCCTGGGCATAGGTTAGTTTCTTCATGCGCGGGGTGTAAGTGCGCTTTATTTCCTTCTCTACCAGTTTCATGTGCTCGTCCTTGGCCTTCTTGTTGGGGAGGGTCTCGAGGTAGGCGCCCGTCTCGAGGATTATCTGCCTTACCTCCTTGGCTATGGGGAGCACCTTCTTTACGTTGTACACCAAGCGGTTGTACGCCATGCGCTGCTTGGTGTCCTTAAACTCCTGCTGGGGGTACACGTACACGCGGTTTACCTCTACGTACTGTATGCTGTCTGTGCCCAGCAACACTTTGCCTACCTTTACCATAGGGTCGAAGGTAGGGGCATCCATGTTTACTTCTCGGTCTTCAGGATTGGGTGTATCCGTGTCGTCGCTCTGCGCCCGTGAGGAGGCACAGACGCATAGAAACATTGTCAGTATCAAGAGCTTTGTTCGTAGCATGACTATATTTTTATTACTCTTTTACTTTTTTACCCTTTTCCAAAGATAGACGAAACGGAGTATCAGGAAGTTGACCGGAACCACAATAACCATCACGAGAATGGGGGCGAGCCACTTGCCTGTGCCCGCCCAGAGGAAGAGGTTGAGCAAGGCTACCTCCAGCAGATAGTTGAGGGCGTGGCTCGACACGAAGCCTGCCGCATTCTTCTTGGAGGGTTGCTGGCGGAAGGTGAAGTAGGTAGTCAACACATAGTTGAACACCAGCCCCACCAGGTAGCCGAAGCTATAGGAGAGGGTAGGACCGCAGTAGAGCAAGGCGAGGCAATAGGCTCCGTAGTGGATGAGGCTCGATACGGTGCCCGTAATGCCGAAGCGGAAGATGCGCCAGAACTCAGTCCACAGCCAGTCTTTGTTGGGTTTCTTCATTCCAATATTTCCTGTATGTTGTAGAGCGGTCGGTTCTTTACCTCCTTGTATATCTTGCCGATGTATACGCCCACTACGCCGACAGAGATGAGGTTGAGGCCACCGATGAGCCAGATACTCAGGATGACGGATGCCCAACCAGGCACGGCGGTGCCAGCCACGAGGGCATGCACCACATAGATGCCAATGCCCAGACAGATGAGGATGAAGAGCAGTCCGAGGTAGATAATGCCGTAGATGGGCTTGACGGAGAACGACGTGATGCCGTCGAGAGCCAGGTTGAGCATCTTGCCGAGGGTGTATTTGGAAGCTCCTGCGGTACGCTCGCTGATGGTGTCGTCCACGGTGGTGGTATTCAGGCCTATAGTGGGTATGATGCCTCGCAGGTAGAGATTCTTCTCCTTGTATTGCGACAGCATCTCCAGTGCGCGACGGCTCATAAAGCGGAAGTCGGCATGATTGTAGATACTCTTCACGCCCATCTTGCTCTGCATCTTGTAGAAAGCCTGTGCGGAGAGGCGCTTCATCAGGGGGTCGGCTGTGCGCGACACCTTCACACCGTACACGATGTCGTAGCCCTTGTAGTAGTCGTCTATCATCTGCGGTATGGCCCTGAGGTCATCCTGTAGGTCGGCGTCGATAGTAATGGCGGCATCGGCACGGTCTTTGGCAGTCATCATGCCGGCCATGATGGCACTCTGATGCCCCACGTTGTGAGCCAGGTTGATGCCGTGTACAAACTTGTTTTCGCGGTGCAGTCGACAGATGATGTCCCATGTCTTGTCGCGGCTGCCGTCGTTGACGAAGAGGAAAAAGCTGTCTTCCGTTATCTTCTTGTCTCGGATAAGCTCGTTGTAGAGGTCGGTAAGTCTTTTGACAGAAGTCTCCAGTACCTCCTCCTCGTTGTAGCAGGGTGATACGATGGCAAGTTTTATCATGAAAGTTCTTTTTTCTTGAGTGTGACAAATTCCTGGAAGGTAATGAACTCGCTACCTCTCTGCTTCAGCATCTTGACGAGGCGGTCCAGACGTTGGAACATCTGCTCGCCGCTGTGGTTCTTGATGATGAAGGGCATCTTGAACTCATGATGCTCCTTGAGGGCATAGAACTCCCAGGGATGGAAATAAGTGACGAAGTAGCCGTCGTGGCGCAGCACTCTACGGACGAGAGCGTGGTAGAGCGACTCGGGCAGGTTGTGCAGGGCGAGCCAGAAGAGCGGGAAGCGTACCCATGGGGTTACGGAGGCAGGTATCTGCATCACGTTGCCCCTCATGAACCATGTGCGGGGAGCGTTCAGGTGCATGTATCTTCCTGGTATAAAAGCGGGGTTAAGCGACGAGTTGTAGCTGTATCCCATCTTCTCTATCTCCTCGTCGCTGACGGGGAACATGCGTGGCTGGCGGTAGCCATAAGCCGTACGGCCAGTGGCCTGCTCCAGCACCTCCTTCGATTCTCGCACGTCGGTGGCTTTAGGCTGCCAGTGGTCTACACCGTGGCACGCTACCTCGTGTCCCTCGTCCATGATGCGTTTCATCACATCGGGGGCATGCTTCACGAAGTTGGCTGTGCAGAAGAAGGTTGCTTTTACGTTGTTCTGCTTCAGGCAGTCGAGGATGCGGTTGGTGCCATGCACCGATACCTTCATCCCCTCTTCGAGCGAGAAGTCCACGCCATGTTCGCGTGGAACGTCAAACTCCTCGGTATCGAAACTTAGTAATATCTTTGGTGTTTCCATATATGCTTTTTTTTGAAGTCAGGGGGGAGTTAAGAGAAGTTAGAGGGAAGTTAAGGGACAACAGCTTTTGCAATTGAATTCTTCACTCTTCGTTCTTCACTCTCTCATAGACGTCCATCAGGTCGCGGCTCAGTTTCTCGTCAGTAAACCGTAGGGCGTATTCCCTGCCCTTGGTTATCATCTGCTGGCGCAGAGCCTCGTCGGTACTGGTACGTAGGATGGCCTCGGCCATAGCCTTGGCGTCATCGGGAGCTACGTAGAGACTGCCAGGGCCTCCCGCCTCCTCCAGACACGACCCCGTGCAACCGATGGCTGGCACACCGCTCGAGATGGCTTCGAGAAGCGGTATGCCGAACCCCTCTATGCGGGAGGGGTATGCGAAGGTGGTGGCCAACTTGTAGAAGGCTGGCAGGTCTTCGTAGGGTACCCCGTGGCAGAAGTGGAACAGATGCTCCAGTCCGTGCTCCTTGATGTAAGTCTTTATCTCGTCTACGTATGGTGTGCGGCGTCCCACGGCCACCATATGTATCTCTTCCTCTGCAGTTGTGGGCTTTCCTCTCTGCATTTGTGTAATCTCCGCTATCGCACGTGCCACGAGCATCAGGTTTTTGCGCTCCTCAATGCTGCCCACATAGAGTACGAAGCGTGCAGGCAAGTTGTACTTCTCCCTTACTTTCTGCAGGCTGCCTACCTCGATGTCCTTGGCAAACACGGGGTCGCACCCCTGATACACCACGTCTATCTTGTCCCCTGGCGTATGGTAGTAGTGCATGATTTCCTGCTTGGTGTATTTGCTGACGGCAATCACGCGGTCGGCACAGCGACAGGCGCGGCGAAACTTGTAGTTGTATATCTGCCGGTCTATCCAGTGGTAATACTGTGGGGTGTGGATGAAGATGAGGTCGTGGATGGTTACCACGTAGCGGGTACGCTCCTCTCCGAGTGCCGCCTTCCGTTGCTCGGGCGTGCCGATGTTGAGGGGTAGCTCGTTGCTAAGGCCGTGGAAGATGTGGATGCCCGCCTGTCCTATATCCTTCTTCATGCCCCATACACGCCAGAGGGAACGCAGATGGCTCCAGAACCCTGTCGAGGGGAAATGGAGCGAGAGCCGGGAGAGGGTGGGGATTTCCATCAAGTAGGGCATACGACGGGGATTAGGAAGGTACAAGTGATACTGATTGCCGGTGAAACGTTCCGACAATATCCTTATCACAAACCGGCTGTAGTTGCCCAGTCCCGTACGGTTTTGCGCTGCGCGCTTGGCATCAAATCCTATTTCCATCTTTTTTATCCTGTAGGGGCGATTCCCGTTGCCCGTCCTGCCCTATGGGCAGCAACGGCAAGGCAAAGTTAAGGCAAAAAAACGGTATCGCAAAATAAATGGTAATTTTTATTTGTTGATTACATGGATTTTAGCTAATTTTGTCCCCACTTAAAAAGACAAGTAAAGACAAATGGACAAGGCTGACTCGAGAATTTGCCGGGGCTGGACGGCAACCAGACGTTTCTTCGCGCGACCATTCTTCAGCGACCCGCGTACCCTTTTGGGACTATGGTTGCTGTTAGGACTGGTGTCTGCGCTGATGAAGTTTCACAAGTGCAACAACTTTCTGATATTCAAGTATGTGTTCTGGCATGCTTGGGAGCAGACGTCGCTCTATGCCCCTTACCCCGACCAGTATTGGGACACCAATCACTATGGCCCTTTCTTTAGTCTCGTGATAGCCCCATTTGCCGTAATGCCCCATCCCTTGGGGCTGATATTCTGGCACGTGCTGATGGCGCTGATCCTGTTTGTGACTATACGTAAGCTGCCCATGAAACAGGGCAAGCAGATATTCTGCTACTGGTTTTGCGCACACGAGTTGCTTACGGCACTCTTCATGAGCCAGTTTAACATCATCATAGCCGCCATCATCGTAGCTACGTTCTACTGCATAGAGAAAGAGAAGGACATCCTGGCGGCCTGCCTCATCATGGTGGGCACCTTCGTCAAACTCTACGGTATCGTGGGACTGGCTTTCTTCTTCTTCTCCAAGCACAAGGTGAAGTTTGTGGCGGCACTTGCCGGATGGGCCGTCGTATTCTTTGTGCTTCCTATGCTGATGAGCAGTCCCGAGTACATCATCGACCAGTACAAGGAGTGGTACCTGAGCCTGTCGGGCAAGAATATGGAGAATATGTTCAGCGGAGGGCAAAACCAGTCGCTGCTCGGTCTGGTACGCAAGATTTCGCATGTCGCCACCTATTCCGACCTGTGGCTCATCGTGCCCGGCATCCTGGCGTTCTGCTACCCCTACCTCCGCATAGGGCAATACCGCAACATAGCTTTCCGTTACGCCTTCTTGGCTTCCACGCTGATGTTTGTGGTGCTGTTCAGCACGGGCAGTGAGTCGAGCACCTACATCATCGCACTCTTGGGAGTCGCTATTTGGTATGTTACTGCCCCTTGGAAGCGCAATCGCTGGGACATCGCCCTGATGGTGTTCGCCTTCATACTGACGAGCATGTCGCCTTCCGACCTCTTCCCTGCCTTTATCCGCAAGAACTACGTGCAGCCCTATGCCCTGAAGGCTTTGCCTTGCGTGCTGATATGGTTCAAACTCGTCTATGAGATGGCAACCAAGGATTATGCGCCAACGGAGAAACGGACAATAGCGTAGAGATAAGGGTGACAGTTGTACGATGACAGAATGATAGGATAGAAACATGAAACTTAAGAGAAATATTTTTTCAGCTCCGTTATGCTTCGTGCTCAACATGGTGCTGGTATATATCGTTTATGAGATTTGTCGTCTGGTGTTTTTGGCGACTAACTGGAGTGTGTTTTCCGATTCCGTCACCTGGAGCTCGTTTGGCGAGATGCTGCATGGTGGCTGGTATTTTGATACCTCTGCCATTCTCTATACCAATGCGTTATATGCACTTCTGATGCTTTTCCCCATTCATTACAAGGAAACTGACTTGTATCAGAAAATAGCCAAGTGGGTGTTTGTCGTGCTCAACGCCATCTGTATTGTTGCCAATCTGGTGGATTGCGTCTATTTCAAGTATACTACCCGCCGTACTACGGTTACGGTATTCTCTGAGTTTAAAAACGAAAAGAACTTGGGTGGTATTTTCGGTGTGGAACTGTTCAACCATTGGTACCTCGTATTGATAGGCATCGTTCTGATAGGCGGGTTGTGGTATTTCTATTTTATGCCAAAGGGCAAGAAGCCTGTTGATGTTTCACAACCTTATCGGTTCAAGTCGATGCTCCGTTATTATGTGGCGCATCTGCTGTGCCTCCTCATCTTTGTGCCCTTCTGTGTGGCAGGTATGCGCGGTGGCTTCACCACTGCCGTGCGCCCCATTACCATCAGCAACGCCAACCAGTATGTAGACCGTCCGCAAGAGGCTGCCATCGTACTGAATACACCCTTCTCCATTATCCGAACCATAGACAAACCCGTCTTCGTGGTGCCCGACTATTATACGCAGAAGCAACTCGATGCCATCTACTCACCCCTCCACATACCCTCCGACTCGCTGGTGAAACGCAAGAAGAACGTGGTGGTCATCATCATCGAGAGCTTCGGCAGGGAATACATCGGCGGGTTCAACAAGTGGCTCGAAGGGGGCAAGTACAAGGGGTATACGCCCTTTGTCGACTCTCTGATGCAGCACAGTGCTACCTACCTCTATTCCTATTGCAACGGCAGGAAGAGTATAGACGGAATGCCCAGTATCCTGTCGAGCATACCTATGTTTGTGGAACCATTCTTCCTTACCCCCGCCTCCATGAACAATGTGAGCGGACTGGCAGGCGAACTGAAGCATGAGGGCTATTACTCAGCCTTCTTCCACGGGGCGGAGAACGGATCGATGGGATTCCAGGCTTTTGCCCGCACTACAGGTTTCGACGACTACTTTGGCAGGACGGAGTATAATGCCGACAAGCGTTTTGGCGGCGACAAGGACTTTGACGGCACATGGGCCATTTGGGATGAACCCTTCATGCAGTTTTATGCCACGAAGATGGGCGAGATGAAGCAACCCTTCGTGACGGCACTCTTTACCGCCTCGTCACACCATCCGTATGTCATCCCTGAGAAATACAAGGACACGTTCCCCGAGGAAGGCATCGTCATACACAAGTGCATACGCTACACCGACTATGCGCTGCGCAGGTTCTTCGACAAGGCCAAGTCCATGCCCTGGTACAAGAATACGCTCTTCGTCATCACTTCCGACCATACCAATCTGAGCGACCATGCATATTACCAGACGGACCTGGGAGGATTCTGTTCGCCCATCATCTTCTTCGACCCGAGCGGAGAGTTCAAGCCCGGCATGCGCAATGCCATAGCCCAGCAGATAGACATTATGCCTACAGTACTGAGCTATCTGGGCTACGAGCGGAAGTATGTAGGATTCGGTATCGACCTGCTCACTACCCCCGCCAAGGACACGTGGGCGGTAAACTACAACAACGGATTCTACCAGTATGTCAAGGGCGACTATCTCCTGCAGTGGGACGGACAGAAGACGAAAGCGCTTTACCGTTTCCGCACCGACCTTCTGCTGAAGCAGAACGTTGCCGATAAAGAGCCGAAGGTGCGTGAGGCAATGGAGCGCGAGGTGAAAGCCATCATCCAGTCGTATATGGAGCGAATGACCCAGAACGAGTTGGTGGTGAAATAGCCCGGAAAAAGCGAATGTGTCGTCAGACAACAACGCGATTCATTCAAAAGTGTTACTCTTAAATAACATTTTTATATAATTAAGGTGAAGAAGAAAATATGAGCAACAACAAGATATCGGTAGTAATCAATACCTACAATGCCTCGCGCCATTTGGCGAGGGTATTGGATTCTGTCAAGGACTTCGACGAGATTGTCATCTGCGATATGGAGAGTACGGACGATACACGGGAGATAGCCGAAAGGTATGGCTGCAAGGTCGTTGTCTTTCCGAAGGGAGACTGTGTGAGTGCAGAGCCGGCCCGCACCTTTGCCATACAGAGTGCCAGCCACAAGTGGGTGCTGGTGATAGATGCCGACGAACTTGTGACGCCGCAGCTCAAGGACTATCTCTATGAGCATATTTCCCACGAGGATGCAGCCGAAGGTCTGTGGATTCCCCGCAAGAATTACTTTATGGGGCGCTTTATGCATTGTTTCTATCCCGACTACCTGTTGCGTTTCTTCATCAAGGAAGGTACTGTGTGGCCACCATACGTGCATACTTTCCCCGAGGTGAATGGCCGCAAGCAGTGGATTCCGTCCAAGCGTCAAGAGCTCGCCTTCGTCCATCTTGCCAACGACCCCATCCGTGGCCGCCTCGACAAGACCAACCTGTATACGGAGAGCGAGGTGGAGAAGAAGAAAGACAAGCACTATGGTGTGGCGGCTCTTTTCTGGCGCCCCTTCTTCCGTTTCTTTAAGGCTTATGTGCTGAAGGGAGGCTTCCGCGACGGCAAGGAGGGATTCATCTGTGCTTGCTACGAGGGTATCTATCAGTTTGTAATGGTGAGCAAGATATTGGAAAGAAGGTACGGCCGTAGCTTATAGGTTTGGGGTAGAGCCTTCCCGATAAACTTACATTGCCTCCACCTTCCAGTCGTCGATGCTCTTGCTGTCTTCAGAGAAGTTGATGCCCACCTTGTATTTCCGTCGCTTGTCGTCGGCGAAGGCTGCAATGTAGTCTTTCCTTTCTATTTGTTCCACCGCCGTAGCGGCATCCTTCTTGTATTTCAGTTCCAGCACATAGATACTGCGCTTGGTTTTCAGTACCATGTCTATTCTGCCGTCTGAGGTAGGCACCTATGTAATTTCCATTGATGATGTTCTCGAACGTCTGCAGTCCGAGTGGGTACCTTCTGCCTTTCATAAGCTCTGTCGTTTGATAGCAATGGCAAAAATAAGTCATTTTTTCTAATTATCCAAATATGTACAAATCATTTTTGTTCTATCTCCATGGGGATCGTCGTGGAGGAAGCATATGTTTGTCCAATAATTAGACGGTTGTGTCTAATTATTGGACAGTCTTGCGAATGAGGCTTTATTGGTAACAGGTTGACAGTCAGGAGATGTTGGACTTTGGCACGCCCATTGCCTTTATTCTTGTAAATAAACGAATAAAAAATGAGCAGGAAAAGGAACATCATAATAGGATGGATGCTGGTGAATGCCTTGACAGGATTCGCACAGAACTGGAGTCTCGACGACTGCATGAAGTATGCCGTGGAGCATGCCACGACGGTAAAGCGAGAAACGATCAATGCGCGGCAGCGCAGGCAAGATTATAATAATGCGGTGCAGAGTTTCTTGCCTTCTGTTACGGCAAGCGTGCAGGGACAGTATGCCTGGGGACGCAACGTGGACCCTGAGACCAATACATATAATAATGTGACGACATTCAACAACTACTATCAGCTCTATGCCAGTCTGAATGTCTTCGACGGCTTCGCCACCATCAATGCCTTCAAGCAGGCGAAGTTGGCGCGTGCTTATTCCGCCACGGCGATGCAGAAGGTGCAGGACGACAAGGCCATCGACGTAATGCAGAAATACGTGGATGCGGCTTATGCTGAGGCAAGTATCAAGATTGCGAGCGAGAAACTTGCCGAGAGCAAGCGGATGCTCGCCAAGATGCAGCGGCTCTTCGAACTGGGCGAGAAAGGCCGACCCGACGTGGTGCAGATGGAGTCGCAGGTGGCAGAGGACGAATACAACCTTACACACCAGCAGAATGTGGCAAGGCAAAGTTTGCTCGCCCTGAAGTCGGCGATGAACTATCCCGTGGAGGATAAGCTGGAGTTGCAGATACAGGATGAGGCAGCGGGCACGGAGGCAGCAAATGCCGTAAATTCAAGCATGACGGTCTCCGACACATCCGAAGGACTCTACCAGCGTTTCCTCGGTCTCTCTCCCGACATCAAGGCGGCAGAATACGAAGTGGAGAACGCACGGTACAACTACAAAATATCAAAAGGTAGGTTGCTGCCATCCCTCTCTCTTGGTGGCGCCATCACGACCAACTACTATAAGAATCTCTCTCAGGAAGGGCAGTACGATGGTTTTGCCTCGCAGTTTCGCAACAACCGGGGCGAATACCTCGCACTGACCCTCTCCATTCCTATTTATAACAGCGACCGCTGGCACAGTATGAAGAAGGCCCGCAACGAGTGGCAGTTGGCACAGGTAGCCCTGGAGGATGCCAAACGCAAACTGCACGATGACATTGCCCAGGCGGTGATGGATGTCGAGGGCTACACCAAGGAGTTGGGGCAGATGCAGAAGAAGGTGGCTTCCGACTCGCTCGCCTACCACATGTCGAGCCGCAAGTTTGAAGAGGGCATGCTCTCCACCTTCGACCTCCAAACCGCATCCCGAACGCTTCTCGAAAGCCGCATCAAGCAACTGCAGATGCAGATGCTGCTCATCATCAAGCAGCGGTTGGTGGGGTATTATCAGGGTAAATCCCTCGTATCGGTCCAATACCCTCTCCGCTAAAAACATATACCAAAGTTATAGAACAAGAACGAATAAGACTATGGATATAAAAGTAGAAAAGAAGAAGTATCTCGTGCCCCGCAAGTACTGGGCATGGATAGCTGGCGGAGTGGTACTCGTTGCCGTACTCACTTGGTTGGGATTGAGCAATTTCTCTTCCTCACTGAGGGTGGACAGAAAAGGCCTCAACATCGGAAAGGTGGAGCGGGCACAGTTTAACGACTATGTGTCGGTAGACGGACAGGTGGCACCTATCTCCGTGGTGCAGATCAGTTCGGAGGAAGGGGGCATCGTCCTGGAGAAGGTGGTGGACGAGGGTGCCCACGTCAACAAGGGCGACGTCATCGTGAAACTCAGCAACTCCAACCTCGACCTGGAGATACTGAATGCCGAGAGCGAACTCGCCGAAAAGCAGAACATGCTCCGCAATACGCAGATTACCATGGAGCAGGACAAGCTCAACAACAGCAACGAGGAACTCTCCCTCTCGCAGGACGTGGTGACCAAGCGACGCGCCTACCAGCACCAGGAGGCGCTGCACAAGGAACAGCTCAATGCCCGTGAGGAATATCTCAAGGCAAAGGAAGACTACGACCTCGCCGTGAAGAAGCACCAGTTGATTAGTCAGCGACTGAAGAAGGATGCCCAACTGCGCCGCTCGCAGATGGAGCAGATGGCAGACAACCTCTCGGCAATGCAGGAGAACGTACAACTGGTGCGCCAGCGCAAGGAGAAACTCAATATCCGCAGCACCATCTCCGGCGAGATAGGTTTGCTCGATGTAGAACTGGGGCAGAGCATCTCGGCAGGACAGAAGATAGGCGTCATTAACGACCTGAGCGACTATAAGGTACAGGCACAGGTGGACGAGCACTACATCGACCGTGTGAAACCGGGACTGACCGCCACCTTCGAGCAGAACGGCAAGCGTTACACCCTGCAGGTGCGCAAGGTCTATCCCGAGGTAAGGGACGGCAGGTTCCGTATCGACTTCGTCTTCAAGGGCGTGCGCCCCAGCAACATCCGCACAGGTCAGACCTACTATGTCGACTTGCAGCTCGGACAGTCGAAGCAAGCCATCATCATCCCGAAGGGCACGTTCTACAGTGTGACGGGCGGTCAGTGGATTTTTGTCCTCGACAAGGATGGCAAGAAGGCTTATCGCCGCAAGATAACCATCGGCAGGCAGAACCCCCAGTACTATGAAGTGACGGAGGGCCTGGAGCCGGGCGAGCAAGTCATCGTGAGTGGCTACGAGGCATACAAGGATAATGAACAATTAATAATTAATAATTAATAAAAAGGCTTACGCCCTTATAATACATTATAAATTAATTATGATGAATCATATAATCAACGCATTCAAGAACCTCCCCCGTAGGGGACAGCACAACTTCGTCAAGATATTGTGCTTGGCGCTCGGACTGGCGGTCAGTTCGGTAATCATCGCCGAGATCTACTTCGAGCAGACCTACGACACCTATTTCCCGGGGTGGGAGAGGACGTATCAGATTTCAGAAAAGGGATCTATGGGAAGCGACAGTGGACAGAAGCCGTTTGAGTTCCCCCAGACATCCGGAGCCACTGCCCCGGGCATCAAGCAGTATGCACCGTTTGTAGAGGCTGCGACACGAACTGTGGACATCGGCGAGAATCAATGTGTTTTGGAGAACCGCAACTCCCTTTCCGGCAACTTCCTATTGGCAGACAGTTGTTTCTTCGACATCTTCCCGCAGAAGATATTGATGGGCAATGCCAAGGATGTTCTCTCCCGTCCGCTCTACTGCATGATCGATTCCGAGACGGCGGCAAAGATAGGCGGCAATGTGGTGGGCAAGCATTTCACGATGCCCAAACATCCTGGTCTTACCTTCACGATAGGTGGCGTGTTCGAGAGCTTCCCCTGGGGGGCTTCGCTCCATGAGGAGCAGGTACTCCTGTCGCTGAGCAGCATAGGGGATGTCTTAGGTTACGATGGTAGCCAGCAATGGATAGGAAACGATTGCTATAGTTCCTATATCCGCTTGGCAAAGGGGCACAAGGCAAGCGAGCTCCAGCCATACGTTAAAAAGTTGATGCAAGACCATTTCCCGCTGAAAGAATTGAAGGAGTCTGGAACCTCTTTGGACTACGGCTTTACCATACTCAGCGAGATGTATACGAATAATTCCTACATCCGGATGATGGGGTGGATTATGGGCATCATCGCCTTCGTACTGCTCTTTACCTCCGTGATGAACTATCTGCTCATCATCGTGGGCAACCTCGTGACCCGTTCCCGTGAGATGGCGGTGCGCAAGTGCTATGGTGCCGAACCGAAGAATATCCATGCCGTCATCTTCTCCGAGGCGGTGGTGCATGTAGGTCTGTCGGTGCTGTTGGCTGCCGTCCTCGTGTTCCTCTGCAAGGGAACGGTAGAGGATTTCCTCTCCGCTCCAGTCAGTACGTTGGTATTCAACCGGGGCAGTTGGATATTGGTAGCCATCTGCCTCCTTGTCCTCCTGGTGGGAGGATTGGTGCCGGGATGGCTCTATAACAAGATGCCCGTTGCCATCGCCTTCCGTGGCTACAAGGAGAACCGCAACCGCTGGAAACTCGCCCTGCTCGGGGTGCAGTTTGTCATCTCTGGGTTGCTGTTCAGTCTGCTCTTTGTGGTCAACAGCCAATACAACAAAATGGTAAACCTGAACCCGGGTTACGACTGTGAGAACGTGGCGATGGTGTTTGTGGAGGGACTCAATGGCGACCAACGGACACAATGCCTGTCGGAAATCAAGAGAATGCCCGGTGTCAAGGAGGTGGCATCTACTAATGGTATTCCGTTAAGCAACTGGAGTATGAATGGAAACAACCTGAAAATACCGGGGGATGAACGTACCCTTATGCTCATTCATGACACAAAGGGCATTGATGACAATTACTTCCACCTCATGGGCATCAAGTTTGTAGAGGGTTCTTTCTTCACCGAGCGGACAGACAGTTGCCGTCAGGTCATCATCGACGAGCACTTGGCAAAGAAGTTGGTAAAGTTGGGACATTGGAAAGACGGTGTCATCGGAAAGAGAGTCTGGATTTCCTCTCATTGTGAGGATGAGCAAGATGCAATGACAATCTGTGGTGTGGTCAAGAATGTGAGATACAGTACAGTCAGCACGGAAAATGAAGAGTTCAAGTCTGCTCCCTTCGTCTATTTCTATTCGGCAAAGGCTGCCAGTTATATGCTCATCAAGTACAATGACCTGACGGAGCAGACCTTGGCAGACCTGAGGGACAAGGTGCAGTCGATGTACCCGAACAACAAGGTGTCGGTGCTCGACTATGAGTCGGAGTACAAGGCGCAGTACTCCTCCCAGCGCAACTTCCGCAACGGCATCCTCGTGGCGGGCATCGTGACGATGATCATCGCCCTCTTCGGACTGGTGGGCTATACGAGCGACGAGGTGAACCGCCGCCGCAAGGAGATAGCCATCCGCAAGGTGAACGGGGCGAAGGTGAAGGACATCCTGCGCATCTTCCTCCGCGACATCACCAAGGTGGCACTGCCCTGCATTATCGTGGGCGACATTGCGGCTTGGGTGATTGCCCGCCAGTGGCTCATGTCGTTCAGCGAGAAGATAACGCTCACGCCGCTTCTCTTCATCGCAGTCACCATCCTACTGCTCATCATCATCGGCATCTCTGTGGTGGTCAACTGCTACAAGGTGGCGAACAGTAATCCAGTTAAATATTTAAAAGACGAATAATTATGATCAAAGTAGAAAACCTTTGCAAGTCATTCCGCACAGAAGAGGTGGAGACGATTGCACTTAATAATGTATCTTTCACAGTAGAAGACGGCGAGTTTGTCGCCATCATGGGACCATCTGGTTGTGGCAAGTCTACCCTGCTCAACATCCTCGGTCTCCTCGACAACCCCACATCGGGCAAATACCTCCTGGGCGACCATGAGGTGGAGAACCTGAAGGAGAAGGAGCGCACCGACGTGCGCAAGGGCGAGATAGGTTTCGTGTTCCAGAGCTTCAACCTCATCGACGAGTTGAACGTGGAGGAGAACATCGAGCTTCCCCTCACTTACCTCAACATCCCGAAGGCGGAGCGCAAGGCGAAGGTGCAGGCCATCATGAAGCGCATGGCCATCAGCCATCGTGCCAAGCACTTCCCCCACCAGCTCTCTGGCGGTCAGCAGCAGCGCGTAGCCATCGCCCGTGCCGTGGTCTTCGGGCCCAAACTCATCCTTGCCGATGAGCCTACGGGCAACCTCGACTCCAAGAACGGCGCCGAGGTGATGCACCTCCTCACCGAACTGAACCACGAGGGCACCACCATCGTGATGGTGACGCACAACGAGCACGATGCCAAAATAGCCAACCGCACCATCCGGCTCTTCGACGGTAGTGTGGTTGCGGAATGACGGACAGAATGGTGGCGATGGTTTCCTTTGCCTGTAGAGTCAAGTAAAAAAGTTTCTTCTATCCGTAATATGGATAAAAGGTCTTTGCCGGAAAAGGCGTACCTTTGCATTCGGAAACTCAAGCCTACAGGACAAGAGTATCTATAGAAGGAATACAAAACAAAAAATGACTTTATCATGTTATTGGAAACCATTAAATCACCTCAAGACGTAAAGGCACTCTCCGTAGAGCAGCTCCCATTGCTTGCAAAAGAAATACGTGAGGGCATCCTGAACCGCGACAGCAACATCGGCGGGCATGTAGGCCCTAACCTGGGCATCGTGGAAGCCACCATCGCCATGCACTATGTTTTCAACTGTCCGCAGGATAAGTTTATATTCGATGTTTCCCACCAGAGCTATCCGCACAAGATGTTGACAGGGCGCGCTTTCGGTTATTACGACAATGCACGCTTCGGGGAAATTTCCGGCTACAGCAGTCCGGCAGAATCTCCCGACTACGACCAGTTTGAGTTGGGCCACACTTCTACATCCGTCTCCCTTGCCACCGGTCTGCAGAAGGCACGCGACATCAAGGGAACCCATGAGAACATCGTGGCGGTAATCGGCGACGGTTCGCTGAGTGGCGGTGAGGCTCTCGAAGGACTTGACGAAGCCGGAGAACTGGGTACGGGCATCATCATCGTGGTGAACGACAACGAGATGAGCATAGCTGAAAACCATGGTGGCCTGTACCGGAATCTCGCCCTGTTGCGCCAGACCGGCGGCAAGGCAGAATGTAACCTTTTCCGTGCCATGGGACTGGACTACAGGTATGTGGCCGACGGAAACGACGTGGAGACTCTGATACGTGTATTCGGCGAAGTGAAGGACACCGACCACCCCGTAGTGGTGCACATCCACACGGAGAAAGGCAAAGGCTATGCGCCTGCCGAGGAGAACAAGGAACAATGGCACTGGAGCATGCCTTTCGACATAGAGACAGGTCGCCCGAAGAATGAAACCAAAGGTGAAGACTACGGCAACCTTACTGCCGAATACCTGTTGCAGGAAATGAAGAAAGACAAGCACCTGGTAGCCGTTACTTCCGGAACACCTACCGTGGCAGGCTTCTTCAAGGATCGGCGTGAAGAGGCGGGAAAGCAGTTTGTAGATGTAGGCATTGCCGAAGAACAGGCCGTAGCCATGATTTCAGGTATGGCAAAGGGCGGAATACATCCTGTATACAATGTGTACAGCACCTTCATACAGCGTACCTACGACCAGATAGCGCAAGACCTGTGCATCAACGGCAATCCCGCACTCATCAATGTCTTTTTGGCTTCTATGTACGGATTGAACGACATTACACACATAGGATTCTATGACATCCCGATGCTCAGCAACATACCTAATCTGGTCTATCTGGCACCTACCTGCTGGGAGGAGTACAAGGCCATGATGGCATGGGGCATAAAGCAAGACAAGCATCCTGTCGCCATCCGTGTACCGGGTGGAGCCGTGACACATAGTGACGAGGCGTTTGACGAGGATTACTCTCAGCTGAACCGCTTCCGTATGACCCATAAGGGCAGCAAGATAGCCATCGTGGCACTCGGCGCCTTCTATGCGCTCGGCGTACAGGTGGCTGCATTGCTGAAAAAGGAAAAGGGCATCGATGCGACGCTCATCAATCCACGCTACATTACAGGCATTGATGCCGAGATGCTCGAAAGTCTGAAGGAAGACCACGAGAAGGTCATCACCCTGGAAGACGGTGCCATCGAAGGTGGATTCGGAGAGAAGATAGCTCGTTTCTACGGCGACAGCGACATGAAGACCTATTGTTTTGGTATAAAGAAAGGACTTTACGACCGCTACGACTACGGTCAGATGGCGCTTGACAACGAACTGACTCCTGCCCAGATAGTGGCAAGAGTGTCGGCAAAGTAGAATAGGCAACGGCTGGCCATTGGCTGCCGTTTACCGTATACATGTTCTGAAGGCAGTCGCTTAACTATGCAGGAAAGCAAGGTTAAGCGACTGCCGTTTTTGTTGCTCTCGAAGAAAAAACATATCTTTCCTGTATAAAACTGACTTGTAATTCGGGAATTTTATCTAAATTTGCAAGTCCAAACGTAACGGCTCAGGGCTTTCTTCCTGCATTAAAAACAAAGACAAGCAGATATAATGGCAACAGACAACAAGGGACTTACCCCCATGATGCGGCAATTTTTCGAGATGAAATCCAAACATCCCGAGGCATTGCTGCTTTTCCGCTGCGGCGACTTCTACGAGACCTACAGCGAGGATGCTGTGGAGGCAGCGCGCATACTCGGCATCACGCTGACACGACGCAACAATGGCGGTTCTACCGGCGCTACAGAGATGGCGGGCTTTCCGCATCATGCCCTGGACACTTACCTGCCCAAACTCATCAGGGCAGGAAAGCGCGTGGCCGTGTGCGACCAACTGGAAGACCCCAAGAAGAAACGGCAGGAGATAAAGGGCAAGAAGGGGCTCAGCCAGATGGACAAGATGGTGAAAAGAGGCATTACCGAACTCGTGACACCCGGTGTGGCGATGGGCGACAATGTGCTCAACTACAAGGAGAACAACTTCCTGGCTGCTGTCCACTTCGGCAAGGCTTTGTGTGGCGTAAGTTTCCTCGATATCTCTACCGGAGAGTTTCTTACGGGCGAGGGTACCCCCGACTATGTGGAGAAGCTGATGGCCAACTTCCAGCCCAAGGAAGTGCTCTACGACCGGGCCATGAAGCAACGCTTCGAGCAGAGCTTCGGCACCAAACTGTGTACTTTCGAACTGGACGACTGGGTGTTTACCGAACAGACGGCACGCCATAAACTGCTGTCCCACTTCAAGACAAAGTCGCTGAAGGGATTCGGTGTGGAACACCTTAAGAACGGTATTGTGGCGAGTGGAGCCATTATGCAGTACCTGGAGATAACCCAGCATACACAGATAGGGCACATTACGTCGCTTTCGCGCATAGAGGAAGACAAGTTTGTGCGTATGGACCGTTTTACCATACGCAGTCTGGAACTTGTAAATCCTATGCAGGAAGACGGTTCCTCGCTGCTGCAGGTCATAGACCGTACCGTTACGCCGATGGGCGGGCGCATGCTGCGCCGGTGGCTCGTCTTCCCGCTAAAGGACGTGCGCCCCATCAACGAGCGTCTTGACATTGTGGAATATTTCTTCAGACAGCCCGAGTTCAGACAGTTGACCGATGAACAGCTGCACCGCATAGGAGACCTGGAACGCATCATCTCCAAAGTGGCGGTAGGGCGCGTCTCTCCACGCGAAGTGGTACAGCTGCACCATGCCCTGGAAGCCATAAGACCAGTAAAGGAAGCCTGCCAACATGCCGAAAACACAGCGCTGCAGCGCATAGGCGAACAGCTCAACCTGTGTGAGACGCTGAAGGACAGGATAGCCAAGGAGATACAGCCCGACCCTCCACAGCAGATAAACAAGGGCGATGTCATAGCCGACGGATACAATGCCGAACTTGACGACCTGCGTGCCGTCAGCCGACACGGAAAAGACTATCTGCTCAAAATACAGGAAAGGGAGATAGAGAAAACGGGCATCTCCAGTCTGAAGGTGGGATACAACAATGTGTTCGGCTATTATCTCGAGGTGCGCAATACCTTCAAGGACCATGTGCCGGAAGAATGGATACGCAAGCAGACGCTGGCACAGGCCGAACGCTATATTACACAGGAACTGAAGGAATACGAGGAGAAAATACTCGGTGCCGACGAGAAAATACTGATGCTCGAGGCACAGCTCTTCAGCGAACTGATAGCTGCCATGCAGGAATACATACCGCAGATACAGATCAATGCCAACCTCATAGCACGTCTGGACAGTCTTCTTTCTTTTGCCAAGGCTTCGGACGAGCATCATTATGTGCGCCCTGTAGTCGACGAGTCGGAAGTGCTCGACATCAGACAAGGGCGACACCCTGTGATAGAGACGCAGTTGCCGCTGGGCGAGAGGTATGTACCCAACGATGTGTTGCTGGATACCGAGAAGCAGCAGATCATGATGATAACCGGTCCCAATATGGCGGGTAAGTCGGCTCTCTTGAGGCAGACGGCCTTGATAGTGCTCCTGGCGCAGGTGGGCTGTTTCGTGCCGGCTGAGCGTGCAAGGGTAGGCTTGGTAGACAAAATCTTTACACGTGTAGGAGCCAGCGACAACATATCACTCGGCGAATCGACCTTTATGGTGGAGATGACGGAGGCTGCCAACATTCTGAACAATGTGTCGCCACGCTCGCTGGTCCTCTTCGACGAGTTGGGGCGCGGCACTTCTACCTACGACGGAATATCCATAGCGTGGGCCATTGTGGAATATCTGCATGAGCACAGCAAGGCGCAGGCACGCACCCTCTTTGCCACCCACTACCATGAACTGAACGAGATGGAGAAGAACTTCCCGCGCATCAAGAACTTCAACGTGAGCGTGAAGGAGGTGGACGGCAAGGTTATCTTCCTGCGCAAACTGGAACCTGGGGGGAGTGAACACTCCTTCGGTATCCATGTGGCGGAGATAGCAGGTATGCCCCGCAGCATCGTGAAACGTGCCAATGTCATCCTCAAGCAACTGGAGGAAGACAATGCCGGGGTAGGTGGTGCTGGCAAACCGAACGTACAGCGCATCGACGAGCCGAAAGAGGGTATGCAGCTCAGCTTTTTCCAGCTCGATGACCCTATCCTGACACAGATACGTGACGAGATCCTCGGACTGGATGTCAACAACCTGACTCCTGTCGAGGCGTTGAACAAGCTCAATGACATCAAGAAGATTCTGTTAGGGAGATAGAGTGACTGGAGGGAGTGGATAACTTTTGCAAATCTTTCTTAGGCGTGTTCTAAAAATTACCTTTGATGAACCGGATAATATCGAGTTGAGAAGCGAGAAGGTGAGGACCCCTAAAATCATGAGGTTCGAACCTCGAGGGCTTGAGGTTCGAACCTCGAGGGGTTAAGGTTCGAACCTCGAAGAAAAAGGGTCAGTCGACGAGCCCAATTTTGCCATCGTATGTGAGTGTTGGTTTAAGGGCTTTTGTTCGGGATGCGTTCGGGATGCGTTCGGGATGGAGTGTACCGCTTTTCATGTTCACGATGCTAAGTTTAGTTCAAAACTTGGTATGCATTTTGAAAGCGAAGTGTCATAGCTTGTTCTCTATGGTCAGAAGCCGTCTTTTCGCCTCAATGCCCCCAGCAAAACCGGTTAGGGCGTGATTGCTGCCAATGACACGGTGGCAAGGGATAAGAATGCTAATGCCATTGGCACCGATGGCTTGGGCTACAGCCCTTATTCCCTTGGGGTTGTCTACGCTTTGGGCTATCTCCTTGTAGCTACGGGTTTCGCCATAGGGAATGTTGTACAGGACTTGCCATACCCGCTTCTGAAAGTCGGTGCCTACGGGGTGAAGAGGAATGTCAAAGGTTTTGCGCTTGCCAGCAAAATACTCGTCGAGTTCTCCCTTGGTTTGCTCCAAGATGTATGAGGAAACGATAGAGAACTCAGCCCCCAACAGTCGCACCAGTCGACGCTTGTTGCGTTCCGCACAAGCTTTTCCCTGCCAGTCGCAGAGGCATAGTTCGTTGCCCACTGCTGCCAGAATGAGTTTTCCGCAGGGCGAATCGTAATATTGGATGTTGACTGTCTGTTTCTTCATGTTTTCCTTTGCTATAAATGTCGTACCTATGTAGAAGGAGGCTTCTTGTTTTTCATGACTTATGAAACCCGCCTAAAAAAGAAGGAGTAAAGGCAATGGGTCCTTACGCATGTGCCTTTACTCCTTTTTTATACTATAATCATGAAAACTGTATTTGTATCATGATTTTACGAAGTGCATTACTTGCTAAACCTGTTCGTTTCTGTCTCCATGGATGAGGGCGAGCAGATGTTCGACTGCCACCTCCTGAGGAATGTTCTTCTCTACGCAAACCTGCTTGCGGTAGAGACTTACCTTGTTGGGGCCAGCCCCGACGTAGCCATAGTCGGCATCTGCCATCTCTCCGGGACCGTTTACGATACAGCCCATGATGCCTATCTTCAAGCCCTTCATGTCCTTCGTTGCCTCGCGTATCCTGGCGATGGTCTCGCGCAGGTCGTAGAGGGTTCTGCCGCATCCGGGGCAACTGATGTATTCGGTCTTCGAAGTACGGAGGCGGGCTGCCTGCAAGATGCCAAAGGCGGTCTCGTCGATGGTCTCGGCAGGGATATCGCCGTTGTTCATCAGCCAGATGCCATCGGTCAGTCCGTCTATCATCAGTGCTCCCATATCGGCAGCAGCTTCCAGTTGGAAGTCGCTCTTCTCTGAGGCAGCGTGTTGGTACATTTCGGCAAAGACAACGGGGTTCTTCAGGCCGGCATTCATCATCTCATGCACCAAGGCACGCTGGTCGCCCAGGCGGTTCTGGTGGTTGCTTACGCAGATGACGACTACCTCCGGGTGCATCTTCAGGCAGGCGAGATACTCCTCGGCAGGTGTGCCAAACTGGAGGGTGAGGAACTTGATGTCTGCCTTGATGCTGGCGATGAGCGGCATTGCCATGGCGGGGAAGATGGGGTAGAGCTTACAGCCTGTGGTCTCAGGCTTGGCGTTGAGCGTCTCGTACACGTTGTAGTCTACGATGTAGCTCTGTCCGGGCACAAACTGTTTGGGCTTCTTTCCACCTATATATATATAGTCTGGCTTGGTGTCCTCGTTGGCGCAAAGGGTGCTCTCGCCATTGATGCGGTTGCTGATGACTACAGGCACGTTGTCGCCGCCGATGTTGCCCACGGCAGCGGTCTCGCGGCGGGTAGGGCGCAGCCAGTCGAATGAAGGACAAGCTTCGCCCGGAATCATCAGATGACTTTGTTTCTTTCCGATGTAATCCACCAAGTGGCGGGCTACGGGAATCTCTGCTGCAGGTTCCTCGCTGAGGCTTACACGTACCGTGTCGCCGATACCGTCTGCAAGCAAGGCGCCGATACCCACGGCACTCTTGATGCGGCCGTCTTCGCCCTCGCCGGCCTCGGTCACGCCGAGGTGGAGCGGATAGTTCATGCCTTCCTTCTCCATCTCGCTAACCAGGAGTCGCATGGAGCGCACCATCACCACCGTGTTGGAAGCCTTGATGCTGATAACCACGTCGTTGAAGTTCTCCTTCTTGCAGATGCGCAGGAACTCCATACAACTCTCCACGATACCCTCCGGTGTGTCGCCATAGCGGTTGCGGATACGGTCGGAGAGCGAACCGTGGTTCACGCCGATGCGGATGGCTGTGTGGTTTTCCTTGCAGATATTGAGGAAGGGCACAAAACGGTCCTCTATCTTCTTCAGTTCCTGTGCATACTCCTCGTCGGTATATTCCTGCTTGATGAATTTGCGGGCTGGGTCTACATAGTTGCCCGGGTTGACACGCACCTTCTCGCAGTAGAGGGCTGCCACGTCCGCCACGTTCGGGTTGAAGTGAACATCGGCCACGAGCGGTGTGTCATAGCCGTCGGCACGGATGCCGGCGTTGATGTTCTTCATGTTCTCAGCCTCGCGGGAGCCCTGTGTGGTGAAACGTACCAGTTCGCCGCCAGCCTTGATGATTTCCTCGGCCTGGCGGACGCACGCCTCGGTATCATTGGTGTTGGTGGTGGTCATCGACTGGATGCGGACGGCGTTGTCGCCTCCCATGTCGAGTGCACCTATGTGTACGGTGGATGATGCCCGGCGGCTATAGTTGAATAAATCTACCATGTTGTAGGGGGAAATTTATAGAATTCAGGAGAAGCAGTTTCCCGATATCAGTTGCATTTATACTCAAACTTAACCTCAGCCAGGTCTTTGTTGGCTTTCTCTATCTTTGCGCCGAGGCCAGCCTTCCAGGCATCCACCTTCTTGGCTGTTTCCTCATCGCTGAGGGCTATCATCTCTGCGGCAAGGATGGCTGCGTTCTGGGCCGCGTTGACTCCGACAGTAGCCACAGGGATTCCGGGAGGCATCTGGATGATGCTGAGCATGGCGTCGAGACCGTCGAGCATGCCCTTGATAGGCACACCGATGACAGGGAGCGGGGTAGAGGCTGCGATAACGCCGGGAAGGGCGGCGGCCATACCTGCGGCGGCAATGATAACCTTCACGCCGCGCTCTTTGGCGCCCTTGGCAAAAGCCTCTACGGCTGCAGGTGTGCGGTGTGCGGACAGAGCGTTAACCTCAAAAGGAATCTGGTTGTCGTCCAACCACTTACATGCTTTTTCCATAACGGGCAGGTCGCTGGTGCTGCCCATGATAATGCTTACTAATGGTTTCATATGATGATGATGTTTAGTTTTTTCTTTTTTTATAGGATAAGATGATAAGAAACTATATGATGACAAAGGCACAGGCAAGGCCTACGAAGAATCCCACCACAACCTGGGAGAGGCTGTGCTGGCGTAGTATCATACGCGCCGTGCCCACCATGCCGGCCAGTATCAGTATGATGCAAAGCCACCACAACGGATTGAACGAGAAACCTTGCGAGTAGGCAAGCAGGGCACCCGCCACCCCGCCGATGGCTGCGGTATGTGTAGATATTTTCCACCAGACATTGACCAGGGCACATATCATCTGTATCATCAGGGCTGCCACAAGGATGATGCTCATCACGCGCGGCGTGTTGTGGTATTCCATGAGGAAGAAACAGCCGAAATAGCATACGATGGAGATGATGTACGGCACTATGCGGCGTTCCTTGTGCCCCAGTTCGGTAGTGCTCCACCCCTGGTAGCGTCTGTATACGTGGATAAACACCGACGGCATGAGGATGGTGAAGAGATAAACGGTGAGCAGCATGAAAATCTTGTAGCTCCATGGCAATAGTGCCATGTAACTGAAGATGAACAGTGCCACCATGCCCACCAGCGGAAGGTAGAACGGTGTGAAGAGCATACTCACGACACGTGCAGTCAGTATGATGTTTTTTTCTTTCATGCGTTTCTTGTGTTATCTTAGTCGGGCAACGGGTATCCCCATCTGTTCCCTGTATTTGGCCACCGTGCGGCGCGCGATGGGGAATCCCTTCTCTTTCATCAGCTTTGCCAGGGCGTCATCGCTGAGCGGCTTTTTCTTGTCTTCGTGCCTGATGATGTCCTGCAGGGCAAGTTTTATCTTCCGGGTAGACACCTCTTCGCCCCCGTTGACAGAGAATCCTTTGTTGAAGAAGAATTTCAGGGGGAATATTCCCCATCGGGTCTGGGCATACTTTACGTTGACTACCCTCGATATGGTGCCGATGTCAAGCTTGGTGCGGTCGGCCACATCCTTCAGTTTCATGGGGCACAACTCTGTTTCGTCGCCGTCTACAAAGAACTTGTGCTGTAGGTCGATAATGGTCTTCATGGTGGAGACGAGGGTGTTCTGCCGTTGTTTGACGGCCTCGATAAAGCCCATGGCCTTGTTCACCTTTTCCTTGGCGTAGAGCAGGGCTTCTTTGTCCTGGCGGCTCATGTTGCCCTTGTTGCTGCGGTAAGTGTCTATGAGGCTTATGAAGGAGGGGGACACCGACAGCTCGGGAATGTCGCCCTGGTTGAGCGAGAACGTCACGGTGCCGTCTTCGTTGGTGTCCACGATGAAGTCGGGCGTAATCTGCTGCAGGTTCCGTCCTAATGTCTCGCCCAGCGAAGCGCCGGGCTTGGGGTTGAGCTTTTTTATTTCTTCCTGGAGTGTAGCCAGTTGGGTGTCGCTCAGTTCCAGTTCTTCCTGTATCTTTTTCCAGTGTTTCTTGGTAAATTCCTTGAAGTAGTCGGTAAACACTTCCTCCATCGACTTGCGTAGGACACCCTTCGGCAATCGCTTTGCCTGTAGCAGCAGGCATTCCTGCAGACTCCTTCCTCCCACGCCTGCCGGGTCGAATGTCTGGAGAGTCTTGAGCAGACGCTCCGCTTCCTCTCCGCTCACGTCTATGCCCTGGTAGATGGCAAGCTCGTCGCAGATGCTGTCCAGGTCTTTGCGCAGCAGTCCGTCGCTGTCGAGCGAACCGATGAGGTATTCCATGATGTTCTTCTCCTGCTCGTCGAGCGGCAGCATCTCCATTTGTTCCTTCAGACTGTCATAGAAGGAGCCGGAGTCGCCGTATACCATTTCCTCGTAGTCGGCATCTTCCTGTGCGTGGGTGCGTTCAGTATAGCAGGGAGGCATTTCGTCATCCTGGCCTATTCCCTCGAGTGCCGAGTCGAGCGCGTCTTCCCTCTCTTCCTTTTCGTTTTTTGCCTCGTATGTCTCTTCTTCGCTTGCCGTGTCGCCGTCTGCGGGCAGTGTGTTGTCTTCGCTTGTCTGCCCCGGGAGAACCTCTCCAGTGTCCTCTCGCTCCAGTGCCGGATTGTCGTAGAGCTCGGTGTTGACAGTGTTTTCCAGTTCTGTCAACGGCATCTCGAGCAGTCTTACCTGCAGAAACTGCTGCGCGGTAAGCCGCTGTAGTTGTTGCAGCTTTTGTTCCTCTGTCTGAATAAGCTTCTGGGCCATATCATCTGTTGTTTGAGTTCTTGTCCTGTTCTTATTTCTTGAAATATTCTTTCAGGTCGCTGGCATACTGGTAGAGCTTGTCCGGATTCCCGTTGCCATAGCATTGCCATATGTACTGGCAGTCAGCGAACAGTGGGTCGGCTGGTGTTTGTTTCTTGCGCAGGTAGGGGTCGCACATGGTGTAGAGCTCCAGCACGTGGGCCACCTTGTCGGGAGAGATGCCCGTCAACCGCCCCACTTCTTTTACCTCAGGCGTCTCTGCCACCATTGTGATGGGGGTAAGCTGGAAATAGAGATCGAGTATGATGGTTAGCTTGACACGTGTCAGCGAGGCATCTGCCTGTAGGGGCTTCCAGTCGTTTTCGAACGTTTCGTTCAAGTCCACCCCGTCGTAGAAAGCCGTGGCATTGCCGTAGCCTTCCATCTTACGCAGTTGGGCAATGGCCTTTCTCAGTTTTTCGGGCTGGTTGCCGTAGGTGTCCCAAAGGCGTTTTACGGGGGCGGTGAGCATGCGCAGCTTGAACATCTGGGCATGGAGGTAGGTTGGCGGGATGTGCAGCTCCAGACTGAGGTCTACCATCCCCTTTGAGTAAACGGGCTTTACCCCCACAGGCTTTTGCTGATACAACTGTAGCAGCAGAAGCCAATAACTATCGTTCCAGTATGGATGTTTAGCCATAGTCTTGTTTCTTTACTGCACCGTTTCCGGCACTTGTTTTACGTGTCTCTGGGTATTGGCGTAGTTTGGCCGTGGTTTTGTTCAACTTTCCCGCGGCGGTTCAGGCCGTCCCCTTAGTTCTTGCAAAAATACGACTTTTCGGTGGGAAAACAAAATTAAAAGACAAAAATATACCGGTCTGTAGGTCAAGAATAGTGGAAGAATAGTGGAAGGTACATCCTTGAGGGCGAAAGTCGGTATGGGGGCATGGTACAATCGGTGTTTTTTCTTCTTTCGGCGCACGTACGTCCGTTCTTTATCGCACGTACGTGAATTCCCCATCGCACGTACGTCCGTTCGCTATTGCACGTATGTTCATTCTTTATCGTGCGTACGTCCATTTGTCATTGCACCTACGTTTGTTCGGGATGCGTTCGGGATTCGTTCGGGATGCTGTGCTTCCGTT
>CAVCGV010000030.1:0-2123 GCA_963601815.1 bacterium
GTTAAGGAGTTAAGGAGTTAAGACAATAGCCTTTGTGGCGCCAGCCTCCCTTTTTACCTTTTACTTTTCTACCCTTTTACCTTAATTCGGCTCTTTCACCTTTAATCGGCCCCTTTAACCTTTTTACTCTTTTACCATTTTACCTTTTATCGGTCCTCTTTTTACCGTTAGTTGCGGTTGTGCACTCCCTCTACGTAGTTTACAAACGACTGGTTGCAGAGCTTCGTTCCGCCGGGAGTTGGGTAATGACCAGTAAAGTACCAGTCTCCCTTGTGGTTAGGAATAGCCTCGTGCAGGCCCTCCAAGCTCTGGAACACAAGCTGGATAGGAGTAGTCATTCCCTCAGGGCGCAGCATCTCCACAATCTTCTCGTTGATTTCTTCCGTGGTAAACGGCTTGTAGATGGCACGCACAGGGTTAGTCTGCTGCTCTTTGGGCTTTTCGAGTTCTGCCTTACAAGCCTCATAAGTTTCCTCTATCAGGCTCACCATGTTGCGCTCCTTGAGCAGTTCGATGGCAGCACGGAACACACAGAACTCCTCGAGTCTTGCCATGTCGATGCCATAATAGTCGGGATAGCGGATTTGTGGCGCACTCGAAACGATGACTATCTTCTTGGGATGCAGGCGGTCGAGGATACGGAGGATACTCTCCTTCAGCGTGGTGCCTCGCACGATACTGTCGTCGATGATGACGAGGTTGTCTACATTGGGTTCGATGCTTCCGTAGGTAACGTCGTACACATGGCTTGCCAGGTCGTTGCGGCTGTTCCCTTCGGTGATAAAGGTGCGGAGCTTGATGTCCTTCCAGGCAATCTTCTCAGAGCGAACATAGTCGCCAAGAATCTCGTTCAACTCTTCCTTAGTGGGGATGTGCCCGAGGTTTGCAATCTTCTCTATCTTGGTATCGTTGAGATACTGCTTGAAACCGCTCAGCATACCATAGTACGCCACCTCGGCTGTATTCGGGATGTAACTGAACACCGTGTGGTCCACATCGTTGTCGATGGCCTTCAAGATAGGCTGTGTGAGCTGCTCGCCCAGCTGCTTGCGCTCCTTATAGATGTCCTTGTCGGAACCGCGACTGAAGTAGATACGCTCGAAAGAGCAGGCTGAGTCGCCTTTCTGCTCCAAGATGCGCTCAATGCTGCACTCGCCATTCTTTTTCACGAGGAGGGCGGTACCCGGCATCAACTCCTGAATGTCCTCGGCTTCCAAGTCGAAGGTGGTCTGGAGAACAGGACGTTCACTGGCGAGCACCACAATCTCGTCGTTCTTATAGTAGAAAGCAGGACGAATGCCCCAAGGGTCGCGCATGGAAAACATCTCGCCAGAGCCCGTGATTCCGCAAACCACATAACCGCCGTCGAAGTTGGCCATGGTGGTCTTGAGCACATTGCTCATCTTCACATGGTCCTCTATGTAGTTGGTAACATCGAGGTCCTGCATTTCCATTGCCTTGGCGGCCACAAAGTTACGTTCCACCTCACGGTCGAGGCGGTGGCCCATCAGTTCGAGCATGATGTAAGTATCGCTGTAGATGCGTGGACTCTGCCCGTTCTTGGTCAGTTCCTCGAATATTTCCTCCACATTGGTCATATTGAAGTTGCCACACATACAGAGATTCTTTGCCTTCCAGTTGTTGCGGCGCAGGAAGGGGTGTACATACTGAATGCCACTCTTTCCCGTGGTACTGTAGCGCAGGTGTCCCATGTAGAGTTCGCCGGCAAAAGGCAGTTCCTCCTTGGCAAACTTGGCATCGGCGAGCTGCTCGGGTGTCAAGTCCTTGAAGTTGGCATTCGCCTTTCCGAAGATGTCTGTCACAGCGTTCTTGCCCTCGGCACGCTCGCGGAACATATACTCATGTCCGGGCTTTCCGCCGAGTTTCACACAAGCCATACCGGCACCCTCCTGCCCGCGGTTGTGCTGCTTTTCCATCATCAGATAGAGTTTGTTAAGTGCGTACATCCAAGTACCGTACTTCTGCTGGTAATACTCCAGTGGCTTGAGAAGGCGAATCATCGCCACGCCACACTCATGCTTCAATGGTTCCATTCTCTCTGTTTTCCTTTATATAATTGTAAATTTGTTCTATTTTTAAGTCCGATTAAAGAAAGGTAAAAA
>CAVCGV010000030.1:2332-25962 GCA_963601815.1 bacterium
AACTGGTTGAACTCTAAAAAAAAGGGAATCGTCAAGAAATGGCGAATCCCTTTAATATATTATTCAACGGTAACAGACTTGGCCAAGTTACGTGGTTGGTCAACATCTTTTCCTTTACATACAGCAACATGATAAGCCAAGAGCTGTAACGGTATAGTAGCCAATAAAGGCTCCAGGCACTCTAATGTGTCGGGAAGTTCTATCACCTCGTCGGCAATCTTGGCTATCGTCTCGTCGCCCTTTGTCACAATGGCTATTACCCTACCCTTACGAGCCTTTACCTCCTGTATATTAGAGAGCACCTTCTCGTACATCGGATTATGAGTAGCGATTACCACCACAGGCATGTCGCTGTCGATAAGGGCAATGGGGCCATGCTTCATCTCTGCCGCCGGATATCCTTCGGCATGGATGTAGCTTATCTCCTTCAGTTTCAATGCACCTTCCAGGGCAACGGGATAACTGAATCCGCGACCCAAGTAAATGAAATTACGTGCATAGGTGAAAGAACGGCTCAAGTCGGCTATTTTATTGTTGAGCGTGAGCACTTCCTTCATCTTCTCGGGAATGCTCCACAGCTGCTCCGTGATGTCCTGGTAATCTTCACTGGCAATGGTACCTTTCTCTCGCCCGATGGCAAGAGCCAAGAGTATGAGCACGGTTACCTGTCCGGTGAAAGCCTTGGTAGATGCGACACCTATCTCGGGACCTACATGGATGTATGTTCCTGTATCTGTGGCACGCGCGATGCTGCTGCCTATCGAGTTGCAGATGCCGTAAATGAATGCCCCATTCTCCTTGGCAAGCTTGACAGCAGCCAAGGTATCGGCCGTCTCGCCACTCTGCGAGATGGCTATGACAACATCATCCTTCGTAACCACAGGGTTGCGGTAACGGAACTCGGAAGCATACTCCACTTCTACCGGCACGCGGCAATAGTTTTCTATCATCTGCTTGCCTATAAGACCTGCATGCCATGAGGTACCGCAAGCCACGATGATGAATCGCTTGGCATTGAGGAGCTGCTTACGGTGGTCGGTGATAGAGCTGAGTACTACGCCCATCTCAGTCTTTTTGTCGGTAGCAGATGCACCATCGTCGGTCATCACACGCGTCTCGACCGTACGGCTCACCACACGCCCACGCATACAGTTGCGCAAGCACTCTGGCTGCTCGAAGATTTCCTTCAGCATGAAGTGGGGGAATCCACCCTTCTCTATCTGGCCGAGGTCGATGTCAACCGTCTGCACCTCTGGGTTGAGTTTTACGTTCTGGGTATTCACTACCTGCAGGGGTTCGCCGAGACGCATCACGGCAATATTGCCATCCTCCAGATAAACCACCTGGTCTGTGTACTCGATAATAGGACTGGCATCAGAACCGAGATAGAACTCACCGTCGTTGCCGATACCCACTACCAGCGGACTCTGCTTGCGAGCTGCTATAATCTGGTTAGGGTTGCGCTTGTCAAGAAGAGCGATGGCATAAGCACCTATCACCTGGCGAAGAGCCACCTGTACGGCAGTCAACAAGTCAAGTTCCTTCTTCACCTGAATGTACTCTATCAACTGTACGAGCACTTCTGTATCAGTATCGCTCTTGAACTCTACACCCTTTGAAATCAAGTTCTTCTTGATATCGGCATAGTTCTCGATAATGCCATTGTGAATGATGGCAAGGTTCTTGGACGTGGAATAATGCGGATGGGCATTTACCGAAGAAGGCTCACCGTGCGTGGCCCATCGTGTATGGGCGATACCTACGCTTCCCGTAATGTCCTTGTCCGAGCAGAAAGCTTCCAGGTCTGCCACCTTTCCCTTTGTCTTATATACATTCAGGGAACCATCCTTTCCTACAAGTGCCACACCCGCAGAGTCATATCCGCGGTACTCGAGGCGCTTGAGCCCCTTAATGAGGGCGGGGAAAGCCTGTCCCTTTCCTAAATATCCTACAATACCACACATAATTATATAATGTTATAGTAATCTTTTTAAGTGTTTGTACGCTACAAAATCCGTTATTTGGTAAAGCTGACTATGAGTGTCGCCAACGAAATGATGGACGAGGTAAGACCTATCCAGAAAGTAATGGAGTTGCTCAACCCTGCTGTTCCCTTCTTGGCTCCGTTGGGCTCAACATACACGATGTCGTTCTGCTGGAGATAGAAGTAGGGCGAATTGAACACGTTGGCGTCCGTAAGGTCGAGACGGTGAACCGACTTCTGGCCGGTAGCGTCCTCGCGTATCAGCATCACGTTCTTACGCTTACCCTGCAGACCAAGGTCTCCACTCTGTGCCAAAGCCTCTACGATGCTCATCTTCTCGTTGGGTACGCTAACAACACCGGGGCTACCCACCTCGCCTGTTACAACCACACGGAAACTGGCCATACGAACGGACACCAAAGGGTGCTCGCTGGCAGCCAGGTATGGACTTATCTTTTCACGCACAAGGTCTTCACACTCACGCGATGTAAGGCCGAGGACATGCAACTTACCGATAATAGGGAATTCGATGTTTCCCTCATTGTCCACAAGGTAATACTGCTGGTTCTGCAGTTGTTGCGACATTCCACTGGTACCAGAATTAAGGTTAAAGGGCTTGGAAGCTTCCTCGTTAGTCGCCTTCACGATGATGGACAACTGATCCTTGGGCATGATGCGTGCATCATACAGCATGCGCGAAGCCGAGAGGTTTAACGTGTCGATGTTCTGGAAATAGGCAACCTGCTTGGAAGCACATCCCGAGAAGGCGAAGGCTACAGCCAACGCCACTATACATGATAATGCTAATTTCTTCATTGAAAACAGCTTTTTTGGTAATATCGGGTGCAAATATAGTGCTTTTTTGCGAACATGGCAAATCTTTCAGCAACATTTTGCATCCACCCTGTTATTTGTCCTCGATACCGTTGGAGGGAAGATTGAAACTGTAACTATTGTCGAATATCTTCTGTACCTTGTTGATTTCCACGAAAGTAGTACCGCCGCCTTCACCAAAGCTTCCACTAAGGTAGGCTATCTTGTCCTCTGCCTCGAGGTAGCCCTTCTGCCGCAACATGCGCACAGCAGCAGTAAACATAGCTTTGGTGGATATCTGTTCCTTTTGGTAGATAGGGATGACACCGTAGCTCAAGTTGAGCCAACGCTGCAGTTTCTCTTTGTAGCAGATGGCAAGCACGGGATTGGGACCACGGAACGCCGCCAAGTCTCGGGCCGTCTGACCAGTCTCGCCGTCGGTAATGATTCCCTTCACACCCAACTGCTTGGTGGCTTCTATGGCTGCATGCGCCAAGAAGAGTTTCTGCGTAATCTCTCCCCCCTCGATGGGGTCGATGTCGTTAAGCGGCGACTTGTCCAGTTCGGCCTGCTCGGCGATACGTGCCATGGTCTGCACAGCCTCTACAGGATACTTGCCGCTTGCCGTTTCACCGCTCAACATCAGGGCATCTGTACGGTAGAAGATGGCGTTGGCAATATCGGTAACCTCGGCGCGTGTTGGACGGGGGTTCTTTATCATAGTATGGAGCATCTGCGTGGCAACGATAACCGGCTTGCGTGCCTTCACACATTTGGCTATGATGCGGCGCTGTATTCCCGGAATCTTCTCGATAGGAACCTCAATACCGAGGTCGCCTCGAGCCACCATGATGCCATAGGAAGCGGAGATGATTTCGTCGATGTTGTCCACACCCTCCTGATTCTCTATCTTAGAGATTATCTTGATGTCGCTGCCGTGCTCGTCCAGAATATCCTGCACCGCCTTCACGTCTGCGGCATTGCGTACGAACGAATGGGCTATGAAATCAATATCAAGTTCTATGGCGAGCAGAATATTCTTCTTGTCTTTCTCGGTAAGTGCCGGGAGGTCAATATGTTCACCAGGTACGTTAACGCTTTTGTGCGCACCGAGCACACCCTCGTTCTGCACCTCTGCCACCAACATAGGACCATTACTCTCGATAACCTTCATATCGAGTTCTCCATCATCGAAGAGCAAGTCGTCGCCTACCTTCACGTCGGCAGCAATATCAGGGTAACTAAGGTTGACTATGTCGTGTGAAGACTCCATCTCCGGACGCCCAAAAATCTTCACCACATCACCTATATTATAATGTATAGGCTCCTTTACGTCGGTGGTACGCACCTCAGGCCCCTTGGTATCTATCATGATACCGATATGAGGCGAGACGGCTCTCACGTTACGCACGATGGTGCGTATACCCTCCTCTGTGGCGTGGGCCGTATTCATACGGACAACATTCATACCGGCGAAAAAGAGTTTGCGGATAAACTCCTGGTCGCAACGACGGTCGCTTATCGAAGCTACTATTTTTGTCTGTTTCATAACCTTATTACCTTGTTTCCTTAAATTTTGTGCAAAGTTACAAAGTTTTTTCGAGAATGACGAAAAGAGCGTTTATAATATTTGCCATAAAACAACAAAATCCGGCATGCGGAATTTCCACATGCCGGACACAATACTATACATTACTTTCTTAGATATCGAGATCGGGGGCTTTTTCTGCACCTTCTGCCGCCTCGAACTTGGGCATCGTTTCGAACCCGAACATCCGGGCAACGAGGGCTGCGGGCATACGCCTAACCATCTGGTTGTACGCCTGTACCGCCTCGTTATACTTGCGGCGGGCCTCCCCTATCCTATTCTCCGTGCCCTCCTCCTGGGCCTGCAATGCCTGGAAGTTCTCGCTCGCCTTCAGCTCGGGATACTTTTCCGCCACTACCATCAGTTTGGAGAATGCGGATGCCAGCTCGCCCTGCGCTGCCGTGTACTGCTTCAGTTTTTCGGCTGTAAGGTTGTCAGCATCAAGTTTCACCTGCCCCACAGACGCACGTGCTTTAGTCACCTCCTCAAAAGTCTCCTTTTCGTGCTTGGCGTAAGCCTTGACTATCTTGGCCAACTGCGGCATCATGTCTGCACGACGCTGATACTGAGCCTGCACATTTGCCAGTTCGGTGGTAGCCTGCTCCTGCTGACTCACCATTCCGTTGTAGCTGCTGAAGGCCCAAAGCACCAGCACTACGACTATTCCTAACACGATCCATAAAGTTTTGTTCTTCATAATTTTATTTGTTTATAGTTTATATTGCTTAGTAATGTACATTGTTTATATTGCTTAGTAATGCGGAAAAGTGTTTGTACGCCCTGAACCACCGGTTTTATCGTCAGAAAAAAAGGTAAACCCTAAGGCACGCCCCCGACTCTTACCATCCGCCGCCCGAACCGCCGCCGCTGAATGTTCCGCCTCCGAAGCTTCCACCGCTAAATCCTCCTGAAGACCCTCCGGAGAAACCTCCGCCGCCTCCGAAGAAGAAGGGAGGAAAGAAGTCGTCATGATTATTGCGCCGCCTGCCACCACCCGTGCGCTTGCGCTTCTTGACAATGCCAAGTTCTTCGAGCACATACCTTACGAGCATATAACCAGGAATACCGAAGATTATCACCAGCAACACGATGACCGTAGCCCAATCGTCCTCATCGAACGAAGCATCATCAACATCCTCCACGCCCGTGCGTCCCGTCTTCACCTTATTATATATGGCACGACTCACGTCCACCACCGCCGCGTTGATGTCCCCGTTGCGCATGTTGGCAACGATGCACGCCCGCGCAATGGCGTCACAGTCCACATCGGTCAACTCGCCTTCCAGTCCACTTCCCGGAGCCACAAAATACTTGCGGTCGTTCACGGCGATGACAACAACCAGCCCACGCCGGTTCTTCTTGTCTCCTACCCCATACTTGTTTCCCAAGTCCTGGGCCATGCGGAAAGCATCGGCATCCTTCACATTGCCTGCCACGACAAGCACATTCTGCACCTTGCACTCCTTTTCGAGCCTTGCCAGATAGACATTGGCAGAATCGAGCGCCTCGCTTGTGAGGAGTCCGTCCGGGTCCGACACGTGCAAGCGGGCATCCGTCAGATACGGCATGGGTACATCGTCGGCACTCCACTCCTTACCAGCCGCATTTTCAGCCAGCAAGCACAGGAAAAGGCTCAAAAAGCATAAACAAAAATTGAAAAATCTCATAAACATTATCTATTGTGATACAAAAGTACGCAATAAAAACCTTATATGCAAATACTTAGAGCAATAAAAAATCAAAAAAAGTGCTAACAATTTTGCCATATCATAAAAAACTTGTATCTTTGCACACCGATTGTAAAAACGAACATTGTAGAAATAGTAAAATTACAAAGAAATGACAAAAGCAGATATTATCAATGAGGTGTCTTTGTCAACAGGCGTAGCCAAGAAAGACGTAAGCGTTGTTGTAGAGGCTTTCATGGAAGCAGTAAAGGACAGTTTGCTCAAGAAGAAGGAGAATGTTTACCTTCGCGGTTTCGGCAGCTTCAACATCAAGCGCCGTGCAGAAAAGACAGCCCGCAACATTTCCAAGAACACCACTATTACCATCCCCGCTCACGACCTGCCTTGTTTCAAGCCCGCCAAGAGCTTCGTTGAGGAGATGCGCGGCTAAAAAAGCCTTAGCTACGAGCTTAAAGGAAAGAACATATTAACAACAATATTTAAAATTTCAAAATCATGCCAAACGGAAAGAAAAAGAAGGGCCACAAGATGGCTACTCACAAGCGTAAAAAGAGATTGCGCAAGAACAGACACAAGAGCAAGTAAATCCTTGCTCTCAGTCTATTCTGGCTGAGGAGGCATGTCAGATTGGAGAGTTTGACATGCCTTTTTTGTATCACATTATTTATTCAAGATTTGAAGACAAAATGACAAGCGAAGTAGTAATAGATGTCCAACAGAAGGATATTTCGATTGCACTCATGGAGGACAAGTTGCTGGTGGAATACCAGAACGAGCCACGCGAGGCATCATTCTCGGTGGGCAACATCTACATAGCAAAGGTAAGGAAGCTGATGCCAGGCCTTAACGCTTGCTTTGTGGACGTAGGTCACGAGCGCGACGCATTTCTTCACTATCTTGACTTAGGAAGTCATTTCAACTCTTACCAGAAGTATCTCAAGCAGGTACAAAGCGACCGCAAGCGAATGTTCCCGTTTGCCAAAGCAAGCAGACAACCGGAGCTTGACAAGGACGGAAGCATACAGAATGTGCTGAAGCCTGGCCAGGAGGTACTGGTCCAGATCGTAAAGGAACCCATTTCTACCAAGGGGCCACGACTTACCGCCGAACTGTCCTTTTCCGGGCGATACCTTGTACTTATGCCCTTCGGGGAAAAAGTATGCGTCTCGTCCAAGATAAAGAGCGGGGCTGAGCGTGCACGTCTCAAGCAGCTTATACACAGCATCATGCCCAAGAACTGCGGCGTCATAGTACGTACCGTGGCAGAAGGGAAACGCGTGGCAGAGCTTGACGCAGAGATGAAAGTGCTAACCCAGCGTTGGGAAAGCACCCTGGAAAGAGTACAAAAGACACAAACGAGGCCACAGACCGTCTTCGAAGAGACAGGAAGGGCTGTGGCACTACTGCGCGACTTGTTCAATCCCTCGTACCAGAACATTTATGTGAACGACGAGGCGATTATGAAGGAAATTAAACACTATGTCACGCTCATCGCACCCGATAAGGCTGACATAGTAAAACTCTACAAGGGAAAGCTGCCCATCTTTGACAACTTCAATGTCACGAAACAGATTAAGTCTGGTTTCGGGCGTGTTGTCAACTACGGACACGGTGCTTACCTTATCATAGAGCATACGGAGGCCCTGCATGTGGTAGACGTGAACAGCGGCAACCGTACACGCGAAAAAGGACAGGAAGCCAATGCGCTGGACGTGAACTTAGGGGCCGCCGACGAACTGGCCCGCCAGTTGAGGTTACGCGACATGGGAGGCATCATTGTGGTCGACTTTATCGACATGCACCTCTCCGAAGACCGTCAACTTCTCTACGAGCGCATGTGCAAGAACATGCAGAAAGACCGCGCCAAGCACAACATCCTGCCACTAAGCAAATTCGGACTGATGCAGATTACCCGACAGCGTGTACGCCCAGCCATGGACGTCAATGTCGAGGAAACATGCCCCACCTGCTTCGGTTCCGGCAAAATCAAGTCGAGCATTCTCTTCACCGACCAGTTGGAACGTAAAATAGACTTCCTGGTGAACAAGGTAGGTATCAAGCGATTCACGCTGTACGTCAATCCTTATGTGTCCGCATTTATCAACAAGGGGGTATTCTCCCTCAAGCGTAAATGGCAGTTCAAGTATGGATTAGGCATCCAGGTGGTTGCCTCGCAGAAACTTGCTTTCCTGCAGTACGAATTCTACGACAAGAACAACGAGTTCCTGGACATGCAAGAAGAGCAGGAAACGAAGTAATCGAGAATCCTGTAAATCAGCCTTGAACGTAACGACATGCGTGTATTTCTGAACACGCCAATAAAGTTTTCAAGACTGGGCAAAACAAAAAGCTCCATCCACATTTGCTATGTGGATGGAGCTTTTTCTTGTTTAGATCAATTCTCCTACTTCTTCACCATGTTGGCGACAGTAGCAATCATGGCTGCTATGCTTGACATGCTGGAACCAAGGCTCATGCCTTCAGCCACTGTCATTTTACGCTTCAACTTGCTCGGAACGACAATTTCGCAACCCGGCATTACCTTTGCACCATTGCTTACCTTCGACACCTTACCGTTCATATAGATGATGTAAGCCTTGCGCTTGACGGCATCCGAAGCGTACCCACCAGCCTGGTTGATGTAGAACGAAGCACTCTTCCCGTTCTGGTAGGCCACTGTATTTGCGAACATCACAGCACCGTTAATCTTCACGGTTCCGTCATATTCAGGAATGACGAGACGGTCACCTTCGCGCAGTACCAAATCATTGTCGCACCCTGGGTTCTTGATGGCAGCCTCCAGGTCTATACCCACCGTATACTCAACCGGAACGTTGAACTTCTCCAGATCGGTACTGGTAGCATTGGAAGCCTGCTGCTGGATAGCCGAGGCGTTGTTGCTGCTTGCCGCCAACTGCAGGATGTTCTTCTGCTGGCTCTCGCGTTCCTTCTTCATTATGGCAACCATCAAGTCGCGCTCTGTATCGTTGGTCTTCCTAATCAGGCGTGCACCGTTGATGTAAGCATGCTGCGTAGCACCTCCTGCCCGTTTGTACAGGTCGCTCAGTCTACTTGGTCGTTTGTCCATGGCGAACGTTCCGCCAAAGAGCACCTCACCCTCCACACTCACATTCTGCTGTTCCGTATAGCTGGGGTTGCGGTGAACATACACCTCGTCGAACGGCATCAGTACAAAGCCTGGCTTTCCATCTATGACAAACCCGTCCTTGAGCGAAAGGTCGAATGTCTGTGCCAGCGTAGCGCTCGGGGCAACGGCTTTCGGGTCTATCACCCTTCTGCTTACGCTTACCTTTACGGTCGAAGCCTTCTCCGTAAGGCCTCCAGCCTGCAGGACAAAGTCCTCTATGGTTTCGTTGTCCGCATACTTATACGTGCCGGGGTAGATTACTTCGCCGCGTATGGTAATGGTGCGCTCTATCTGCTTGTCCTGCTTGGTGGGGATGAAGAGCACGTCGTTCTCCTTCAGGGGAACATCAGCCACCCTTCCGCTCATGATGCCGGCAATGTCGATACTCAGCACCTCGAGGGAGCGGTCAGCCTTCATGCGGTGCATTACGGCACGTGCCGTGAAGGCATCCTCTGTCAGGCCCTCAGCGTGCTCCACAAGCGTACGCACACTGTTAATCTGCTCACCTATGTTGTACATTCCCGGGCGGAAGACCGCTCCCTTCACCTCCACCGTGTTGGCGTAACGCGGCAGGATGGAGTCTACCGAAACCGAGTCGCCGTCTGCGATGCGGAATCCAGAGAAGTCAAACTCTTCGACGTTGAAGACAGCATACTCGCGGCCCGTCTTGCGGTTTACCCTCACCGCCTTGGTGTAGGCATCGCCCATAAATCCGCCCGCATACTTGAGCACAGAGTTAATGCTCTCGTTCTTCTTCATTTCATAGAACATGGGGCGTTTCACCTTACCCGTAATGTTTACGAGGCAGTCGTACGGTCCCACTACGATAACATCGCCTTCAGCCAGTCGCACGTTGCCCGTAAGCTTACCGTTAAGTATGTAGTCGTAGATGTCCACCTGCGTTACGAGGCGGTTGTTGCGGTAAACCTTGATGTTACGCAGTGTACCGAGGTCGTTGGTACCTCCCGCCATATAGAGCGCGTGGAACACGGTAGCGAAAGCCGAAAGGGTGTATGTACCCGGGGCTTTTACCTCGCCCATCACATTTACCATGATGGTCTTGGTCTGCCCCACCGTGAGCTTTATCCTACTGCTGCTGTAACGGCTACCAAGTGTACTTCGCAGACGGCTGTTGGCCTGCGCCACGGTAAGTCCGCTCACCTGCACGGGTCCGAATCCGTCGATGGTCACTTCTCCGTCAGGAGACACAGTACCCTCTATGGTCTTCTGCGAAGCACCGTAAATGTCTATGATGACAGCATCGCCGGGACCCAAGCGGTAATTCTGGGGAGTAGCGATGTTCATGTTGGGTTCGAAGCTCAACTCCTTGTTGTTGAAGATGTCGCGCCCGAACACCTTTTTGCGGTTTTTCTCCTTCGTGTCGGCCACCATTACGTCCATCTCGTTCTGGAAGTCGAGATACTCCTCGTCATCCTCATTGTAAGTGTGCTGGTAGCGTGTGTCACGCTGCGCCTGCACCCTATAGTTGGAATAGGCAGAAGCCTCCTTGTCGGCGTTCTTTCCGTAATCGGAACGTTCCTTGCCGTTGTTGGTACGCAGACGGCTGTCAGTACTCTTGCCGGTACGCGCGGTAGCATCCGACAGGGAACCTTGGCTCTGCATTTTCTCGTATTTAGTGCGCACACGCCTTATCTGCTGAATGTCCACGCCGCGCTGCATCAGTTTTGTGACAATCTGCGAGTTGGATGTTCCGGCACTATGCTCCTTCATTACGTAGCTCATTACCTGGTCGTCGGTCATGCTCGACGACTGGGCGGAGACAGTGTCGGCTACAGCCAACAGCACCATTGCCATGACAATGTATTTTCTCATTCTTTCTTATGGTTTATACACAAAATATGCGAATCCTTCTTTTGGAACCCACTTATACTATAACCGAAAAAATCTTATTTTGTTGCAAAAAAGATGCAATATTTTTTCAGTATTGTCTGAGAGCCGCCAAGAGTTCCATATTTTCGCTTTTCTTCCCGATGGTAATGCGCAGGCAGTTTCCACAGAGCATCACGCTGTTACGGTTGCGCACGATGATGCCTTTGGCTACCAGGTAGTCATATATGGCCTGTGCGTCCGTCACCTTGGCAAGGAAGAAGTTGGCATCCGTGGGATACACCTTCTCGCAGATGGGCAGTTCCTCGAGGGCAGCCATCACCTTTCCCCTTTCCTGCAGGATGTTCTTTATCCATTCGTCCACCCTGAACGGGTCTTTCAGCACCTCAAGGGCTTGCTGCTGCGTCAGCAGGTTGACATTATAGGGATATTTCACCTTATTAAATATATCTATGATGTCCTTTGACGCAAAAGCCATTCCCAGGCGAATGGCGGCGCAGCCCCATGCCTTGCTCATGGTGTTGAGCACGACGAGGTTGGGGTACTTGGCCAGTTGCAGTCTGAAGGGACGAGCCGTAGAGAAGTCGCTGTATGCTTCGTCCACCACGACGATGCCATCAAACTCATTCAGCACCTTGTCGATGGTTTCTGCCGCCAGGCGGTTGCCGGTGGGATTGTTCGGACTGCAAATCCATATTACCTTCGTATGGCTGTCGCACGCTGCCAACAGTCGCTCGGCTGTAATCTGGTATTTCTCGTCGAGCAGTACGGGGCGGTACTCCACGTCGTTGATGTCGGCACACACCTCATACATGCCGTACGTCGGTGCTATGGCCACCACGTTGTCTACCTTTGGCTGGCAGAAGACGCGGTACACCAGGTCTATCGCCTCGTCCGATCCGTTGCCCAGGAAGATGTTTTCGGGGGCCACTCTCTTCTGTTTGGCGAGAACCCCTTTCAGTTCCAGCTGCAGCGGGTCAGGATATCTGTTGTACGGACTGTTGTACGGATTCTCGTTGGCATCGAGAAAAACGCGTGCAGTCCTTCCGCTGAACTCGTTTCGAGCACAGCTGTATGGTGCCAAGTGCCATATATTTTCACGGCACAAATCTTTCAGTTCTTTCATGTCTGTAGTTTCTTTAGAGCTATGCTGAGCGTGTGTTTCGCACGCCTTTCATCATTCGCCGCACTTGTTTTTCACAGCCTCCACCCTCAGCCTCATCGCATTGGCGTGTGCTTCGAGCCGTTCGTTCTCTGCCATGGTCACCACGGCCTCCCCTATATGCGCAATGCCCTCCTCCGTAAGGTGCTGGAATGTTATCTTGCGGTTATAGCTGTCGAGGTTCACCCCGTTGTAAGCCAGGGCGTACCCGTGTGTCGGCAATGTATGGTTAGTGCCGCTGGCATAGTCGCCGGCACTCTCACAGGCATAGTTGCCCAGGAACACGCTGCCGGCATTCACCACCTTCGCGGCCAGGCCCTCATAGTCTTTGGCGGCAATGATAAGGTGCTCGGGCGCATACACATTGGCAAGGTCGATGGCTTCGTCCATGTCGCGAACAAGGACAAACTTCGAGTTGTCGAGCGACGCCTGTGCCATCTCTTTGCGCGGCAAACGGGCAAGCTGTGCCTCCACCTCTTCTTGCACCCAGCCGATGAGTTTCTCCGAATCGGTTATGAAAAACACCTGCGAGTCGAAGCCGTGCTCAGCCTGCGAAAGCAGGTCGGCAGCCACAAATACGGGGTTGCACGCCTCATCGGCCACCACGCACACTTCCGACGGACCAGCGGGCATGTCTATCGCCACACTGTGCAGCGAAACCTGCTGTTTGGCAGCCATGACATACTGGTTGCCGGGTCCGAAAATCTTGTACACCTTAGGCACACTCTCCGTACCGTAGGCCATGGCGCCGATGGCCTGCACGCCACCCGCCTTGAATATCTTGTTCACGCCTGCAATCCTTGCCGCCACCAGAATGGCGGGGTTCACCTTACCCTGTGCATCGGGAGGCGTACACAGCACTATCTCGTCACAACCGGCTATCCTGGCAGGAGTGGCAAGCATCAGCACGGTGGAAAAGAGCGGTGCCGTACCGCCCGGAATGTAGAGCCCCACCTTCTGTATGGGCACACTCTTCTGCCAACAAGTCACACCCGGGCACGTTTCCGTCTTCACTTCTTCAAAGCGCTGGCTCTCGTGGAAACGTGAAATATTGGCATGGGCAAGTTCGAGCGCCTCCCTCAGTTGGGGTGTTACGGCGCGCTCCGCCTCGTCCATTTCCTGTTGCGACACGCGCAGCGTATCAAGCTGTGCATGGTCAAACTTCTCTTCGTAGCGTTTTACCGCCTCGTCGCCATTCTTCTTCACATCGTCCAGTACATCCTGTACTACAGCGTTGAGCTGCGAAACGTCCAGATGGGGGCGTTCCACGAGACCGCCCCACTCCTCCTTTGCCGGATATTCGATTACATTCATGCTTTTCGTTCCTTTAGTCTGCCGCCCCGGCTCACCATCGTGCCCGACCGACAGCATACCTTACAATATCATCTTCTCTATAGGGGTCACAAGAATGCCCTGTGCGCCAAGCTCCTTCAGCTTTCCGATGATTTCCCAAAACCTCTTCTCGTCCAGAACGGTATGGATGCTGCACCACTGCTCGTCGGCAAGTGGTATTACCGTAGGACTCTTGATGCCGGGCAGCACCTGCGTAATGGCCTCCACCTTGTCCTTGGGTGCATTCATCATGACATACTTCTTGTCCTGTGCCGAGCGTACGGCGTCAAACCTGAACAGCATCTCGTTCAGTATCTGGTGCTTCTGCTCGTCCATGTTCCAGTTGCCTATCAGCAGCGCCTCGCTCTTCATGACGACCTCCACCTCTGCCAGACTGTTGCTCACGAGCGTGGAGCCGGAGCTGACAATGTCGAAAATGCCGTCGGCAAGACCAATGCCCGGACTGATTTCCACCGAACCGGTAATGACGTGAATGTCGGCATTGATGCCGTTCTTCTTCATGAAGTTGCGCAGTATGTTGGGGTAAGAGGTGGCTATCTTCTTGCCGTTAAACCACTGCAGTCCGGGATAGTCTATCTTCTTGGGGATGGCAAGACTGAGACGGCACTTGCTGAATCCGAGCCGCTGGATAATCTGCGCGTTCTCGCCGCGCTCCACAAACTCGTTCTCGCCCACGATGCCGATGTCGGCGACTCCACTCGCCACGCTCTGCGGAATATCATCGTCGCGCAGGTACAACACTTCTATGGGAAAATTCGTAGACTGCACCAACAGGGTGCGTTTGGAGGCACTTACCTTGATGTCTGCCTCAGCAAGCAAATTCATCGTGTCATCGAAGAGTCGCCCCTTGGATTGTACTGCTATTCGTAACATTTTTTCTTAATTTTATGTGATTTTCAATGCAAAAGTAGTGCTTTTCGCTTGAATATGCAAGAATATTTGTACTTTTGTACCCCGCAAAGATGAAGAAAGTATATTTATCCGCAATAGTTGCACTTTTGCTGCTCTCCTGCTGTTCCTCCAAGAAAGAACAGCCCGAGCTTACTCCATGGGGCACCCCCGTGGAACAGGAGTCGGTTGCCGATACCGCCGCTCACAAGTCTGCCGGTGCCCTTTCGCTGGAAGACATCGTGTCGAACGGCGAACTGATCATGCTCACGGTCAACGGGCCCACCACCTATTATGAATACCACGGGCGAGGCATGGGCCTACAGTACATGCTGTGCGAGAAGTTTGCCCAGCAGATAGGCGTATCCCTGCGCGTGGAGGAGTGTAAGGACACGGCCGAAATGGTAAAGAAACTGTCCAAGGGCGAGGGCGACATCATCGCCGTGCCCTTGCCCCACGGCAAAGGGAAAGATACCGCCGGACTCCTCTACTGTGGTGTTACCCCCGACAGCACACGCACCCAATGGGCGGTAGCAGAGGGTAACAAGTCGCTTGCCGACACGCTCAACTCGTGGTTCAGACCGCAGCTTATCGCCCAAGTACAGAAGGAAGAAACTTTCCTCCTTTCTTCGCGCAGCATCAGCCGCCACGTCTACTCCCCCTTCCTCAACCGCCAGAAGGGAGTCATCTCCAAGTACGACCGCCTCTTCCAGACATACGCCCCCACGGCACGTATGGACTGGCGACTGATGGCCGCACAGTGTTACCAGGAGAGCTGCTTCGACCCGAACGCCAAGTCGTGGGCAGGCGCACAGGGCCTGATGCAGATTATGCCGTCTACGGCTGCCCACCTCGGTTTGCCCCAGAACATGGTGCACGACCCCGAGGCCAATGTTGCAGCGGCAGCCCGATACATGGCCGAATTGCAGGGACTGCTGGGCGACATCGGAGACCCCGCCCAGCGCATCCTCTACGCGCTGGCGTCCTACAACGGCGGACTCTACCATATCCGCGACGCCATGGCGCTGGCGAAGAAACACGGAAAGAACCCACACAACTGGGGCGACGTGAGCGAGTTTGTCCTGCTGCTTTCCCAGCCAGCCTACTATACCGACCCTATTGTAAAACACGGTTACATGCGCGGCACGGAAACCGTCGACTATGTACAGCGCATACGCTCGCGATGGTCTGAGTATGGCGGTGTTACGGGCGGTGGCAGAAGTATTTCTTCAGGCGGTACATTCCATTCTGCCCCCGTCAAGGCGAAACGCAAATATTCGGGCAAATACCACATATAGTTATTGTTGATGGTACGGCGGGGACGCTGAATCCATATTTTGATGGTGCAGCGAGGACGCTGTATCTACTATGGCTGCCTTTTTTGATTGAGAAGGCGTTAGTTGTTGGTTTCATAATGGGATGGTGTTTGACGGGTTGATAGTACGGGTTCGGGATTTGTTCGGGATTTGTTCGGGTTACGGAGACGTACTTTCTTGTTCACGATGCAAAGATACTACATTCCGTTTTGGCAATTATGGGATTCTATGCGATTGTATGGGATTGTATGCGATTTCCCCATCAATCCCATTGTGTTTTTACCGGTTATTCTTGCAAAAGGCTTCGCCCAGGGAAAAACCTTCTTCGTACAGTCGCTCCAACTTGTCGATGTCTTTTTCTATACGCCCCACCTCCAGCGGGCGTACAGGGCGTATGCACGTAACCTTGCCAGCCGCCTCCAGGTCGTCCACCAACTGCATCTGCTCGTTGTAAGACTTGTGGCGACGGCTCAAAGCCACCCTCAAGCGCGGATAATGCTTATAAAGATAAGGAATCCTGCGGTCCTTGCCCGTATCGCGCCATCCTTTGTTGCGGGTAAGTATCACCACGTTGTGTTCATACCCCATGTCCATGGCGTGCTGCACGGGAATGCTGTCGGCGATGCCACCGTCGAGCATGGGGATGCCGTCTACCGTGACAATCTTGCTGACATAAGGCAGACTGCTCGATGCGCGCACCACATCGAGGGCACGCTGGCGGTCGCGCGTCTCAGAGAGGTACATGGGCTGCCCCGTGAGGCAGTTGGTCGTTACCATCTCAAATCCTGCTGCATGCATGAAGAAAGTGTCAAAATCGAAAGGTAGCAACTGGTTGGGGAACTTGTCGTAGAGCAGTTCACGGTCGAAGATGCACCCCTGCGTCACGAGATGGCGGATACCTATGTACTGGTAACGCGCCAGATAGTCGATATTGGAAATACGCGCGCGGCGTGGCTGTCTGCTGATGTACGACATGCCGTTACACGCCCCTGCGGAAACAGCCACCACATAGGGAAAGAAAAGGTCGTGCTTCATAAAAGCATCGAGCACACCACTGGTAAAGACACCTCTCATGCCTCCACCCTCCAAGACAAGTCCTACATTCTTAAAAGTCTCCATAATTACACCTTTAACATGCCGAAACACGCGTCATTGTATTAATTATTTATAAATTCACACTAAATATGCAATTTTAATTGCAAAGATAATGATTTTTTACAAAATAATTACTAACTTTGCGGAAAAATTAAAATATCTCTAAAAATATGTTTAGCAAGGATACTTACATCAAGCGCCGCAAGGAGCTGAAAGACATCGTAGGAAGCGGCATCATTATACTTTTCGGGAATAACGAATCGCCTTGCAATTACCCTAACAACGGATACGCTCCATTCCGGCAGGACTCATCGTTCCTGTACTACTTCGGCCAGAATCGGGACGGACTGGTAGGCGTCATTGACATAGACAACGACATCGAGACCCTCGTGGGCGACGATATAGACATAGAGGACATCGTATGGTACGGCAGCGTGGACAGCATACACGACATGGCAGAACAGGTCGGCATCCGCAACACGGCACCTATGAAAACCCTCAAGACCATCTGCAACACCGCCATGGCCGAGAAGCGCAAGATTCATTTCCTGCCTCCCTACAGACACGACATCAAGCTGCAGATATTCGACCTTCTCGGCATTCACCCCAACCAGCAGAAGGAAGAGGCAAGCATGAAGCTGATACAGGCTGTGGTAAAAATGCGATCTACCAAGACGGAAGAGGAGATAGAGGAGCTGGAGCGCGCTGCGGTCATCGGCTACAAGATGCACACCACGGCCATGAAGCTCACCCGTCCGGGCGTAACAGAAAAGTTTGTAGCCGGACAGGTAGACGGCATCGCCAATTCTTACGGCGCAAAGGTCAGCTTTGCCACCATCTACACACAGCACGGTGAAATAATGCACGGCAACCCGTCGCTCAGCTTGCTGGAAGCCGGAAGACTCGCCCTCTGCGACGCCGGTGCCGAAACCGTCAACAACTACTGTTCGGACAACACACGCACCATGCCCGTAAGCGGCAAGTTCACGCAGCGACAGCTGGAGATTTACTCCATCGTGGAAGCCTGCCACGACTACACCCTTGAGGTGGCAAAGCCAGGCGTGAAATATGCGGACGTACACTTTGCCGTATGCCGCCTGATGTTTGAACGTCTGAAAGACTTAGGACTTACCAAGGGCGACACCGAGGAAGCCGTAAAGGCTGGTGCACATGCCATCTTCCTGCCCCACGGACTGGGACACATGATGGGTATGGACGTACACGACATGGAGAACCTCGACCAGATAAACGTAGGATTTGACGAGGAGGTAAGGCCTAACCTGGAGCAGTTTGGTACCAACTGCCTGCGCATGGGACGCCGACTGCAGGAGGGCTTCGTGGTAACAGACGAACCGGGCATCTACTTCATACCTGCCCTCATCGACGAGTGGAAAGCCAAGAAGCACTGTGCCGAATTCCTCAATTTCGACAAAATCGAGACCTACAAGGACTTCGGAGGAATCCGCATCGAGGACGACGTGCTCATCACCAAGGACGGTTGCCGCTTTATCGGCAAGGACCGCATACCCTACCACCCTCAAGACATAGAGGACTTCATGGCAAGGTAAAAATGCATACAGGAAACAACATTATTAATATAAAGAGAAGATTTTAATGAAGAAGACATTGATTGTTGCCACCATGCTGGCATTGATTGCCGGTGGGGCTAACGCGAAAAGCATCAAGGCAGCCAAAGACTCTGCTGCCATCGCCAAGAACAAGCCTGTATTTACAGTAGTAAAGCAGAACCCCATCACCAGCATCAAGGACCAGAACCGCAGCGGTACGTGCTGGGCATATTCTACACTGAGCTACTTCGAGAGTGAAATTCTGAAGAATACCGGCAAGACATACGACCTGAGCGAGATGTTCGTTGCCAACAAGACATACATGGACCGTGCCACACTGGCCGTCAGAATGCATGGCGACGTAAGCTTCTCACAGGGCGGTAGCGCTTACGACGTGCTCTACGCACTTCAGCACTACGGCATTGTACCTGAGGACGCAATGCCTGCTCCCGGAACATTGACAGGCGACTCACTTGCCAACTTCGGCGAGTTCTTCAATGTAATGACTCCCTATGTGGAGGCTGTTGCCAAGAGCAACGCCAAGAAGATTTCCACAGCATGGAAGAGCGGTCTGCAGGGCATCATCGACTCGTACATCGGCAAGACTCCCGATAAGTTTACCTACCAGGGCAAGCAGTACACTCCGCAGACCTTCTGCCAGAGCCTCGGCCTGAACCTCGACGACTACGTTACCATCACCAGCTTTACACACCACCCCATGTGGAGTCAGTTTGCTGTAGAGGTACAGGACAACTGGCGCTGGCCTCTGAGCTACAATGTGCCTATGGAAGACATCACACGCATTATCGACAATGCCATAAACAACGGCTACACCATAGCATGGGGTGGCGACGTTACAGAGGACGGTTTCACACGCAAGGGCCTCGGTATTGCCTATGACGTGAAGAAGGTTCGCTCGATGTCCGGTACAGATGCCGACCACTGGTTCAAGCTTTCAAAGGACGAGAAGAAAGAGAAATTCGACTCGCTCGGCGTTAACGCTCCCGAAGTCGTTCCTACACAGGCAATGCGCCAGGAGGCTTTCGACAACTGGGAGACTACCGACGACCACGGCATGCACCTCTACGGTATTGCCAAGGACCAGAACGGCAAGGAGTACTACATGGTAAAGAACTCATGGGGTGAGTATGGCGACTACAAGGGCACATGGTACATGACCAAGGCTTTCGTACAATACAAGACCATGGACTTCATGGTAAACAAGAATGCCATTCCTAAGGATATCCGCAAGAAGCTGGGCATCTAACATTATTTCCGAAGAAACAACACACCATACTTAAGGGGCTGCGACAAGAGAGTCGCAGCCCCTTATTTGTTTTTTTCACCTAAAACATTTCGTATTGTGCCAATATTTTTGTAACTTTGACGGCAGAAATAAAAAACGACAAAATGCATTTTAAGTGGAAATATGACGCACCCACACCCGAAGAGCAGAAAGCGGCAAACGAACTGGGCGGCAAACTGAACATCAGCCCCATCCTCGGGCAGTTGCTCATCAAGCGCGGCATCACCACCGAGTCGGCTGCCAAGCGCTTCTTCCGGCCCCAGTTGTCCGACCTCATCAATCCCTTCCTCATGAAGGACATGGATGTGGCTGTAGACAGGCTCAACGACGCCATGGGGCGCAAGGAAAGGATACTCGTATACGGCGACTACGACGTGGACGGATGCACCGCCGTGGCACTGGTGTACAAGTTCCTGCAGCAGTTCTATTCCAATATAGACTACTACATTCCCGACCGCTACGACGAGGGCTACGGTGTAAGCAACAAGGGCATAGAGTACGCTCAGCGCACAGGTGTCAAGCTGGTCATCATCCTCGACTGCGGCATCAAGGCGAACGAGCAGATAGCCTATGCCAAGAGTTTGGGTATAGACTTTATCATATGCGACCACCACGTCCCCGACGAGGTGATGCCGCCAGCCGTCGCCATCCTCAACCCCAAGCGGCCAGACGACCCGTTCCCCTTCAAGCATCTCTGCGGCTGTGGTGTAGGATTCAAGTTTATGCAGGCTTTCGCCAAGGACAACAACATTCCTTTTTCCAGACTCATTCCCCTACTCGACTTCTGTGCCGTCAGCATCGCTGCCGACATCGTGCCCGTGGTGGACGAGAACCGCATCCTTGCCTTCCATGGCCTGAAACAGCTCAACACCAACCCGAGCATCGGTCTGAAGTCTATCATAGACATCTGCAGCCTCAACGGGCGCGAACTGTCCATGAGCGACATCATCTTCAAGATAGGGCCGCGCATCAATGCCTCCGGACGTATGGAAAATGGCAAGTTGAGTGTCGACCTGCTGGTGGAGAAAGACTTTGCCTCTGCCCTGCGCATGGCGAAGCACATCAACGAATACAACGAACAGCGCAAGGACATAGACAAACAGATGACCGAGGAGGCCAACCTTATCGTGTCGCGACTGGAGAGCCAGAAACACAACTCGAGCATTGTCCTCTACGACGAAAGCTGGAAAAAGGGAGTAATAGGCATCGTGGCTTCCCGACTGACGGAAATATATTTCCGCCCCACGGTCGTCATCACGCGCGACGGAGACATGGCTACAGGGTCAGCACGCAGCGTTACGGGGTTTGACGTCTATTCGGCCATCAAGAGTTGCCGTGACCTCTTGCTCAACTTCGGCGGACACACCTACGCTGCCGGACTTACCATGAAGTGGGAACATGTACGCGAGTTCCGCAACCGCTTCCAGCAGTATGTGGAAGAACACATTTCGCCCGAGCAGACCGAGGCTATTCTCAACATCGACGCTGCCATCGACTTCCGCGACATTACCAAGCATCTGCACAACGACCTGAAGCGCTTTTCGCCATTCGGTCCGTGCAACCCCAAACCCGTATTCTGCACGTCCGGTGTCTACGACTACGGAACCAGCAAGGTGGTGGGACGAGAGCAGGAGCACATCAAACTGGAACTGGTGGACTCCAAGTCGAGCACGGTCGTCAACGGCATTGCCTTCGGACAGAGTGCATCGGCACGCTACATCAAGAGCAAACGCAGCTTTGACATTGCCTACACCATAGAAGATAATGTTTTCAAGAAGAACCAGGTACAACTGCAGATAGAGGATATCCGTCCTAACGAAGGATAACCGCTTGCAGCACTCCCGACAAGAGAGAGATGGACAGATTTCAAGAGATACTACGCACCCATTGGGGCTATCCCGACTTCCGCGGCATCCAGCGCGACATCATCGAGAGCATCGTTGCTGGTAAGGACACCCTGGGACTCATGCCCACGGGTGGCGGCAAGTCTCTCACGTTCCAGGTTCCTGCCCTTGCTCAAGAAGGTGTTTGCATCGTCATCACGCCGCTCATAGCCCTGATGAAGGACCAGGTGCACCACCTCCGCGAACACGGCATACTTGCCGACGCAGTCTATGCCGACCGCTCGCAACGGGAGAACCAGCAGGTGCTGGACAATTGCATCTTCGGAGGGGTAAAGATACTCTATGTATCGCCCGAGCGCATCGGTTCGAAAGGTTTTCTCGACAAACTGCGCCATATGGAGGTCAGCTTCATCACGGTAGACGAGGCCCATTGTATCAGTCAGTGGGGCTACGACTTCCGCCCGTCTTACCTCCGCATTGCCGACATCCGCAAGGAGAAACCCGGCGTACCCGTTCTGGCCCTTACCGCCACGGCAACCCCCGAGGTGGTGGTCGACATACAGGACAAGTTGCAGTTTGCAGAGCGCAACGTGTTCCGCATGAGTTTCGAGCGCAAGAACCTGGCTTACATTGTGCGCACCGTAGCCGACAAGCTACGCGAGATGGTTCACATCCTGCAGTGTGTGGATGGTGCTGCCATCGTGTACGCACGTAGCCGCAGGCGCACCAAGGAGATGGCCCAACTACTTGAGGACAACGGCATCAGCGCCACATTCTACCATGCCGGACTTGACCCTCTGGTAAAAGACGAACGGCAGAAAGCATGGCAGCGCGACGAGGTACGGGTAATGGTGGCCACCAACGCCTTTGGTATGGGTATAGACAAACCCGATGTGCGACTGGTAATACACATCGACTGCCCCGACTCGCTGGAGGCTTATTTCCAGGAGGCGGGACGTGCCGGGCGCGACGGCGCAAAGGCTTATGCCGTGTTGCTTTACGACACGGGCGACGAACGCAAACTGCGCAACCGTATAGACGATTCTTTCCCCGACCGACAACTTATACGCAACGTGTACGAATGCCTTGCCTACTTCTTTCAGATAGGTATAGAGAGCGGCCGCGGTAAAACCTTCGCCTTCGACATTGACAAATTCTCGTACACCTTCAAGTTTTTCCCTACCAAGGTAGATGCTGCGCTACGTATCCTGGAACAGAGTGGATACCTTCATTACGAGAGTGAACCGGACAATGCGGCACGACTCATGTTCTGCATAGACAGGAACGACCTCTATCTGCTCGATTCCCTGTCGCCCAACGAGGACAATGTCATCACTGCCCTGCTGCGGCTCTACGGCGGACTCTTCACCGACTACGTATACATAGAGGAGAGTCTTGTGGCACAAAAGACGGGACTGACGCAGCAGCAGGTCTACATGATACTAAAAAACCTTTCCGCCCGCCACATCGTTCGTTTTATCCCCCGTCGAAAGACACCTTATATTACTTATACCACAGACCGCATAGACGGCGAGAAGGTGGTCATTCCGCCCGAGGTATGGGAGCAGCGCCGCGAGCAGTACAGCAAGCGCATAGAGCGCATGATAGGCTACGCCACGAACGATTACATCTGCCGTTCGCGCCAACTGTTGGCTTATTTCGGCGAAGCTACCGACAAGGACTGCCGCCAGTGTGACGTGTGCCTTGAACATAAGGCGGAAACGTCTACCGCCAGACAATACTACGAACAGGCGAAGAAAGAGATTGTTGCACTTCTTGCTGACGGTCAGCGTCATTTTATCAGCGAACTGCAGTCCATAAAGTTGCCTTCACACAGTATAGACAGTGCCATCCAGTATCTTGTTTCCGAAAACGAGGTACAGATTGATGGTTCGTATATTTTCCGCAATACGAACTTATAAGGTGTTTCGTAGTAGGTGAAGCGTCCTCGCTTATAGTATTCGCGTCAGCTTACTACGATTGCTGCATGGGTAATGTAGTAGGTGCAGCGTCCTCGCTGCACACTTAA
>CAVCGV010000031.1:0-25250 GCA_963601815.1 bacterium
ACTGCTCTTTAGAGAATGAAAATCTCTCGTCCTAACCGATAGACGAAGGGACCGTTGCCTCATTTGCGGGTGCAAAGTTACTACAAATCTTCCATTCCCACAAACTTTTCGGGATTTTTTTTCTTCAAATGCCTTATTTTTTGTATTTTTGCCTATATTTTGGCAATTACGGGCAGTTATGACAACAAAAACGAAGGCTATTGTCTTACACACAATCAAATTTGGCGACAACAAGCTCATCATAGACTTCTTTACCGAAGCAATGGGGCGACTGTCTTTTGTTGCCAAGGTTTCGAAGTCGGCAAAGGGGAAAATGAAGAGACAGTATTTCCAACCGCTCGCCATACTGAACATTGAGTTCGACTACCACGCCAAAAAGAATCTACAGCAACTGAAGGACGCATACATTGCAGAACCCTACGTGGACATTCCCGTTTCGCCATACAAAATAACGATTGCCCTCTTCCTCGCCGAATTTCTCACTTACAGCACACGCAACGAACAGGCAAACCCGTCTCTCTTTCTGTTCTTGCAGCAAAGCCTTGAATGGCTGGACTTATCGCCCGCAAACTATTCCAACTTCCACATTATCTTTATGGTGAAGCTGACCATCTTCCTGGGCATATATCCCAATCTGAGCGACAAGGCCGAAGGCAACGTATTTGACCTACAAGAGGGCAAGTTTGTCGCCCACACCCCCCTTCACGGCGACCACATAACAGGCATAGACACCGAGCGGTTGCAAACCCTGGCGCGCCTCAGCTACCAAACAATGCATCTCTACACCATGTCGCATCAAGAGCGAAACATGTGTGTAGAGATGATATTGAAGTATTACCGCCTTCATCTGCCGGCCTTTCCCGAGCTGAAGACGCTGCATGTATTAAAGGAACTGTTCGCCTAAGCGAAACTGATAACCCCCTTTGCAGGCACTTCCGGTTCTTCCTCTTGCCTGTCGGACATTCCTGTACCTGAAGCTGCATGTCTTATGTCATCCAGCATCTGGCGGCTACGCTTGTAGGTTGGCGTATCCTCCACCTGCATAATAATCTCCTCATTGTCGAGGTCTTCCGGATGGAACAGGAAGATATGGGGGCGACGCTTGTACTGGGGAGTATTGCCGTCCGAACCGTAGTAGTGTTTGCGGCGTTCGGCACGCTCTACATTTTTCTCCTCCTCCTCTGCCATACGGCGATTCTCTTCCTCTGTATGCTTTTTGATGTGGCGGTTCATGCCATCCACATCTTCGAGTCCGAATCCTGTAGCGAGAACGGTAACCTTTACCTTGTTGCCCAACTCTGGGTCAAGGGCAAGTCCCCATTTCAACTCGAAGTCATCGCCAAACCTTTCCATGAAGTCATTGACATCATTCATCTCGTCCATGGTAAGTCCGGCATTGTTATCGTTGCTCTCGCTGGCAAAGGCTATGCTAAGGAGAATTTTCTTGGAATTGAACACGTCATTGTCATTGAGCAAGGGAGAGTTGAGCGCATCGTCGATGGCCTTCTTCACCCTACTCTCACCCTCTCCGTATCCTGTACTCATGATGGCCACGCCACCATCTTTCAGGACGGTCTTCACATCATTGAAGTCGAGGTTGATAAGTCCGTGTACCGTTATGATTTCGGCTATACTCTTGGCTGCCACGCTCAGCGTATCGTCAGCCTTACCGAAAGCGGCAAGAATAGCAAGCTCCGGATAAATTTGGCGCAAGCGCTCGTTATTGATGACCAGGAGGGCATCAACGTGCTTGGACATTTCCTCCACCCCGTCAAGTGCCTGGTCTATCTTCTTGGAACCCTCAAAACGGAAAGGAATCGTGACGATACCTACCGTAAGGATACCCAACTCCTTACTTACACGGGCGATAACCGGCGCAGCTCCTGTACCGGTACCACCGCCCATACCGGCTGTGATAAAGGCCATCTTGGTACCGTCATCGAGCATGTGCTTGATTTCGTCTATCGTCTCCTCGGCGGCCTGACGTGCCTTTTCAGGCTTGTTACCTGCACCGAGACCCTCCTTACCCAACTGCAGATGCACGGGAACGGGAGAATCGTTGAGGGCCTGGTTGTCCGTATTGCAAAGCACGAAACTTACATCATGGATTCCCTCGCGGTACATATGGTTGACGGCATTGCCTCCGCCACCGCCCACACCTATCACCTTGATGATGCTATTCTCTTTTTCTGGCTCTCCGAAGTCCAGAGGTGTATTGTCTGCCATAATCTTTTTCTGTTTTTCGTTTTCACTCATGTTCGTTAACGCATCAGTCTGCAGCGCTCCCATCATTCCTCCTCGGAGATGGTGTCTTTCAAGAACTTCTTTACCAAGCGCATGCCTTTGTGCAATACGCTCTTCTGCTTTTTCTCTTCAGCTATGCGTGCAGCCTCTTCTTCTGCCGCCTTTCTTGCCGCCTCGTCTTCTGCTTCCTTCTTACGGCGGGCTTCATCTTCCGCTGCCTGTTTCTCTGCTGCGGTAAGTACCACACCGGTACCAACAGTCTCGTTGGGGGTACGCGGAACCTTGTGCACCTCTGTACCTGCCATACGCTCGTCCTGAGAGCTGAACAGATCATTGTTCAATTCATCTCCGGCACAGTTCATGTCGCCTTTGGCGAGAAGACCCAGGACAGTATTCATCGAACCGTCATGGTTGGTATAATGCGAGTCCTTCGAGTTGACCGTCTGGTTGATAAACTTGGCGATACGTATTTTCTCGATGTGCGTATGCTTACGGAACACCTTGTCCATATCGGGCATATTGCTGCCACCGCCAGTCAGCACGATACCTCCCAACAGTTTATCGGCGTACTCTACAGGTACCTGGAACCAAACATTCTCCACGATTTCCTGTACACGAGCCTCGACGATTTCGATAAACTTCTTGCTCTCCACAATGCGGTCTTTGTCTATGGAATAGTTGAGCGTAGGGTCTATGCTGCCGTTCTCGGTAAAGGCGCGGGCATACTTGAGCTTCATTTTCTCCGCATCATGTTCCTCCATCTGCAGACTTGTGATGTCCTTGGTAATGTTACTTCCGCCAAGGGGGATAACAGCAAGATGGCGAAGGACACCTTTATAATATACAGACACGGTAGTGGTATCGGCACCAAGGTCTACCAACAGACATCCTGCACGTTTTTCAGAGTCGGTAAGCACACTGTCTGCCATTGCCAAGGGAGCGAGATACATGTCGGCAATGGCGATATTGGCGTTCTCCAGACAAGTGTTGATATTGTTGTAGAACGTCTTGCGCCAAAGGATATTGAGGAACACCCCTTCCAGATGCGAGCACTGTATGCCCACAGGCTCCAGCTGTCGCTGGTTGTCTATCTTGTATTCCTGGGTAATGGCATCCAGAATCTCCTGGTCAGGATAGACCATGTTGCGGTTGTTGTCCATCAGCTCGTTGATAAGGCTTTGGCTGATGACTGTATTGTCGGGCAGATCTTTGGCAATGGTATTCTTCACGCTCCTGATCGACCTGCCTCCTACACCCACATAGACCTGTTTGATGTCTTGTTTGAGTGTTGCTTTCAGTTTCTTGATGATATTGGTGAGACACAAGCAGGTCTGGTTGATGTTGTATATCACGCCTTTCTTGATGCAGGACGACGAATCCTCCTCCACTGTGGCCAGAACCGTGATGCTGCCATCCAGATTCTTACGGCCTGCTATACCTGTTATCTTCGATGAGCCAAGCTCAATCGCTACAATGAATTCCTTTGGCATAGTTTGATGTATTTCTATATTTGATTGTCTGTATTGTTACTTTTCTCTGCGGGTTTCTCCGTACTGTTTTCGGCATGTGGCTCGGCATTGGTTGCCGGCGCTTTCTCCTCTGGAGTTTCCGCTACTTCTGCCTTGGCCGATTTTTTCTTGCAGATAATCTGGTTGTCAAACTCGATGTTTATGTAGGAGTATTTGTTCCATCCTGCCTGTGACAAACCATACTTGTAAAACTTTTCCAGCCTGTCCATCTTGCTGTTGACAAAGTCGGTAATTACCTGCTCCCGGTTGGCGTTGTTCCCTACGTTGGGCAACACACCTATATAAATAATGTGGTCACCCACCCTCGGCACCAATTCTATACCCCTATTGGGCAGCACATTAATCTGCTCTATCTGGTTGCGCCAAAACTCGTTGGCCACCAACGCCTTGCTCAAAAGCGAGATGTAGTGCACCGCATACGCCCTGGAAATATTTCCCGTAGCCACGATGATGTCGCTCGTATACTTGGTATTGAGCATGATGCTGTAATGGTCATCTACATAGTAGTCGTCATTGCCTGCGCTCTTGATACGTACGAGCGGCGTACGCTGCGTAAGGTAGATGTCTACCAGTCCCCCTTGCGTCTTGTGGCACTCCACCGACTTGACAAACGGACTACGCAGCAGCACTTCCTCTATACTGCGCGTGTTGACACTACTCAGGCGTTTCTGCAGCGGATAGAGGTCTTTCTGCTCCAACCTTTTCTTGATTTCCTTTGCGTCAAGGAATCCGTTGGTTATTTCATCCTCTATATTGATGTTTACCTTGGTGCACAACAAATGGCTTTCATCAGGCTTGTTGAACCTGGTGAAGGCAAAACAAAGGTACACGCCTATGACGAGGTCGAGTACGATGATTGTTATTCGCTTCCAATTGATGCGCATTTACAGTTTTTTCTTCAATATTTCCGTTATTTGAGGCACATAGTTGTCAAGATCGCCGGCTCCCAGCACCACAAGGACATCGAAATCGCGGTTTTCCACCAGCTGAAGGACGTCCTCCTTGTGTATCATGCTCTTCTCCACGCCCGGCTTGAGATTGTCGTAGATAAGTTGCGAGGTAACACCCGGTATGGGCTGCTCCCTTGCCGGATAGATGTCGCAGAGAATCACTTCGTCGAGCAGACTCAGACTATTGGCAAAATCCTCGTAGAAATCTCTTGTACGTGTATAGAGGTGGGGCTGGAAGATAGCCGTTATCTTACGGTCCTTATACAGTTCCCTAATACTCTTGGCACTCTGGTATATTTCCTTGGGATGGTGGGCGTAGTCAGAGAGGAAGACGAGCTTGTCTGTCTTTATCTTGAAGTCGAAACGACGGTCCACGCCTCCGTATGTCTTCATACCCTGTTTCAGTTCTTCTGCCGTGCATCCGTTGAGCTGTGCCATGGCCATAGCCGCCACACCGTTCTCTACATTGATGGGCACGGGCTGTCCCAGTTCCACTCCCTTGACATTCTCTATGGGAGAAATGAAGTCGAAGGTAATCTCTCCGTTGTCTATCTTGATGTTCTCGGCATGGAAGTCGCCCTCGTCAAGACTGTATTCATACACTTTGACACCTTCCTGCACATGCTGTTTCATTTCCAGGTTCTTGTGTATGATGAGCGCACCGCCCGGCTGTACCAGTTCGGTATAGTGGCGGAAGCTCTCGAGATAGGCTTCCTTGGTACCGTAGATGTCAAGATGATCGGGGTCTGTAGACGTGATGACCGTCATCCACGGGCGGAGCCAATGGAAGCTACGGTCAAACTCGTCCGCTTCTATCACGACAAAGTCGCTCTTGTCCGAGAGGATATAGTTGGTACCGTAGTTTTTGGAAATACCGCCCAGGAAGGCATTGCAGTCGAGATGGCTCTGGTGCATGATGTGTGCGCACATGGTAGAGGTGGTCGTCTTGCCATGAGTACCTGCCACGCACATTCCCTTGTGCGAGCGTGTCAATGTACCCAACACCTGCGCACGTTTCTCTATCGTAAATCCGTTCTGGCGGAAATACGCCAGTTCCTTATGTTCTTCGGGAATCGCCGGAGTATACACCACCAATGTGGAAGCGGGCTGCTTGCATGATGCGGGTATGGCCGTTTCATCTTCTTCATAGTGGATAGACATCCCCTCCTTCTCCAGTTCACGGGTCAGGCTACTGGGAGTTTTGTCGTATCCTGCCACCACCATGCCCTTGTGCAGGAAATAGCGCGCAATGGCACTCATGCCTATGCCGCCTGCTCCTACAAAATATACTGCTTTAATATCTTTCAGTTCCATTATCTTGTCGCTAATTTGATAACCTCGTCGGCAATGACGCCTGCCGAGTCTTTGAATCCTAACTTGAGAATGTTAGCACTGAGCGAAGCGAGTTTGACCTCATCCTGTACGGTATCAATGGCTTTCTGTACCAACACGCCCGGCGCCTCAGCATCCTTCACGAAGAGAGCCGCGTCCTTGTTCACCAAAGCCATGGCGTTCTTGGTCTGGTGGTCTTCAGCCACATTGGGACTGGGTACCAGTATCACCGGTTTACCGATAAGACAGAACTCACTGATGCTGCTTGCTCCTGCCCTGCTCACCACGAGGTCTGCTGCCTTGTAGGCTGCCCCCATATCGCTGATAAAGTCTGTTACCTTCAGCATGGGGAGTGTTTTCCCCTTGAGTTGTTCAGCAATGGAGTCGCTGTAGTATTTGCCTGTCTGCCAGATAAACTGCACACCACTGCGCTCTATGAGGTCAAGGTTCTGCAGCACACTCTCGTTAAGGGTTCTGGCGCCCAAGCTTCCGCCTATCAGCAGTACGGTCTTCTTGTTAGGGTCAAGGCCAAACTGCTGGCGGGCCTCTTCCTTGCTGAGCGGGGTCTGCAGCACGTTCTGTCTTACAGGGTTGCCCGTCATGACAATCTTGTCAGAAGGGAAGAAGCGCTGCATTCCTTCATAGGCAACGCATATCTTGTCTGCCTTCTTGGCAAGCAATTTATTGGTGACGCCAGCATAGGAGTTCTGCTCCTGTATCAGACAGGGGATGCCCTTCTTGGCACACACATTAAGCGTGGGACCGCTGGCAAACCCGCCAACTCCGACAGCCGCCATGGGTTTGAAATCCCTGATGATTTTCTTTGCCATGCGTTGGCTCTTCCATATCTTGAAGAGTACGACTACATTCTTGAGCAGGTGCTTGCGGTCGAAACCACATATAGGCAGTCCTTTTATCTCATAACCGGCTGCCGGCACACGCTGCATTTCCATCTTCCCCAAGGCTCCGACAAACAGAATCTTGGCATCAGGACGCTTTGCCTTGATGGCGTTGGCTATAGACACAGCTGGGAAAATATGCCCGCCTGTTCCACCGCCACTTATGACTATTCTCAAATCGTTACTCATAGTATCTCTTGTTTCTATCGCAAAGGTAAGTAAAAAAAACTGTTTTATGGCATTTTTCACTTAAATTATGAAAGTATTTTTTATGCGACGTCCAACTCGTCTTCCACCGCATCGTCTACCGAACCGTCTTTTTTCTTAGCCCACCGGCTTATACTGAGGATGCAGCCTACATAGAGGCAGTTGATGATAGTGGACGTTCCGCCTCGGCTGACGAGGGGCAAAGGCTGTCCTGTTACCGGTGCCAAGCCCACGGCCACAGACATATTGAAGAGGGCCTGCGTCACGAGCAGGATGGCAAGTCCCATGGCAAAGAATGCCGGGAAGTTGTTTTCACACCTATTGGCGATGCGTCCTGTACGGTAAAGGAGCACGATATAGAGAAAAGCCACTCCTGCTCCGCCTATTACAATGCCTAACTCTTCTATGACAATGGCGTAGATAAAGTCGGAGAATGCCTGCGAGAGGAAATCTCGCTCTACAGAGTTGCCCGGCCCACGGCCTATGACATTCGACGACGCGATGGCTATCCGTGAGTGTGTCTTCTGCCCGTCCTTGTCAAGGTCCACCTTTTCGGGTGGCACGTACGAAAAGTCGAAAAAGTCTTCTATACGTGCCTTCCATGTGTCTGCACGGTGAAACAATTTCGAGACAGCCCCTTTTTCTTTCTTGGCGTCTGTGTCAACCTGTTCGGTCAACTTATTGTTTTTAGACTGCGGCTGTTCTTCCACATGTCCAAAGACCAATATGGCACAGAGCGCGACTGCCGCCAGTCCGCCTACCACTCCCATGAGCTTCAGCAGTTGTCTGCCAGGAACTCTCCCGAGGTACATCATCACGAAAATGGTAATGCAGAGAAGGACGGCCGTGGACATATTTTCCAACAGAATGGGTATTACGATGAAGGCGCTGATACCCAGAATGTACCAGAATGCCTTCTTGTCGGCACCGTTCTCTGTCTGCATGGCACTGAGTATCTGTGCCGTGGCAAGCACCATTGCACCTTTAGCCAACTCGGAAGGCTGAAACTGCATTCCCATGATGTCCATCCATCTCGAAGCTCCATTGGTGGAATGGCCTGTCAAAAGGACAACCAACAGGAACAGGAAGGAGACTGCCAGCAACGGCATCGTGGCAAGCTTAAAGTACTTGCACTTCACTTTGATGATGCAGATGATGGTAAAAAATCCAACCAGAAGGATAGAAGTGTGCTTGATGACGGGTTGTATGAAGTTTCCGCTCTTGTACGACAGCGAGCTGGAAGCGGAATACACCTCCACGATACTGATCATACAGAGAAAGAAGAACACCATCCAGATGACTTTGTCTCCCTTGAATATATTGCCTATTATCTTATGGTTCATTTTCGTTCTGTTACCCAACCTTCTTGGTTACGGGCAGCCTGAGACTGCCCTTCTTTCAGTTTACGCCTCGCCTCTTGCCAGCTTTTTGAACTGCTCTCCACGGTCTTCCATATTGCGGAAGAGGTCGAAGCTGGCACAGCAGGGACTGAGCAGTACCGTATCGCCTTCCACTGCCAGTTCGCGGCAGGCAGCCACACAGTCTTTCATGCTGTGGGTGTCGCGCACGGGGATGCCGAGCGCATCGAAGTTGTCGTGCAACTTCTGGTTGTCGGCTCCAAGGTACACGATGCCTCTACATTTCTGCTTTACCAAATCCTTAATCTGGTCGTAGTCGTTGCCCTTGTCTTTTCCGCCGATGATAAGGACGGTGGGGGTCTTCATGCTCTCCAACGCATACCAGCAGGCATCTACGTTGGTAGCCTTCGAGTCGTTGACGTAGTACACGCCGCCAAACTTGCCCACCTTCTCCAGGCGGTGTTCCACACCGGGGAAGTCGCTGAGTCCCTGACGTATGGTCTCGCTGTCGATGCCAGCGATGTTGCAGGCCAGTCCTGCCGCAAGACTGTTATAGATGTTGTGTTTGCCACTAAGACTCATGTCCTGCTGCGACATCTCGAACGGAACAGGATAGCAGAGGTGGTACTTGCCACCATCTATATAGCCAACGGCTCCCTCTTCCTTGTTCTCGCTAAAGGCGCACAAGTGACTCTTGAGATTGTACTTCGGCAGTTCCTTGGTCACGATGGGGTCATCGTTCCAATAAATAAAACTGTCTTCCTCTGTCTGGTTCTGCGTAATACGCATCTTGGCATCGGTATAGTTCTGCATTTTGAACTCATAGCGGTCCAGATGGTCGGGGGTAACATTGAGCAGGATGGCGATATTGGCACGGAACTGGTACATGTTGTCGAGCTGGAAACTGCTCAACTCGATAATGTACCAATCGTGCGGCTCTTCTGCCACCTGCAACGCCAGACTGTTGCCGATGTTTCCGGCAAGTCCGGCATCCAGCCCGGCTTTCTTGAAGATATGGTATACGAGCGACGTGGTGGTTGTCTTGCCGTTGCTGCCTGTAATGCACACCATCTTGGAGCGGGTGTACCGGGCTGCAAACTCTATCTCGCTGATGATGGGGGTTCCCTTTGCGGCGAGTTTCTGTACCATCGGGGCTTCTTTCGGAATACCGGGACTCTTGATAACCTCGTCGGCTGCCAATATTTTCTCTTCGGTGTGATGGCCTTCCTCCCACTCTATACCGTGGTCGTCCATCAGTTTCTTATACTTGTCCTTTATCTTCGACATGTCGGACACGAACACCTCGAAGCCTTCTTTCTTGGCCAGCACGGCAGCACCTGCTCCGCTTTCACCGGCTCCTAAAATTACGATTTTACTCATCTTTACTCATCTTGTTATTTCTTTTCCGGAAGTTACAGAAGTCGAGGGTAGTTCTCCATTCCTTCGGGATCCGTTCGGGATGCGTTCGGGTTGACAGCATGAAAGTTTTTGTTTTCAAGACATTTGTCCCTTAACTTCTCTAACTTCCTTAACTTCCCTAATTTCTCTAACTTCCCTTAACTTCTCTAACTCCCTCTCAAATCACCTAATCTTCAACGTGATGATGGTCAATGCCGCCAGAATAATGGTGACAATCCAGAAGCGAATCGTTATCTTCGACTCATGTATGGCACCATGCGGTTTCTTGAAGACATACTTGCAGTCGGGATCCAACTGGCTGTCCTGCGTACGAAAGTTGTCGTGGATGGGCGTGCGCTTGAATACACGTTGCTTCACGCCACGCCGTTTGCCCAACTTATAGTAGTACACCTGTATCATGACACTAAGGCTCTCCACGAAGAAGATGCCGCAGAGTATGGGCAACAACAGTTCCTTGTGTATGATGATGGCTCCCACGGCTATGATACCGCCGATGGTGAGCGAGCCCGTGTCGCCCATAAACACCTGTGCGGGATAGGCATTGTACCACAGGAATCCTATCAAGGCACCGATAAAGGCGCAGAAGAACACCACCAACTCCTCCGACCCCGGAATGTACATGATGTTGAGGTAGGAGGCAAACTGGTAGTGCGACGACACATAGGCAAGAATGCCCAACGCCACACCTATGATGGCGGAATTGCCGGCACACATGCCGTCCATACCGTCATTGAGGTTGGCACCGTTAGAGACAGCCGTCACGACGAAAATGGTCATGATAACGAAGAGAATCCACCCTGCTGCCGTCTTGTACTTGCCGCAGAAACCCATAATGCGCGAGTAGTCGAGGTTGTGCCCCTTGATGAATGGAATGGTGGTCTTCAACGACTTAGTGGCTTCCGTACGGTGTTTCACGACGGTCTCCTGTCCCTGTCGCTCTATGGCGAGGTTCTCGTTCATCTTCACGTCGGGCGAAGCCCAGAGCACAAGGCCCACTATCAGACCGATGCCCACCTGTCCCACTATCTTGTATTTTCCCTTGAGACCCTCCTTGTTGCGGCGGAAAATCTTGATAAAGTCATCCATGCCGCCCAGGAATCCCAGCCACACGGTGGTTATGACCATGAGGATGAGGTAGACGTTGCGCAGTCGGCCCAGGAGCAATACGGGCACCAGTATGGCTATGATGATGATGACGCCGCCCATCGACGGCACACCGATCTTCTTCACTCCGAAAGGATCTATCGTAGCATCGCGCTGCGTCTCGGTTATCTGCTTGCTCTTGAGGTATTTGATAAAGCGTTCGCCAAACCACGCCGAGATGGCAAGCGACACGATAAGCGCCAGAAGGGCACGGAAGGAAATGTATCCCCACATGTGGGAACCAGAGATTCCCCACTGTTCCAGAAATCTAAAGAGATAGTATAACATACTTCTGTCTGTTCTTTTGTTCTCCTGTTATCGAAAGTTACTTCTGTGGAATGCCGAAGATTTCGCGGATTACTTCCTTGTCGTCGAAGTGGTGCTTCACACCCTTTATCTCCTGATAGTCTTCATGTCCCTTACCTGCCACGAGAATCACGTCGCCCTTCTGGGCCATCATGCAGGCAGTCCGTATAGCCTCCTTACGGTCGGCTATGCTCAGCACTTTCTTCATCTGCTGCGCATTGAGTCCCGCCAGCATGTCGTTGATAATATCCTGCGGCTCTTCGAAACGGGGGTTGTCGCTGGTGATGATTACCTTGTCGCTCTGCTTTACCGCCTCCTGTGCCATGAGGGGGCGCTTGCCCTTATCACGGTTGCCGCCTGCACCGCACACGGTAATGACCTGTCCCTTGCCGTTTAGCACCTCATGGATGGCATTGAGCACATTCTCCAGAGCGTCGGGCGTGTGGGCATAGTCGACGATGGCTGTGTATCCGTCGGGCGATTGTATGGGTTCCAGTCTTCCGTTGACACTGTGCAGGGTGCTCAGTACCACGAGGATGTCTTCGGGTTGCTTACCGAGCATGACGGCTGCTCCATATACGGCAAGGAGGTTGCTGACGTTGAACTTGCCGATAAACTGCACGCCTACTTCTCTGCCGTCCACCTCCAGGTACATGCCTCCGAAGTGGCACTCCAGGATACGCGCCTTGAAGTCGGCCATGCTACGGGTGGAGTATGTCTTCACCATTGCCTTGGTGTTCTGCACCATGACCATTCCGTTCTTGTCGTCGGCATTGGTAATGGCAAAGGCTGTCTTGGGCAGTCCGTCAAAGAAGGCTTTCTTTGCATCGCGGTAGTTCTCGAATGTCTTATGGTAGTCGAGATGGTCTCGGGTCAGATTCGTGAAGATACCTCCCGTAAAGTTCAGCCCGCCGATGCGCTTCTGTGCGACGGCATGAGAGGAGCACTCCATGAAGGCATACTCGCAGCCTGCCTCCACCATCCTGCCCAAGAGGGCGTTCAGTTCGATGGGGTCTGGCGTGGTATGGTCGGCGGGGATAGCCTCATCCTCGATATAGTTGCAGACGGTGGACAACAAACCGCACTTGTGACCGAACTTACGGAACATATTATATAATAAGGTGGCGATGGTCGTCTTTCCGTTGGTTCCGGTAACGCCTACGAGCTTCAGTTTTCTCGACGGGTCGCCATAGAAGAGGGTGGCTACCTTACCCACGGCATCCTCTGTAGACTGCACTTTTACATAGGTTACGCCTTCGGTCTTCTCGTCCGGCAGGTCCTCGCAGAGAATAGACTTGGCACCCAGTTCGATGGCCTTGCCTATAAACTTGTGGCCGTCCACCTGCGTTCCCTTCATGGCAACAAACAAGTGTCCGTCCTTTATCTTGCGGGAGTCGATGTTCACTCCTGTCACTTCCTTCTCCATGTCACCTGCCACTTCCAGCGGCTGGATGTTCTTGAGCAAATCCTGTAGTTTCATATCTTGTTTCTTTTAGAGCGTGTTCTGTAAATTCCACGCATTGTTATTTTCAAATATCGAGTACGAGGACACATTCCTGTCCTTTCTTGATGCGGGCACCGGGTGCCAGACTCTGTTTCACCACGCGTCCACGTCCCTCTATCCGGGTTTTCACGCCACGTGTCTCCATCATGTAGATGGCATCCCTGGCTCCCATGCCGTGTACGTCGGGCACGCTGTTCTTGCCATACTGGCGTTCCTTGACGAGGCTCACCGATGTATTTCCGTGGCGCTCTGCCTTGCCCCATATGGGGTTGCCGTCAGCATAACTGCCGCTCCAGTTGGTGGTGGTCTTGATGCCAAGATGCGTCAGCACGTAGTCTGCTGCCAGCACATTGCCCGCCTTTACATCGGGCGTACGCGCCGACTGTGCGTCGTACGCATCCTTCACGTCGAGCTTCAGGCTCTGTGCCATGATTCCCTCGGCAATATCGTGGAACACCTTGCCGCTCATTCCGCCTCCCGAAGCGGGCAAGCCCGACTTCTGTATGCAGACGATGCAACTGTAGCGCGGTGCATCTGCCGGGAAGAATCCGGCAAAACTGAGGAGGTAGTTCACGCCGCCTGTCTTGTATCCGCCGGCACCTTTCGACATCTGTGCCGTTCCGGTCTTGCCTGCCACCTTGAAGTTGGGCGACCCCGCCTTCTTTCCCAGTCCGCAGCTTACCACCTGTTCCAGTATGCGCTGCATCTTCTTGATGTTCTCCGGCTTGGCTATCTGGGGGCGCAGCACCTCTACGGGGAACTCCTTTACCGTTTCGCCGTCTTTCACCACCTTGGTAACGAAGCGCGGCTTTACCATCTTGCCGTCGTTGGCTATGGCGTTGTAGAACGTAAGGGTGGAGATGGGCGGTACCTGTGTCTCGTAGCCTATGCTCATCCACGGCAAAGCCGTCTTGCTCCAGTTTACGTATTGTCCGCGGCTGTTCTTGCGGGGCATACGTATGATGGCAGGCGAAGAACCCACAAGGGGTATGTGCAGGTTGTCGCGCAGGCCGAGACGTTCTATGCCCTGTACAAACTTCTCCGGGCAGTTGCGGTAGTGGTCGTCTATGATGCGGCTCACACCGATGTTGGAACTTACCCACAGGGTGCGCGGCAGGGTAAGCATGCCGTAGCCTCCCTTGCGCCAGTTGTGGTCTTTCATGTCCCTACCGTACATATTCCACACGCCGTTGCCTGTCTCTACACGGTAGGTGGTGTCCACCACTCCGTCTTCGAGGGCCACGAGGATGGAGGCTGTCTTGAACACCGACCCCGGCTCCAGCAGGTCGCTCACCGCATGGTTGCGCACCTCCCGGTAGTTGCCGTCATAGGCACACTTCTCCAGGTTGACGATGGCCTTCACGTCTCCCGTAGGCACATCCATAACGATGGCCACACCCACGTTGCCGTTTATCTCCTGCAGTTCCTGCAGCAATGCCCGCTCTGCCAGGTCCTGCATCTCCACGTCTATCGTGGTAACGATGTCTGCACCGTCTATGGCGGGCGTGTCTGTAATGCTCAGATACTTGTTGAGCACCTTCTTGCGCTGTACGATACCATTGGTACCGCGCAGTATGGAGTCGTAGGAGAGTTCCAGACCGAAACGTGCCGTATCCTTGGCTCCATACAGGGCACCGATGGTACGCCCCGCCAGTCCGCCGAAACTGAGGTTACGCGCATTGTATTCCTCCCAGTGCAATCCACTCTTGTACTTGGGCAGGGAGAACACGGGCAGTGCCTTTACCCGTGTAAAGGTATTGTAGTTGACACGCCGTGGGTACACGGGCCAGTGGCGGCTTTTTTTCTTGCGCCCTTCTGCCAGTTTGCGTTCAAACTCTGCCTGCGTCACGTCAGGGAAGATATGGTGCAGTCCCATGCAGATGGCGCTGCAGTTGGCGTCCCATACCGAGTCGTTGCCTGCCTCTGTCAGTGCCTGGAAATCCATAAATATCTTGTATTCGGGCAGAGAACTTGCCATCAGTTGACCGTCACAGCTCAGGATGTTGCCTCTTACAGGCTTTACGGTAACAGAATCCTTCTTCTGTCGCTCTGCCACCTTCATCCAGTAGTCACGCTGGGCTGTCGCCGTATACGTAGCCTTCCCCACTATGCACGCTGCCCACACAGCCATACAGATGGCTATGAGACTAAATCGGGGAATCACCTTATCGTGGTCAAACTTACTCATTTTCTGGAACTTTTATGATGTAGGGAGGCTGGGTAGCATGGTGCAGCATACTGTCCTTATTGGTCTGGAGTATTTTCAGCACATTGCTCTCACGGCTTTTCTCTGTTATCTGACTTCTGCCCGAGAGTGCCTTGTATTTCTTGTCCTGCAGCACTTGCTGCAGAGCGTCTATCTGTATCATGTCCTGCTGGATGTTGTACCTGTTGGAAATGTACACGACGATGAAAATCACCAGCAGCACAATGAGCCATATCTGACTGCGTATAAATCGGGCTGTAAGGAAATCTCCACCCAGAATCTTACGCAACGAAAAATTAAAGCTCTGCGGGGCTTCTCCCTCGATGGCCTGCCTGGCCATGGTTTCCTTCAGGGTTCGTTTCAGCTCCGACTCTTTGGGGGCAGTTGTTGTATTGTCTGGCGGTGTATTGGATGACGAGTTAGTATGGTTGTTCATTTCTTTTCGGCTATTCTTAGTTTGGCACTGCGGCTTCGGGGATTCCTCTCCTGTTCTTCGGGCGCAGGCACGATGACCTTATTGTTAACGAGGCGGAAGGGGGTTTCTATGCGTCCAAAGAAGTCTTGGTTCAACTTGCCTTCCGCATTGCCAGCCTTCATCACGTTCTTCACGATGCGGTCTTCCAGCGAGTGGTACGTAATGACGGACAGTCGACCACCGGGCTTCAGCACCTCTGTGGCAGCCATCAGCATCTCCTTGAGGGCATCCATCTCGTGGTTTACCTCTATGCGCAGTGCCTGGAAGAGCTTTGCCATGTCTTTCTTCTCGCGTTCGCGGCGGAAGAACGGTTCCACAACCGCCATGAAGTCGCTGGTGGTCTCTATGCGTTTCTCCGCCCTTGCCTTTGCCACGGCTGCGGCTATGCTCCGCGCGTTACGCATCTCTCCGTAGAGGTAGAAGATGTCGGCGATCTGTTCCTCGGCATAGTCGTTCAGTATGTCGGCTGCCGTCTTTCCGGCACGCTTGTTCATGCGCATGTCGAGAGGCGAGTCGAAGCGGAAGGAGAATCCGCGGCTCTCGTCATCGAAGTGGTGGCTCGACACACCCAGGTCGGCAAGCAGACCGTCCACGCCGTCCACATCATAGTAGCGCATCCAGTTCTTCAGATACCTGAAGTTGGAGCATACGAAGGTGAAATGGTCGTTGTCTATGATGTTGCGCTGGGCATCGGCATCCTGGTCGAAACCATACAGATGTCCGTCACTGCCTATCCTGGAAAGGATTTCGCGGGAGTGGCCTCCGCCTCCGAAAGTAACGTCTACGTATACACCGCCGGGGCGGACGGACAGTCCGTCCACGCTCTCTTTCAGGAGCACTGGCACGTGGTATGTGTTGTTGTCGCTTGCTGGCATGTCTACCTCTTTATTTAATTAGGGTTCAAAGGTACATATTTTTCTGCATATCCTCTTACTTTTCCTACAAAATTTATAAAACTTAACTCAACTTTTCCTCCCTTGCAGACGAAGACTCGGATAAAATTATCGGCTTTTTTGTTTTTTTTTACCGAAAATGGCTCATATTTGAAAAAGATACGCTATTTTTGCAAGTGCTAAGATACATTTGCCCCTCACACGGCAAGACGATCCGACATGAGTGAATCAATAAAGAAAACGATTGACATCGACCAAATCCTCAAAGGCAAGATGGGAACGAAGGCTAAGTTCGTGCCCCCTTTTGTCGTGTCCTGGCTCAAGAAAATCATCCATGAGGAGGAAGTGAACCAATACCTGTGGGACAGCCGCAACCTTTCGGGCACGGAATGGCTAAGCGAATGTGTGCGTTACCTGAAGATGAACATCACGCTGGAGGGCATGGAGAACCTGCCCGACAAGAACGACGGCAAACTTTACACCTTCGTCTCCAACCATCCGCTTGGCGGACAGGACGGGGTGGCGCTCGGCTCCATCATCGGCAAGCACTACGACGGCAAGTTCCGCTATCTGGTCAACGACCTGCTGCTCAACCTGCCAGGACTGAAGCCCGTGAGCATCGGCATCAACAAGACAGGCAAGCAGAGCCGCGACTTTCCACGCATGGTAGAGGCGGGATTCCAGAGCGACAACCACATGCTCATGTTCCCTGCCGGACTCAACAGCCGCAAGATGCAGGACGGCACGATACGCGACCTGCCGTGGAAGAAGACGTTCGTGACGAAGAGCGTGGAGTATCACCGCGACGTGGTGCCCATTCATTTCAGCGGACAGAACTCGGAAAGGTTCTATCGCATCGCCAAGTTCAGCGACAAATACCTGCCATTCAACCTTGCCATGATGTTCCTCGTGGACGAGATGTACCGTAACGTGGGCAAGGACTTCCGCATCGCTTTCGGCAAACCCATCCCCTGGCAGACTTTCGACAAGAGCCGCACTCCTGCCGAATGGGCGGAATACGTCAAAGACCTGGTTTACAAAATATAAGAACCGAACACACATCATATCACTGAAGAGAGAACGTAGCGACAAGTAACTATCATGACTGAAGAAGAGATTATCCAACCGATAGATAGAGCTTTGCTGAAGAGCGAGCTTACACCCGACAAACAGCTCCGCATGACCAACAAGAGCCATAACGAGATTTACATCGTTACGGCCAACGACTCGCCCAATGTCCTGAAAGAGATAGGACGCCTGCGCGAGATTGCATTCCGTACGGCTGGCGGCGGATCGGGCAAATCGATGGACCTCGACGAGTTCGACTATGGGGACAACTGCTACAAGCAACTCATCGTGTGGAACCCCGAGGCCGACGAGATTATCGGCGGATACCGTTACCTGCTGGGCAAGGACTGGAAAATAGACCAGAACGGACAACCCATACTGGCTACCAGCCACATGTTCCACTTTTCCGAGAAATTCCTGAAGGAGTACATGCCGTACACTGTTGAACTGGGGCGTTCGTTCGTCTCGCTCGAATACCAGAACGTACGCAAGAACACCAAGAGTATCTTCGCCCTCGACAATCTGTGGGACGGTCTGGGCGCACTTACCGTTCTCTATCCCGAACTGAAGTATTTCTTCGGCAAAATGACAATGTACCCTTCCTACATCCGTAGGGGACGCGACATGATTCTCTATTTTCTGAAAAAGCACTTCGACGACAAGGAGAACCTCGTCATCCCGATGAAGCCGCTCAAGATGGAGACTTCGGAGCAAGAAATGGCAGACATCTTCACGGAGGAAGACTTCCGTGCCGACTACCGCATACTGAACCGCGAGATACGCAACCTCGGTTTCAACATTCCGCCGCTTGTCAATGCCTACATGAACCTGAGCCCTACCATGAAGCTCTTCGGTACTGCCATCAACTATGGTTTTGGCGATGTAGAGGAAACGGGCATCCTCATTGCCATCGACGAGATTCTGGAAGACAAAAGGGTTCGACACATCAACAGTTTTATAGCTGAACACCCAGAGGCTCTGCGCATTACCAGCGGTGCCAACAAGATATTCTACAAGGACAACTTCGAACCCGTCGGGGACGACATGCAGGCATAAGGCTTTCCCACACTCATCATAAGAGGGAAAGCATTGTAGTACATTACATTATGTCGAAATTATTATGAACGTATGGTTGTCTTAGTAGGTGCAGCGTCCTCGCTGCATCCCACATTGGGACATATTGCAGCGTCCTCGCTGCAACTATTTTATGCCTGCCGTTATTTTGTCATTCCTATTACACGATAGGTAGGCTGATGCCGTTTATCTTCTGGTAGATATCGAGGGCATAGATGTCCGTCATACCGCTGATGTAGTCGAGCACTGCCATGAGGCGCTGCTCCAAGTCGGGGTTATTGATGTCGTACTGGCTGCTTACCCTTCGTATCAGCTGCTGCGAATAGAAACGTGTGGGGTTGACTGCCGCCTCGGTAAACACCTCCATGAGCGTCGCCATAATCTTATAACCCGACAACTCAATGTCGAGCACGGGCTTACTGTGGTATATTCGGGCATACGACACCTTCTCACACTCGCGGTAAGCACGGCGCTGGCGCTCAGCCATGTGGTCTACCAGACTGCCCTCAAAGGTGCCGGCAAGTATCTCTTCCTCATGCTGCAGGAACGCCGCCACACACTCGTTCTCCAACTTGCCTATCACGCTGGCGCGCATGTACACCACTTTCTCGTTTTCGTCAAGCACACCCTCGTCCACGATGCGCTGGCGTATCTTCTTCTGGATGTCCTCATCGAAGAATGCCAAGAGCAGCTCTTCCGTTTCTTTGTAAGAGAGGATCTTTAATTTGTGCGAGTCCTCGATGTCCATGATTTCGTAGCAGATGTCGTCTGCCGCCTCTACCAGGTACACTAACGGATGGCGTGCATAACGCTGCGGTTCGCCGGGAGCGGAAAGACAGCGGACACCCAACTCGGAGGCTATCTTCTGGTACGAATCGGCCTCGGATGTGAAGAAGCCGAATTTGCCATGGTCACCCGCATAACTGCTGGCAAAGGGATACTTTACGATGGAGGCAAGCATGGAGTAGGTCATCACGAAACCGCCGGGGCGTCTGCCCTTGAAACAATGGGTAAGTATGCGGAAAGCATTGGCGTTACCCTCGAAATGGGTAAGATCCTCCCAGAGAGCGGGCGACACCTGCGACTTCAATGCCTGGCCGGCTCCCTCAGAGAAGAAGGTCTGTATGGCTTTCTCGCCGGAATGGCCAAAAGGCGGGTTGCCCAAGTCGTGTGCCAGACAGGCAGCACTCACGATGGTCCCTATCTCCTCAAAGAGCGTATCTTTCAGTTCGGGACGCTTCTGCACAATACTTTTCGCCACGTCGTTACCCAAGGACATGCCCACACTCGACACCTCCAGACTGTGGGTAAGCCTGTTGTGTACGAAGATGCTGCCTGGCAAGGGAAACACCTGCGTCTTGTTCTGCAGACGGCGGAAGGCCGAGGAGAAGATGAGACGGTCGTAGTCGCGTTTGAACTCGGAGCGGTCGTCGTGCCGCTCAGCATGCTTGTATTCCTGGCCGAAGCGCTTGTTTGATATGAGTTGTGTCCATTCCATACCGCAAAAATACAGCTATCCTCACACAACGCAAAATAAAAAAGCATTTATTTTGTTTAATTTCCGTCTTTTTCACAGCTAAAATGCCTTTATCTGCCCAAAAAACATTATTTTTGCACCTTAAACGAGCCGCCCGGCGGTAGCGTAATGACACGTAAACCTTCTGAACATGGTAAAGATACAGATTATCAACAAGGGGCAACAGCCCTTACCGGCTTATGCCACTCCGCAGAGTGCAGGCATGGACCTGCGCGCCAACATAGATACTCCCGTCGTGCTCCACCCTATGGAACGCAAGCTCATCCCCACCGGACTGTACATGGCACTGCCCGCCGGCTATGAGGCGCAGATACGTCCGCGTAGCGGGTTGGCGCTGAAGCACGGCATCACGGTACTCAACACTCCGGGCACCATTGACGCCGACTACCGTGGAGAGATTATGGTGTTGCTCGTCAACTTCTCGCAGGAGGACTTTACCGTCAATGCAGGCGAGCGTATCGCACAGATGGTGATTGCACGCCACGAAACGGCTGAGTTTTCCCTCGTAGAGACGCTCGACGAGACAGAACGGGGCACAGGCGGATATGGCCATACGGGTGTAAAATGACAACAAGATGATGTCGGTAAGAAATCATAATATCACGAAATGGCTGCTGGCTGGTGGCTTTGCCATTGCCGCATACTGCTGTGCCGTGCCCTCGTTGGCGGACGACAAACTCACAGCCAACGACCGCAAACGTTACGACTATTTCTTCGAGGAGGCAGCACGCCTGCAGTCTAACGGGCGTTACGGCGAGGCTTTCTCGCTACTGGAGCACGCACGCAAGATAAACCCCAATGCCGCAGAGGTGTACTACTATCTGTCGATGTACTATTCGCAGATGAAGCAGGACTCGCTGGCACAGGCATACATGGAGCGTGCCGTCAACCTCTCGCCCGACAACCTCGCCTACCGCGAGCGCATGGCTGCCCACCACGTCAACAGTCAGCAGTTCGACCTGGCCATAGACGACTATGAAGCGATTTACGAGCGCAACCACGGCAACACGGACGCACTGTACATGCTGCTGCGCCTCTACCAACAGCAGAAGCTGTACCCCAAGATGCTCTCCACACTGAACCGCCTTGAGGTGGAGGAAGGCGAGAGCGAGAAGTTCACGCTCGAGAAGATGCACATCTACGAACTGATGGACGATGCGAAGGCTGCCTACCGCGAACTGAAGTCACTCTCCGAGGCTCACCCGCTCGACATGCAGTACAAGACGATGCTCGGCAACTGGCTCATGGGCCACAAGAAACAGAAGGAGGCTTACAAGCTCTTTACTGCCGTACTCAACGAGGAACCGGACAATTCCTATGCACAGATGTCGCTGTACGACTACTACAACGAGCTGGGACAGAAGGAGAAGGCACACGACATGCTGGACCGTATCCTGCTGAGCAAGAAGACCGACCTGGAGACGAAGGCCACGATGATTAGGGCTTTCATACAGGACAACGAGAGCCATGGGGCTGACTCTACACAGGTCATCGCCCTCTTCGACCGTATGCTGCAGGCCAACCGTTCTGCCGACGTGGCGGAGATGCGCGCTGCCTACATGAGCATCAAGAAGTTGCCTGCCGACACGGTGAACGCTGCCTTCAAGAAGGTGCTCGAGATAGCCCCCGACCGCAGTTCGGCACGCATGCAACTGATACAGAACCTGTGGGAAGAGAAACGCTACGACGACGTGATAGCGCAGTCGGACACGGCGCATGCCTACAACCCCGAGGAGATGGTGTTCTACTACTTCGGCGGCATGGGCCACTACATGAAGCACGACGAGGATGCCACGCTCACGGAGTTCCGGCGCGGCATCGCCCAGATTAACAAGGACAGTCAGCCCGAACTGGTGTCCGACCTGTACATGATTATGGGCGACATCCTGCACAACAAGGACCTGCCCAAGGAGGCTTTCGCCGCCTACGACTCGTGCCTGCAGTGGAAACCGGACAACGTGCCGGCGCTGAACAACTATGCGTACTACCTCAGTCTGACGGGGCACGACTTGCAGAAGGCTGAACTGATGAGCTACAAGGCCATCAAGGCAGAACCGTCCAACAGTACTTACCTCGACACCTACGCCTGGATTCTCTTCCGCGAGGAACGTTACGCCGATGCCAAAGCATACATAGACCAGACGCTGACATACGCCGACACCACCGCCAACAACAGTACGATACTGGAGCACGCCGGCGACATCTATGCCATGAACGGCATCACGGACAAGGCCATCGCGTTCTGGCAGCAGGCGCTGGACGGCAGCAGCGACACGGATGCGCTGAAGATAAAGACGGAATGTAAGAAATACATGACCGAGACGGAAATAAAGAAATACAAGAAGACATGGAAAAAGGCAAAATAACAGCACTCGGAACCCTGTGCCTCTCGTTGGCGCTGCTCGCCTCGTGCGGCACCAAGCGACAGATCATAGCCGACCCCGCCAACCTCTACGGGGCTGCCGGCATGAAGGTGGAGGGCGAACAGACCACGGCAGTAAAAAAACTCGCCTTCGTGCAGAAGGTGTCCGACACGCAGGTGTACACCAAGAACATCACCGGCAACATGCAGTTTACCATCAATACGGGCGGCAAGAGCATCGCCGTGAACGGGTCGTTGCACATGCGCAAGGACGAGGTGATAAGGCTGCAACTCTTCGCGCCACTACTGGGCTTCGAGGTGGGACGCCTGGAGTTTGCACCCGACTATGTGCTCATCATCGACCGACTGCACAAGGAGTACATCAAGGCCGACTACAACCAGGTGGACTTCCTGCAGAAGCAGGGCATCTCCTTCTATTCGCTGCAGGCGCTCTTCTGGAACCAGTTGCTCTTGCCCGGTGCCAAGAAGGTTACGGAGTCTGACCTGAAGAAGTTTGACGCCGACATCGCGGCAAGCGGTGACGAGGTGCCCGTTACTCTGCAGAACGAGGGCATGACGTACCGTTGGACGGCAGACCGCACCACGGGGCGCATCGACCGTGCCGACGTGCAGTATGTCAGCAGTAATACGGGGACGTCGGGACTCACCATGAAATACAGTGACTTCCGTAACGTGGGCGTAAAACTGTTCCCTGCCACCATAGACCTTACCCTCGCCACCGAAGCCACCCGTAAGAAGCAGGAGGTCAACGTCGTGATACGCATGGACGAGGTGAAGACGGAGACCAACTGGGATACAAAGACGGAGGTATCGGCAAAGTACAAACAGGTGTCTCCGCAGGATGTGCTTAACAAAATCATGGGACTGTAAATGAAAAGGATTTCTCTCATCATACTGTCGCTCGCCTTCTGTATCGCTGCACCTATGGCGCAGACAACACAAAAGAAGAAGACGGCACGACAGACGCAGACACAGAAGACCAAGTCGTCGACCAAGAAGAAGACTGCCGCCAAGAAGGGTAAACAGAAAGCATCAGCCAAGGGCAACAAAGATGCTGCCACGTATACCAATGCTTCCATACGCGGACTGCAGGGGCAGCGTGCCAACATTCAGAAGAAGATAAAGGAACAGGAGAAGGCACTGCGCGAGAACCAGGCAAACGTGAAGAAGCGGCTGCAGGACCTCATGGTGCTCAACGGCGAGATAGACCAGAAGCAGAAGAACATCGAGGGCATACAGAACGACATTCAGCACATAGAGGGCAATATAGGCATGCTCAACTCGCAGTTGAAGACGCTGGAGAAGCAACTGCAGGAGCGCCGCAACAAGTATATACGTTCCATGCGCTACATGTCGCGTCACCACTCGGTACAGGACAAGCTGATGTTTATCTTCAGTGCCAAGAGTCTGACGCAGATGTACCGTCGTCTCTCTTTCGTGCGCCAGTACTCGGCGTACCAGAAGGCACAGGGCGAAGCGGTGAAGGCGAAGCAGAACCAGGTGAACGACAAAAACCGCCAACTGCAGTCGGCGAAGGGCCACAAGAGCAACCTGCTCTACAAGGGGCAGCAGGAGAAGACCGCCCTGGAGGGCAAGCAGACCGAACAGAAGGAGGTGGTAAACGGACTGCAGAAACAGCAGAAAACCATACAGGCGGTCATCGCCGACCAGCGTAAGAAGGACGCTGCCATCAATGCCGAGATAGACAAACTCATAGCCATCGAGGTGGAGAAGGCACGCCAGCGTGCCATTGCCGAAGCCAAACGGAAGGCGGAAGCGGCTGCGGCTGCCAAGCGGAGAGCCGAAGAACTGGCACGCAAGAAGGCGGAAGCAGAGGCAAGGGCACGAGAGAATGCACGCCGCATAGAGGAGGCACGCCGACGTGAGGCGGAGGCTGAAGCTGCGCGCAAGCGTGCCGCCGAGGAGGCACGCAAGGCACAGGAGGAAGCGCGCCGTGCACAGGAGCAGGCGCGTGTACAGGAGGAGAACAAGGCGAAGGCCAAGGAACGTGAACTGGCGCGCAAGCGTGCGGAAGAGGCGGCACGTGAGGCTAAGGAACAGGCTGCAAGACAGGCTGCCGCCGAACAGGCTGCACGCAAGGCTGAAGCCGACCGACAGGCTGCGGAGCTAAAAGCGAAGACGGACGAGGCACGCAATCGCAAGGAGATTTCGGAAGCGAAGGAGGAGGCGCGCAATGCCTCTTCGCTGAGCAGCGTAGACCGCATGGTGAGCGGTGGCTTCGAGGCGAACAAAGGTCGTCTGCCTATGCCTATCACAGGTTCGTACAAGATAGTGAGCCACTTCGGACAGTATAACGTGCAGGGACTCTCGGGTGTTACGCTCGACAACAAGGGTATCAATATCATGGGTTCGCCAGGATGTGCGGCGCGCAGTATCTACGACGGTGAGGTGAGCGCCGTGTTCGGTTACGGCGGTTTGTGGAACGTATTGGTTCGACATGGTGCGTACATCTCGGTGTACTGCAACCTCAAGTCTGTAAGCGTACACAAGGGACAGCGCGTGAGTGCACGCCAGGCTCTCGGTGCCGTCGGAACAGACAACATTCTGCAGTTCCAGTTGCGTAAAGAAACAGCCAAGCTCAACCCCGAGGCTTGGCTCGGAAGATAACGCGCCGTACCCCCTAAGGTTTTTCCACGGCGGGCTGAAGGCCCATAAAAAAGAGGGTGTGTCTATTTTGACACACCCTCTTTTTATATGGCTAA
>CAVCGV010000032.1:0-25220 GCA_963601815.1 bacterium
TTCAGCCCGCCGTGACACATTTCTCGAATCAAAAACTGCTCAAGTTATTTTTTGACATTCACAAAATGGAATCGGAGGTAACTTCGAAGAATTTTAGCAATGGCTTCATCTGACATCGAAGCTATACTTCATTGGCCGATGAAGTAGTACTTCGTTGCCTGATGAAGTAGTACTTCGTTGCCTGATGAAGTAGTACTTCGTTGCCCAACGAAGTAGTACTTCACCAAACGGCACAAAAAAAGTATCTTAGTAATGTGTAAAAAATAACTTGAGCAGATTTGCCCTGGGCTATGGAATTGTTGGGCTTTCAGCCCGTCGTTGGCACATTTCGCGAATCAAAAAAAAATGCTCAAGTTATTTTTACACGTTACTTAATGAAAGTACCTTCGTTACTTAATACAAGTATCTTCGTTACTCAATGCACGTACGTTCGTTTTATCATGATTTATATTCACAAAGCATGAGGAAGAGGCTGCGGCTAACATAAATACACAAAATTACACATGCACATTATTGGACAAAACAAAAAAATCCCTGCAACCCAAATTAATGAGTCACAGGGAACACCCCTTAGTGGGCGCTGAGGGATTCGAACCCCCGACCCTCTGCTTGTAAGGCAGACGCTCTAAACCAACTGAGCTAAGCGCCCTTACTTCTTGTAAGCGAGTGCAAAGGTAGTTACTTTTTTCGGTTCCACCAAATTTTTCGCAAACTTTTTTCGTTTTTTCTTTGAATTGGGTCATAAAAGGTGTGTGCCATAACAAACAACTATCTGCATTAAAGGTCTGTAAGTCTATAAAAATAAAGAGGATGTGTCTGTTTGGACACATCCTCTTATTAAAATACTATGAAATGGTATCGAGATAGTGTTTACTCAACAACCTGTACGGTAGCACGGCGGTTGAATGAGATAGGCGACATGTCGTCTACACCACCCTTACCAACTGTCTCGATATTGCTCTTGTTAACACCCATCTTAACGAGCTCACCGGCAACAGTCTCAGCACGGCCAAGAGAGAGCTTCTGGTTGATTTCCTCATTACCAGTAGCCTTGTCAGCATAACCGCTTACGAGCAACTTAGAGTTGTTCTCGATAGCGTACTTGGCAAGAGCCTTCACGTTAACAAGGTCGTACTGTGAAGCTACGTTTGTCTTGTTGATGTCGAAGAATACAGATACCGGAGTAGTAACGAACTCCTTGACAGCAGCAGGAGTCTCAACAGGCTTCTGGTTCTCGAGCAAGTTCTTCAGACGATCGTTCTCAGCGTTGGCGTCATTCAACTTAGCATTGAGGGCGTCAAGCTCTGACTGATGGAGAGCGTTGAGGGCATCCACATCGGGCACCTTGTCCCATGTAGACTTGCCAAGATTGAAAGTAAGACCCAACTCAGCATAGATATTGTTATCGTGAGAATCCCAACCACGGTTGCTAAGGCTATAGTTGAAACCACCATCAATATCACCTTCCAGACGGTTCCAGCCAGCCTCAAGATAGATATTGACCTTCTTGGAAACCTTCCAAGTAGACTGCAGACCTACGCTAAGACCCATGCTATACCAGTCGTATGTCATGGTACGACCAACACCAGCACCGATGAACGGAATAATGTTCCATACGCGGTTCTCGTTGTAGCCACAGAAAAGGTTGCTGAGGTTGAACATCACATGCTCGTTCAAGATCCAATACTTGTTGCTAGTACCGTATTGAACATTATCTCCATTTTCATCACAACTATAAACCGTCTTGCCCCAGATACCCTGGAACTTGGTACGCAGACCGATACCTGGAGTAAACCACTTACCTACGCCTACAGAGAAACCTGCATTGGAGCGGTTCTTCCAGAACGGGCTCTTGTTAAGCCCATGGCAGTGCTCCTCGGCTGAATACCAAGCGTTCCAGTCTACACCTGCCTGAACGAACCAATTACTCCAGAATGAATTTGTTGCAACACTGTACTTTTGTGCAGCTGTTGTTTCCTGAGCGTAAGCGCCCATTGTGATGCCGGCAAAAGCCAACACTGCCAATAACTTTTTCATACTTTTCAATTTACTTATGCAATACATTATTCATCGTTTTTAACAAATCAGTGGCAAAGTTAATACTTTTTTTTGACTCTCGCCTACTTTTATCATAAAAAATATGTTTTTGGCGCTAAAGCTCTATATTTTGCACTGATTTGCGCAAACTTAGCCCAACATTTGCTCTATCTGCTGCTGTGGAATGATACAGAGCACCGACTTGCCATCGGGGGCATAGTTGACGTTCTGACAAGCAAAGAGATTGTTTACCAGCGTCTCCATCTCCTCATTTGTCAACACCTGCCCGTAGGGTATGGCCGCTGCCCTGGCAAGGGAATGGGCAAGCGACCGCTTTATCTCTTCGACAGTAGAGACGCCTTCGGTCTTGGCATCAGCTACCATATCCTGCACGAGCATGATAGGGTTGATGCCGTCAAGGTCGGAAGGTATGGCATTGATGGCGTAACTACCCCTGCCGAGGTCATCGAGTTCGAAGCCCAGTTCGGCGAACTGCGACTGCAACTTATTGACAAGCACGTCGTCAGACATTGGGAACTGTACCACCTCGGGGAAGAGCACTTTCTGTGCCTTGCCTTCATGCGCCGCCATCTGTGCCAGATAACGCTCGTAGAGCACACGGCAGTGGGCACGATTCTGGTCGATGACCATCAATCCCGACTTTACAGAGGTAAGGATATATTTGCCCTTGTACTGGTAATGGGCGGGCGAGCGGTCGGCCATGCCCCCCTGTGGCGAAGCCGGTGCGGCAGGAGCCTGCGTCTCCACATCGGCAAACAGTTCCTGTTCCACTTCGGTCGGTTGTTCGTCAAGTCCCTCGTACAGACGTTCCCACTGGGCATCTACCTTGGGGGAAGAGGCAGAGGGCGAAGTAGACTTGAAAGGATTATAGTGCGGATTGACAGCTATCGTGGGGGCAGAGGCACGCACAGAAGCATCGGGGTTAAATACCGGGATTTCCGGTTTGTCCTCGGTATCGAAGTCGATGGTAGGCACATCGTTAAACACACCCAAAGACTCCTTGACCGAAGCCATAAGAATCTGCCAGATGGCCTGTTCGTTCTCAAACTTTATTTCGGTCTTGGTGGGATGGATATTGACATCGATGTCACCGGGAGAAACGGTGAAGTAGATGAAATAAGGTACCTGTTCGCCCTGAGGCACCAGCCGGTCGAACGCCGTCATCACTGCCTTGTTGAAATAAGGATGCTTCATGTAGCGGCCGTTGACGAAGAAATACTGGTGTGCCCCTTTCTTACGTGCCGCCTCGGGTTTGCCCACAAAACCGTCTATCTTACACATCATGGTATCCACCTTTACCGGAAGGAGATCCTGATTGATGCGTTTGCCGAAGACATCGATGATGCGCTGACGCAGGTTGCCTGCACGCAGATTGAACATTTCCGTGCCGTTGCTCCGTAGCGTGAAGGTTATCTGGGGATAAACAAGCACAATACGTTCAAAGGCCGTGAGGATATTGTTAAGCTCCGTGGTATTTGACTTCAAGAATTTTCTTCTTGCCGGAACATTGTAGAAGAGGTTGTTGATAGAGAAGTTACTGCCTACCGGACATGAACAAGGCTCCTGCCCTTCGACCTTCGAACCGGAAATGGTGAGCATGGTCCCCACCTCGTCCGTTTCCTGACGCGTCTTGAGCACTACCTGCGCCACGGCAGCGACAGAGGCAAGAGCCTCGCCACGGAACCCCATGGTATGAAGAGCGAAAAGGTCGTCGGCATGGCGTATCTTGGATGTGGCATGGCGTTCGAAGGACAAGCGTGCGTCTGTCTCCGACATACCCTTACCATTGTCTATCACCTGAATACTGGTACGTCCAGCATCGACTACCAGTACGTCTATACGTGAGGCTCCGGCATCGACGGCATTCTCCACCAGTTCCTTGATTACAGAAGCCGGTCGCTGTATCACCTCTCCGGCCGCTATCTGGTTAGCCACCGAGTCGGGCAGCAATTGTATGATATCACTCATTTTTCTATGTCTGTATTATTTATAGGCGCGTTCTATAAAGAAAGCAATGCCAGCAGAAGAGTCAGGAGAACCGCAAGAACTACTGTGCGCTGACGGCGGCGCGCATGCAATCCCGAATGGAAGTCCATATTCTGCCCTTTGCCGTACCGGCTGGTGTAGTGAAAGCGTCTTGGCTTTTTCTGCGGAAACAAAAACATATGCTCTATACCTTATTATATATAGGCGTGCGTAAAATATGAATCAAACACGCCACACTACATAGCCTTTGGCTTGTCTACCGCTTCCACTGGCTGTTTTTCCTTCCCGTCTGTTGTGGGAGGATTCGGTTGCGACGGTTCCTGCACTTTCTTTGTCAGCACCTGCAAGGGGGCAGCATGCCGTTTCACGCTTTTCAGCTCCATGTCTTTCCCTTTGCCACGCCATACGAAGATGTCGTTCTTGTCCTTGGGACGTATGTCGTCAAACCAGGCAAAGTTGGGGAGTTTATACTTGCTTGGTGGAATCTGCGTCATGGGGTACATGACGCTGGTAAACTTGTTGGTCCAGATGTGGTCCAGTTGGCGTTGGGGGGTCATGTACATCCTCAGGGTATCGGTCTCGAGAAAATTGAGTCCCATGAGGGTAGTATCCTTGTCGTCTACGGGATAATAGACTGTCTGCACATTGCCTATAGACTCGGCCAACTTAATCTGTCCGTGGTCGAAATAGGCTTTCATCTCCTTAGACGTTATCTGGTTGTAATGCGTGCTGTCGGAAAGTTGTTCTACAGACAAAGCCTGCCCCACAACATGTGCCAACCGGATGGTGGAGTCGTTCATGTAAGCGTGAATAACTTCGCCCAGGAGCTGCCGGTTGCCGTTCCACACGATAGGGTCTTTGTACATCGTCATGCAGGAGTCCTGCGAACTGTATACCAGCGAGTCGCACACACCCTGCACGTCGGTACGGTACGCGCGCACCTTGTGAAAGGCATGCACCTTACGGTAAACCGAGTCGGTATTGATATTGAAGGTGTAGATCTTCATCGTGTCAGAGTGCATCCACAAGGTGTCCTTCTGCGAGTAGTCCATCGCAACGGGATTGCGTGTAGCAAAGCCGTAGCCGGTCTTCTCGTTATAACGGAGGTAGTTGCACTTGAGCGAATTCTTGCTCTTCTTGTCTACATAGACCACATTGCCAAAGCCCTCGCTGTCACCCTCCTTTACATAGTAGAGGCTGTCGCCCGTAATGCTCTTGTCCTTGTCGGTAAGGGTGGAACGGCCATACAACTGTGCCTTCTTAGTCCCCGTGTCGTAATATCCGTCCTCCGTATCTACCACGCTGCCGCCGGAAGTAACCTTAGAAGGTCCCACCATGTGCGCCCGGGAGGTAGGCACGTCATAATAAAGCGTATCGGTAGTGACAAGGTCGCGTCCACTGAGCAGCTTGACATTGTACACAAACTTGGCCTCACGTGTTTGGGTGTGGTATTCGCCCCAATCGGATACCAGTTTGTCCTTGCCGTCTATCAATGTTCCTCCGTCAAAGAAGTTTGCCATCTCGTACAGGCGGTCATAGTCGAGGCTGTCGGTCTTGAGCACCTGTCTGCGGTGGCGCAGCACGACATTCTGCCGCGCCCTCATCATCTGCATCTGACCGTCATACTCGGCGCGGTCGCACACAAGCGACAAGGTATCACCCTGCGTGTAATGCACATGACCGAAAGCGCGTACCGAATTGGATGCCTGATAGAAATAGGCACTGTCGCATGTAAGACGTCCACCCTGGTGGAGGAAAGACACCTTGCCTTTTACTATCTGCGCATCGGGGACAGGCCCGTACATGTCGTAACGCAACTCGTCGGCATGGAGCAAGTATACCCTTTCGCCCTGTTGACGCTTGGCAGTATTTTTCTTCTTGACAGGGCGCACAGCCTGTACCAGGCAAAGTCCAAAGAGGCATAGAACCAGCAAGATGCCGATTCTATGCCCACAAAAAAATCTTGTTGTATTTTTGTCCAAGAACATTATTTTACCCATCCTTGGTATTCAAATTTGCAATTCTTATAACGGTCGTTCATGCGCACATAAGTAGTCTTTATCTTGTTGACCACCCAGTCGTGCAGCGTCTTTTCGCGTTCCTTTGCCTGTACCACATCCTGCATTACCTGGAAGTCTTCGGTGATGGTGGCACGGTGTCCCTCTACCCTACTTACCAACTTAACCAAGGCACATGCTGTCTTGCCGCGACTGTTAATCATCTGGAACGGACGCGACACCTCACCCACCTTCATGGTGTCTACGACACGTGCTATCTCTGTAGGCAGGTCTTTCATCTGGAACTTGGAGGTGCGGACACCTGTCTGCGAGGTATTGGCCATCAATCCACGGTTGTTCTTGGTATCCTTGTCATCGGACAGTACTGATACGGCAGCCTCAAAAGAGAACTTGCCGGAACGGATGTCATTGCCGATGGAGTCGAGACGAGAAAGTGACTTGTCTATAGACTCCTGCGAAACGACAGGCTTGCGGAGGATGTGGCGTACCTTGATTTTGTCACCACGTTTGTCGATGAGCTGAATGATATGGTAGCCGAACTCGGACTCCACAATCTTGGATATCTTCTTGGGATCGGTAAGATTAAAAGCGACATTGGCAAAAGCAGGATCGAGCATGCCACGGCCCACATAGTCCATCTCGCCACCCATACGGGCAGAACCTGGGTCTTCGGAATAGAGGCGCGCCAAAGTAGAGAAGGTAGTCTCGCCCTTATTGACACGGTCGGTATAATCGCGCAGTTCGTCCTTTACCCTGTTGATTTCCTCCATCGGAATCTTGGGCTGCTGGGTAAGAATTTCCACCTCTACCTCAGTAGGTACAAAAGGAATACTGTCGGCAGGCAGGTCATTGAAATAACGGCGCACCTGTGCAGGAGACACCTTGATGTCCTTTACCAACTGCTCCTTCATCTTTTGGATGAGCTGGCGGTTCTTAAAGTCGTCGTGCATCTGCTGGCGCATCTGCGAGACAGACTGCTTGCGGTACTCTTCGAGCTTCTCGCGTGAACCAATCATGCTTATCCAGTAATTGATCTGTTCATCGATACCCGACATAACCTCAGATTCGGACACCTCAATACTGTCTATAGCAGCCTGATGCAGGAAAAGCTTCTGGACAGCTATCTGCTCGGGGATACTGCAGTCGGGATCGCCGGAATACTTTATGCCGTCGGCCTCGCTCTGCAGGCGTGTAACCTCGACATCCGACTTAAGGATAGGCTCGTCGCCTACCACCCATATCACCTCGTCGACAACGCTCGCCTCGCTGATGGCAGCTGGTTCTTCCGCCTTAGCCGAATCGGCAGACGGAACTTCGTCAGCCGGCACACCTGCCCACAGCGCAACCTTGTTTGCACGGACACCCAGGCCTGCTACAAACATAAGGCACACCACAGCAAATGCAACTTTATTCTCTATCTTCATGTATTTATTCTCTCTCTTTAGTTATGCTTGTTCACAGTAGCCAACACCTGCTTGTCTACTTCCACCGGATACTTCTTTCTCAGTGCTTCGACCCACTGCTTCTCCAACTCATCCTGATAATCGCTTATCACCAAGGACTTGACGTCGGTGTAATCTTCAGGATTCTTTTTCAGCACCTTGCCATAGGTAGCATCTATCGGGAAATCTTTCATCGCCTTGACCGTCGTGTCCTTGCCAAACACCATCTTGTCGACCACGGCGTTGTCTCCCTTCTTGAAAAGCCCCTTCTCCACACGGATACGGATAACGGAGTCATTATTGAACGTATTACGGAGAATGTCGGCCCACTGGGAGAACGGTTTGCCTTTGACACTCTTCTTTACTGCCTCTACGTCGGCAGCGTCCTTCACATGATAGGCTATACCCTTAAAACGGGGTTCCGACCACGCAAAGCGTTTCTTGTTTTTACGAAAATATTCCTGCTGTCCTTTTTCGTCCTTGGCAGCCTTGTCCCATACCTCACGGTTGCTCACTTCATAGAGCAGAAGACCGTCATGGTATTCGCGGATAAGATTCTTCAGGTCGCTGTCCTTGGCCGACATTTCCTCTGTTCGCTTATCCAACAGACTCTCGCGTGTAGTGCCTGCCGTCTGTTGCTTGACAAGCGTGTCGAGTTTCTGGTCGATGAGTTTCTCGCGGATGCCACGGGCATCTATATAACGAAGGATGTTGGCACGCAACGAATCGTAAGGGAAGAAGTTTTGTGCGCCTTCTTTCTTGATGATATGATAGCCGTATTCGGTCATGATGGGTTTGCTGAGTTCTCCATTCTTCATAGAGAAAGCAGCCTCGTCAAAAGCCTTAACAGTCTGCCCCTTAACAATCCAAGGCAGTTTACCGCCATTTACGGCTGTACCCTTGTCGTCGGAAAGCCGCTTTGCCAGTTCGGCAAAGTCGGCGCCTTTCTTCAATGCAGCATAGGTAGAATCGGCACGCTGTTTAACCTTAGCCTGCTCTTCGGGCGTAGCCTTCTGTTTCAACAGGAAAAGGATGTGCGACACGCGCACCATACCGCCATTGCCGTCTATACGTTGTCTTTCGGCTTCGTAAAGCCGATGCGCCTCTTGCTCCACGTCCTGTTCGGAAATAAAGGAAGGCCTTATCTGCTGGTCTCGGTAAGTAGCAAACTCTTTCTGGAATGACTTCATCGTGTCCAGGCGTGCATCAAGCGCAGCCTGTACCTTCAACTTATAGTTGACAAAGAGGTCAACATACTCCTCGACCGTTTTCTTGTCTATTACCCCCTCAGAATTATTCTTGTTGTATGAATATTCAAACTCGGAACGGGTAACGGGTTGCCCGGCAATAGTCATCACGACAGGGTCTATCTGGGCAAAAGCGATGCTCCCGGAAAGGAGCATCGCCGCCAAAAGCGCATTTATCTTCATATTTATTCTTGTTTTTACTGTGGGCGGCTGTAGTTAGGCGCCTCGCTGGTAATGGTGATGTCATGCGGATGACTCTCCAGAACACCAGCGTTGGTAATGCGGGCAAACTTAGCATCGTGCAGTTTTTCTACTGTAGCAGCACCGCAATAACCCATGCCTGAACGCAGACCACCGATAAGCTGGTATATTACCTCCTGTACAGTTCCCTTGTACGGCACACGACCGGCGATACCCTCGGGTACGAGTTTCTTGACGTCCTTGGTATCGCTCTGGAAGTAACGGTCCTTGGAACCGTTCTTCTGCTCCATGGCCTCAAGCGAACCCATACCGCGGTAGCTCTTGAACTTTCTTCCGTTGAAGATGATGGTGTCGCCAGGACTTTCTTCGGTACCGGCTACGAGAGAACCGATCATAACGCAACTGCCACCGGCAGCCAAAGCCTTGACAACATCTCCAGAATAGCGCAAACCGCCATCTGCAATCAAAGGCACACCTGTACCTTGCAGGGCTGTGTATACATCGTACACGGCACTCAACTGGGGAACACCGACACCGGCAACCACACGTGTTGTGCAGATGGAGCCCGGACCTATGCCGACCTTAACACCATCGGCACCGTTCTCTACGAGATATTTGGCAGCTTCGCCTGTAGCGACATTACCCACCACGACATCCACATCGGGGAAGGCAGCCTTCACCTGGTGAAGCTTGTCTACGACACCCTTGGAATGGCCATGTGCGGTATCTATCACAATAGCATCGGCACCAGCGTCTACCAATGCCTTGGCTCGGTCGAGCGTATCGGCTGTTACACCCACACCGGCAGCCACGCGCAGACGGCCCTTGCTGTCCTTGCAAGCCATAGGTTTGTCCTTGGCCTTGGTTATATCTTTATAGGTAATCAAGCCAACAATATGGTTGGCACTGTCCACAACAGGGAGCTTCTCTATCTTGTTCTCCTGAAGAATCTGGGCAGCTGCAATGAGGTCGGTCTGCTGATGGGTCGTTACAAGATTTTCGCTTGTCATTACCTCGTCAATCTTCTTGTCGAGGCGACGTTCGAAACGAAGGTCACGGTTGGTAACGATACCCACAAGATGGTTTTCGTCATCCACTACAGGGATACCGCCGATATGATAATCGTGCATCATATCGAGTGCATCCTGTACGGTACTGCCACGGCGAATGGTAACAGGATCGTAGATCATACCGTTTTCTGCACGCTTCACAATAGCCACCTGACGGGCTTGTTCCTCGATGGACATGTTCTTGTGAATAACACCGATACCGCCTTCACGCGCAATGGCGATGGCCATGGACGCCTCCGTAACGGTATCCATTGCCGCTGTGACAAAGGGAACATTCAGTTCGATGTTACGGGAAAACTTGGTTTTCAACTCTACCTCTTTAGGCAGCACCTCCGAATAAGCAGGGATAAGAAGGACATCGTCGTAAGTGAGTCCGTCCATTACAATTTTATCTGCAACAAATGATGACATATTGTAACCTTTAAAAATTTATTGCGTGCAAATTTAGCAATAATATTTCACATAAAGCCCCTTTTTTGTGATTTTCATTCCTTATTAATGCTATTTAACGTGTTCAGTTGGCTTGTTCGGAAAGGAACTTGATTCTTACCAGCCTGATTTCATCATCAGAATAATCGCCGCCAAGCTCACGTGCGGCAACGTTTATGTCATCCGTTTCGCTCTCCATGAAGTAGTCATAGATGTCGTCTACATGGTCGTCATCTATCACCTCCTCTATGAAGTAATCGATATTTAGTTTTGTTCCGCTATAGACGATGGCCTCTATCTCGTCGAGAAGAGCGTCAAAGTCAAGTCCTTTGGCCTCAGCCAGGTCGTCAAGTGCCACCTGCCGGTCGATAGCCTGGATAATACTTACTTTCAGCACCGACTTCTTGGCGACAGTACGGACTCGCATATCTTCGGGGCGTTCGATGCCCTTCTCCTCGCAATAGGACTTGATGAGTTTGCAGAACTCCGCGCCATAGCGTTTGGCCTTGCCCACTCCTACACCCTGGATATTCTGCAGTTCCTGCATGTCTACAGGATACATTGTGGCCATCTGTTCCAAGGAGACGTCCTGGAATATGACATAAGGCGGCAATTTGCATTTCTTCGCCAGGCTAAGACGCAAATCCTTGAGCATGGCAAACAGTTCGGGGTCAAGAGCCTCGAACATTTCCATGCGCCCAGTGTCAGTAAAGTCATCCTTGAAGACTTTGTCTTCCACTATCAGGAACGGTATAGGTTTCTTGATGTATTTGCGCCCTGCAGCTGTCAACTTCAGCAAGCCATAGCTCTCCACATCCTTTTTAAGATACCCGGCGATAAGCGCCTGACGGACAACAGGGTTCCATAATTTGGCAGACATATCTTCACCTGCGCCAAACTCCTCAAGCACATGGTGTTTGTGCGATACAATATCATCTGTGGCACGACCTTTCACAAAGTCGATAACATATTCCTGACGGAAGTCCTCCTTGAGCGCATCCACCGCCTTGAGCACCACGAGCAGTTCGGCACTCGCCTCCACCTTGGTAGTGGGATGCAGACAATTGTCGCAGTTGTGGCAGTTGTCCTGTCCGTACTCTTCGCCGAAGTAATGGAGCAACAACTTGCGCCTACAGACGGAAGACTCGGCATAGGCTGCCGTTTCCTGTAACAGTTGCCTGCCGATATCCTGCTCAGAAACAGGCTTACTCTCCATAAACTTCTCAAGCTTACGCAGATCCTTGCGGGCGTAAAAAGCGAGGCACACTCCTTCACCGCCATCACGCCCGGCACGTCCCGTCTCCTGATAATAACCTTCGAGGCTCTTGGGGATGTCGTAATGGATGACAAAACGCACATCTGGCTTGTCGATGCCCATACCAAAGGCTATGGTGGCAACGATGACATCGATACGCTCCATCAAGAAGTCGTCCTGCGTTTGGGAACGGGTATTGGAATCGAGTCCTGCATGGTATGGAGCGGCATTGATTTCGTTTGCCTTCAACACTTCGGAAAGTTCCTCCACTTTCTTTCTGGACAAGCAGTAGATAATGCCGCTCTTGCCGGCATGCTGACGGATAAACAGGATAATCTGCCTGTCGATATCGTTGGTCTTCTGCCGTACTTCGTAATAAAGATTGGGACGGTTGAAGGAACTCTTAAACTCCTTGGCCTCTAGCATACAGAGGTTCTTCTTTATATCCGTACGTACCTTGTCGGTAGCCGTTGCGGTAAGGGCGATTACCGGAGCGGCACCTATCTCATTGATGATAGGGCGTATGCGACGGTATTCCGGGCGGAAGTCATGCCCCCATTCCGAGATACAGTGGGCCTCGTCTATTGCATAGAACGAAATCTTCACCGTCTTCAAGAACTCTACGTTCTCTTCCTTGGTAAGCGACTCAGGTGCCACATAGAGCAACTTGGTCTTTCCTGACCGGATGTCGCTCTTCACCAATTCGACCGCCGTCTTGTTAAGAGAAGAATTCAGATAGTGGGCAACACCGTCACTCTCACTCAACCCGTTGATGACATCCACCTGATTTTTCATCAAGGCTATCAACGGGGAGATTACGATGGCAGTACCGTCCATGATGAGAGACGGCAACTGATAACAGAGGCTCTTTCCTCCACCTGTAGGCATCAGTACAAACGTATCGTTGCCATCCATCAGATTTCGGATAATAGACTCCTGGTCGCCCTTGAACGAATCAAAGCCGAAATGGCGTTTCAATTCCTGAGCCAGATTCACTTGTTTTGTCATACCTACCTGATTCTTGTTATCTATTCACACGCCAGTCGGGAAACCTGCGGGAGGCTCATGCTCCCGTATCGCATGCACGACAAAAAAGTTTCCGTGCCAGCATGTGTGTCATGCAGACTTGAATTGTTGCTGGAGCGCAGTCTTATCCAACTGCTGTTTCGCATAATCGAGCGTTACGGTAAATGTCTCGACTTTCTGGGAAGGCACCTCAAACATCGCATCGTTCATCAGTGCCTCGACAATGGAACGCAGTCCGCGTGCTCCCAACTTGTATTCTACAGCCTTGTCGACTATATAATCCAACGCTGCTTCGTCAAACTCGAGTTTGATACCGTCCATCTCCATCAGTTTGACATACTGCTTGACAATAGAGTTCTTGGGCTGCACCAATATCTGGCGCAAAGCCTCCCTGTCAAGAGGATTGAGATGGGTAAGTACCGGCAGACGTCCGATGATTTCGGGTATCAAGCCGAACGACTTCAGGTCTTGCGGTAGAATATACTTCATGAGGTCTGACTTGTCTACCTTGGCAACATTCTGTACAGAGTTGTAGCCTACGACGTGCGTATTGAGCCTCTGGGCTATCTTGCGCTCTATTCCGTCGAAAGCACCACCGCAGATAAAGAGTATGTTGCGTGTGTCTACATGTACGTACTCCTGGTCGGGATGCTTTCGGCCTCCCTTCGGGGGCACGTTGACCACAGTACCTTCCAACAGTTTGAGAAGTCCTTGCTGCACGCCCTCACCGCTCACGTCACGCGTGATGGAAGGATTGTCACTCTTGCGAGCTATCTTGTCTATCTCGTCGACAAAGACAATGCCACGCTGGGCTGCATCCACATCAAAGTTGGCTACCTGCAGCAAGCGACTCAGGATACTCTCCACATCCTCGCCCACGTAACCGGCCTCGGTAAACACCGTTGCATCCACTATCGTGAATGGAACTTCCAGCATCTTGGCAATGGTACGGGCCAGAAGGGTTTTTCCCGTTCCTGTGCTTCCCACCATAATGATATTGCTCTTTTCTATCTCGACCCCGTCGTTATCGACAGTCTGCTGCAGACGCTTGTAGTGGTTGTATACAGCCACCGACAGATAGCGCTTGGCATCATCTTGCCCGATGACATACTGGTCGAGCATCTCCTTGATTTCCTTTGGCTTAGGCAAATGCTTTACCGAAAAGTCCTTACCTGCCGCCTGTGTCTGCTGCAACACACCGGCACTCTTCACTATCTCATAGGCCTGCTGGGCGCAGTCTTCGCAGATGTTTCCAGAGATGCCCGTTATCAAGAGTTTGCACTCGTTCTCCGCTTTTCCGCAGAAATTACATACTTTCCTGGGCATTGTCCTATCCGTTGTTTACGAGTTTGTCCTTGCGTTCCAAAACGGCATCTATCATGCCGTACTCCTTAGCCTCTTCGGCTGTCATCCAGTAATTGCGGTCACTGTCCTGCCATACTTTGTCGAAAGGAGTGTGCGAATGGTTGGAGATAATGGTATACAACTCTTTCTTGAATTTCAAGATCTCCTTTGCTTCAATCTCGATGTCGGAAGCCTGTCCCTGCACGCCACCCAGAGGCTGGTGTATCATTACACGGCTATGGGGAAGTGCCGAGCGCTTGCCCTCTTGTCCGGAAACGAGAAGTACAGCGCCCATAGACGCAGCCATACCTGTGCATATGGTAGCGACGTCACTGGAAATAAACTGCATGGTGTCATAGATACCAAGACCTGCAGTAACACTTCCGCCAGGGCTGTTGATGTAAATAGAAATATCCTTGCCACTGTCGGTAGAATCAAGGTACAGCAACTGCGCCTGGAGGGTATTGGCCGTATAGTCGTCAATCTCTGTACCCAAGAAAATGATGCGGTCCATCATCAGACGGGAAAACACATCCATCTGGGTTACATTCAGCTGGCGCTCTTCCAAGATGTAAGGATTCAAGTAGCGAGCCTGCGCCTTCACCACGTCATCTATCACCATTCCGCTCATGCCGAGATGGCCTGTGGCATACTTTCTAAAATCATTCATATCTCCTGTTTTCTTTTCATTATTAGACAAAAAGAGAGGTTGTCGACCTCTGTTTTCTTTTTCCTTGGAACAAAGATAACAAAAAAAGTCGACAACCTCTTACTTATTTGAAGATTTTTTCAAAAAAATATTATTCTTGCATCATTTTGTTGAAATCCTCAACGCTGATCTCCTTCTCGTCAAGCTTGACAACACCCTTGAGAGCGGTTGTGAGCTTACGGTCTACGGAACGGTCCAGAATGGCCTCACGGGTCTCTTCCTTCTTAAGAAGGTCGTTAGCATAGTTCTCAAGATATTCCTCGGGAACGTTCTGCATGCCATACTGTGCAAACTGCAGACGCGCAACCTCTACGGCAGTATCCTTGATGTCAGCTTCGTCCACCTTAATTTCCTGTGCACCGACAAGCTGCTCCTTGATAAGATGCCAAGTGAGTTCTTTGATACTCAACTCGTAGTTTTTCTCAATGTCTTCCTCTTTCTTGTCCTTGCTCTTGGCAACCATGATACGCTTCAGGATGGCATCAGGGAACTCCAGCTTGCCTACCTTCTTCTCGCAGTGCTCGCGAACGTCAAGAAGGAACTTGTAGTCTGAATCGCCTACGAGCTGCTTTTCTACATCCTCGGCAATCTTTGCACGGAATGCTGCCTCGTCCTTTACATCGGTATCCTCTCCGTATACGTTCTTGAAGAGTTCTTCATTCACTTCATGCTTCTTGAAACGGCTAATTTCCGTTACCTGGAATGTGAAATCTGAAGTCATGTCCTTGACAGCACTGCGCTCTATCTTGAGCAGATGTGCCACCTCTGTATCGTTCTCGGGATAAGCCTTGCATGGGTTGAAGGTGATTACATCTCCCAATTTGGCACCATCGAAAAGGTTCTTCTGCTCATCTACCTTGATGTAAGAAGGCATCATGATAGCGCCCTCAACGGTCAAGCCATCCTCCTTGGTATTGCCGTTCTCGTCAAGTTCGCGAAGATCGCCCTTGAGCATGTCGTTTTCCTCATAGCTCTCTGCCTTCTCGTAAGAACCTGCACGTGAAGCAAGCTGGTCTACCTGCTGGTCGATGATTTTGTCGTCTACCTTAATATTATAGTATGCTATCTTGTCACGACCTGTCAGCGACACCTTGAATTCTGGTGCTACTGCAATATCAAACAAGAAAGTGAATGTGTCATCTTTCTCAATATCCACCGGCTCCTGCTTCTCAGAAGCGAGGGGCTCACCCAACATCTGGATATTGTTGTCCTTTACATATTTGTAAATCTGCTCACCGATAATCTTGTTGATGGCATCCATCTTAACAGAAGGTCCAAACTGGCGCTTGATCATGCCCATAGGAGCCTGACCGGGGCGGAATCCGGGAACATTTGCCTTTTTTCGATAACCTTTCAGTGTCTTCTCGACCTCATCCTTGTAATCCTCCACTTCGACAGTAAGGGTCAAAAGACCGTTAAGCTTGTCTGGATTTTCAAATGAAATTTTCATCTTGATGTGTTTGTTATTTTATATTATTAAATTGTTTTTGCCTTTACACAAATGAAGTGCAAAATTAGCTATATTTATTGAATATACCTAATATATATAAGAAAAATTTGTTTTTTTAACCATACGTTTTTCCTACAAAGCCTATTTGGCGGCACGCTTCTGTTCGTCAAGCAACTGAAAATCTTTCTTCCTCAGCACAAAGCCCGTGGTAAGATATTTCTCCTTCACGATTCTGTTTTCGGCCAGTTCTTCGGGAGAGCCCTGAAAAAGGATGCGGCCTTCAAACAAGAGGTATGCGCGATCGGTAATAGCCAAAGTCTCGTCTACGTTATGGTCGGTTATGAGGATTCCGATGTTACGGTACTTCAGTTGCCAAACGATGTGCTGGATTTCTTCCACCTGTATAGGGTCTACTCCGGCGAACGGTTCATCGAGCATGATAAACTTAGGGTCATTGGCAAGACAGCGGGCTATCTCTACTCTTCGGCGCTCACCGCCGGAAAGTTGGTCACCCAGGTTCTTGCGCACTTTCTGCAGGTCAAAATCATTGATAAGACTCTCCAGCTTCTCTCGCTGGTAGTCACGCGGTTTGCCAGTCATCTCGAGCACAGACAGGATATTGTCCTCCACGCTCATCTTCCTGAACACACTTGCTTCCTGCGGCAGATAGCCTATACCTGCACGGGCCCGCTTATAGACAGGATAGCCTGTGATGTCCTTGTCGTCAAGATAGACATGCCCAGCATTGGGCACAACCAAACCTGTAGTCATATAAAACGAGGTTGTTTTGCCAGCACCATTAGGTCCGAGCAAGCCGACTATTTCGCCCTGCCTGACATTGATTGTCACGCCGTTGGCTACTGTACGCTTGCCGTATCTCTTCACTAACCCTTCAGTACGCAGCACCATGCTGGATACCTCTTCCGACTTTTCCTGTTTGTTTATTTGGTCCATATTATCTTCTTGTTCGGGAGATGGCTTCACCCATTTTTGGTGCAAAAATACTAAAAAAGCGGCAAATATCACTTATAAAAACAAAAACTATTCTTTTAATTGCAGTTTTTTAGAGGATTTTGGTTACTTTTGCACCATTAAAACACAGAATGACCGACATGTTAATATCCAAGTGGCTTACCACCTTCGGTAAATATCTCATACTCATGGGCAGGGCCTTTTCCCGCCCTGAGCGTATGCGCATGTTCCTCAAGCAGTACATCAAGGAGATGTCGCAACTCGGTGTCAATTCCATTGGCATCGTACTGCTCATATCATTCTTCATAGGTGCAGTAATATGTATCCAAATGAAACTGAACATCCAAAGTCCTTGGATGCCGCGTTGGGTTTCCGGTTACACGACAAGAGAGATTATGCTTCTGGAGTTTTCTTCCAGTATCATGTGTCTCATCCTTGCAGGAAAGGTTGGCTCGAACATCGCATCAGAATTGGGAACTATGCGCGTTACGCAGCAAATTGATGCCCTTGACATTATGGGAGTCAACTCTGCTTGCTATCTTATCCTGCCCAAAATCATCGGACTGGTAACCATCATGCCGTTTTTGGTAATATTCAGTTCGGCAATGGGCATCGTCGGTGCATACGGCACGGCATATATCGGGCACATTCTTTCGCCAGACGACTTGACATTGGGCCTGCAGCATTCTTTTAACCAGTGGTTCGTATGGATGAGTATCGCCAAGAGTCTGTTCTTTGCCTTCATCATCGCAAGCGTATCATCATACTGCGGCTACACAGTAGAAGGCGGTTCGGTAGAAGTAGGTAAGTCTTCCACCGACGCAGTGGTAAGTTCCAGCGTACTGATTTTGTTCTCTGACGTTTTTCTCACACAATTACTCTCTTAAAAAATGATAGAAGTAAAAGACTTAACCAAGTCGTTCGCTGACAAGAAGGTTCTCGACAACATCAACATGGTATTCGAAACGGGCAAAACCAATCTCATTATCGGACAGAGTGGTTCGGGAAAAACTGTTTTGATGAAAAACCTTGTGGGGTTGCTCGACCCGACAAGCGGACAGGTACTCTACGACGGGAGAAACTTTGTAGAAATGAGCAAGAAGGAAAAGGTGTTCATGCGCAGGGAAATGGGCATGATATTCCAAAGTGCAGCCTTGTTCGACTCCCTCTCTGTATTGGAGAATGTCATGTTCCCGCTCGACATGTTCTCAAACATGAACTACAACGAGCGCAGGAAAAGGGCACAAGAATGTCTTGACCGCGTCAATCTGATAGACGCACAAAACAAATTCCCAGGAGAAATATCGGGCGGTATGCAGAAGCGTGTAGCCATAGCGCGAGCCATCGTAATGAACCCCAAATACCTGTTTTGCGATGAACCGAACTCCGGACTTGATCCCAAGACCTCACTTGTCATCGACGAACTGCTGTCGGGTATAACACACGATTTCGGCATGACAACCATCATCAATACCCACGACATGAATTCAGTAATGGGCATCGGCGAGAACATATGCTTCATCTATAACGGACACAAAGAATGGCAAGGTAACAAAAACGAGGTTATGTCGTCTACCAATGAAAAGCTGAACGATCTGGTCTTTGCTTCCGACTTGTTCAGAAAAGTAAAGGAAGTGGGGATGAAGAAATAAATTCTATTACAAGACTATTTGTTATTTTTGTCCCCATCCCTACATCTTTACCGCATTAGCCATTTTCCGTCTTTTTCCACCATAGGAACAAGAACCTGTTCCTTGGTGCTGTCGCCATAAGTTACCAACAGATAAACCTGGGCTACATGCTTGGCCGTATCAGCACAAGTACCGACAACGCCTATTTTGCACATGCCACCATGTTCCTTTTTTTGTTGCTCCACAAACATCTTGGCATTTGTAACCAATTGTTCTTTGTAACCTTCCGGAACTTTGTGCGTACGGTCACATGCAGCAACAAAGTCTTCATACTTGCCTTGCAAGAGTAAGTCATAAGCGTTTTGGGCAACTTCACCAGCGAGTTGCCCGGCATCGGGTTCTTCGCCCCTACAAGAGAAAAGAACTGATGCCATAAGCAACAACAAAAACAAAGGCAGTTTTTTCATACCTCTTATTTCTGTCTGATGAATACATTGATAGGACAACCATGGAGAGACCAGTTTTCCCTTATCTTGTTTTCCAGGAAACGGCGGTAGTTCTCCTTGACATACTGTGGAAGGTTGGCATAGAATACAAACGACGGAATCGTTGTATTCGGCAACTGTGTACAGTACTTTATCTTGATGTATTTACCCTTCACACTCTGGGGCGGATAAGCCTCGATAATGGGCAGCATCACTTCGTTGAGTTTAGATGTTCCTATATGTGCCTTACGGTTCTGATATACTTCCTTTGCAGTTTCAAGAACCTTGAAGATACGCTGTTTGGTCAAAGCTGATGCAAAGATAATAGGGAAGTCGACAAACGGAGCCATACGGTTGCGAATGGCGTTCTCAAAAGTAGAAATCACCTTTTGATCCTTCTCCTGAACAAGATCCCACTTGTTTACCACCACGACAAGACTCTTGTTATTCTTCTGTATCAACTGGAAAATATTCATATCCTGTGCCTCAATACCACGTGTAGCATCTATCATAAGAATACATACGTCGCTGTTCTCTATCGCACGGATAGAACGCATGACAGAATAGAACTCCAGATCTTCGTTCACCTTGTTCTTACGACGGATACCTGCGGTATCTACAAGATAAAAGTCGAAACCGAACTTGTCGTAACGCGTATATATACTGTCACGCGTAGTGCCTGCTATCTCCGTCACGATGTTACGGTCTTCACCTATAAAGGCATTGATAAGACTGCTCTTTCCAGCATTAGGACGTCCTACTACGGCAAAACGGGGGATATCATCCTCCAAAGCCTCTTCCGGATTATCCTGCATCTTGTCGAGTATTAGATCGAGCAAGTCGCCCGTTCCGCCACCTGTTGCGGCACTAATACATTGTGGGTCTCCCAAGCCTAACTTATAGAACTCGGCAGCCTCATAGTATTCGGCACTGTTGTCCACCTTATTGGCCACCAATATGACAGGCAGTTTGGCACGACGCAGTATCAGCGCCACATCTTCATCCCAATCGGTAAGTCCAGTACTTACATCCACAAGGAAAAGAACGAGATCTGCCTCTTCCGTCGCAACAAGAACCTGCTTACGAATGGCATCCTCAAAAATATCATCTGATTTAACGACCCATCCTCCAGTATCAACAACGGAAAACTCTCTTCCATTCCATGAACACTTGCCATACTGACGGTCACGAGTGGTACCTGCCGTATCGCTTACAATAGCCCTGCGAGATTGGGTCAATCGGTTAAAAAGCGTAGATTTTCCTACATTAGGACGACCTACAATAGCTACTAAATTTGCCATAATTCAGTCATTTCCCCTTTGCCAGGGGTGTTAGGATGTGGTCTCTGCATCCGTGTTAACAATTTGCCGAAGCTGACCTTGCTCCGGCCCTTGCCTGTCGACAAGAGTTGCTCCCTCGTTTCCATTCAGGGAGCGTTTTTGTGTCAGTTTATTCTGGATTGTATCCAAATGCGTTCAGCTCACGCTGTGAGTTTCTCCAGTCCTTGTCCACCTTTACGAAGGTCTCAAGATAAATGCGCTTGTCAAAGAATTTTTCCAGTGCCTTGCGTGCCTCGGTGTTCACTTTTTTGAGAGCAACACCCTGGTGCCCGATGATGATGCCTTTCTGCGAATCACGCTCTACATAAATCACGGCATTGATATGAATAGACTTGTCTGTTTCCTTAAACTGTTCCACCTTTACCTCCACAGAGTATGGTATTTCCTTATCGTAATAAAGAAGTATCTTTTCCCGAATAATTTCAGAAACGAAGAACCTTGCGGGTTTGTCAGTCAACTGGTCTTTGTCAAAAAAAGCCGGCGATTCAGGCAACAATTCCTCTATACGTTTCAAGAGCATGTCAACACCAAACTTATTCTTTGCCGAGATAGGCAAGATTTCAGCATTAGGCAGCAAGGAGTGCCATTTCTCAACAATATCCGTCAATGTTTTCTGGTTGCTCTCATCAATCTTGTTGATAAGGAGAATGACAGGAATCGTCATCTTCTTTACCTTATCCAGAAAGTCTATGTTCTTTTCTGGATTTTCTACGACATCAGTTACATAGAGCAGGACATCAGCATCAGCCAGTGCACTCTCAGAGAATGCGAGCATCATCTCCTGCATCTTATAATTGGGTTTAAGCACACCTGGTGTATCCGAAAAGACTATCTGCATGTCTTCCGTATTGACAATACCCATAATGCGGTGCCTCGTAGTCTGAGCCTTGAAAGTAGCGATACTGATTCGTTCGCCTACCAGCTGGTTCATCAGAGTACTCTTCCCTACATTGGGATTTCCTACTATATTGACAAATCCTGCTTTATGCATAAATTGAACGTTTTAAAGCGTGTAAATTCCACGCATAGTTTAACTCTTCTTTAGACAGATACTCTTATTTTTGGTAATAGAACCCGTCTTGACAAATTAAAAGGACGCATCTCTTATATCAAAAATAAGAAAGAAGCGTCCTTTTATATTTCATGAAGATTTTACCTAAAGTTACTTACCACAAGCAGCACCGTCATAAGCCCATTTGTAGAAGGATGCACCATGCACAAAACCAGCGCCAAATGCGGTAAACACCACATTGTCACCTTTTTTGAGCTTACTCTCTGCATCCCAAAGAGCCAAAGGTATCGTTGCGGCACTTGTATTGCCATAGTGGTCGATATTTACCACCACCTTGTCAAGCGGAATACCAGCACGCTTGGTTACAGCCTCGATAATGCGAAGATTAGCCTCATGAGGAATAACCCAATCCACATCATCAGCAGTCAAACCATTCATGTCCAATATTTTCAGGACATCATTACTCATATCTGTAACGGCATAACGGAAAACCGTACGTCCTTCTTGATAGAGGTAATGCATGCGATGGTCTACCGTAAAATGAGATGGAGGGCAAACCGATCCGCCAGCCTTCATGTGAAGGAAAGGCAAACCATTTCCGTCTGTGCGGAGATAAGAGTTCTGCACACCAACTCCTTCTTCTTCCGTCGCTTCTACAAGGACAGCACCTGCACCGTCACCAAAGAGAACACAAGTTGCACGGTCTGTATAATCTACCAGCGAAGACATTTTATCTGCACCGATAACGATGATTTTCTTGTATCGCCCGCTCTGGACCATTGTGGCAGCAACATCAAGCGAATAAAGGAAACCACAGCAAGCTGCAGAAAAGTCGAATGCAAAAGCATTCTTAAGTCCCAGCTTACCCAAAACGATAGAAGCCGTAGAAGGGAACTTGTAGTCGGGTGTCGTGGTTGTTACGATGAGTGCATCGATCGAATCTGGATCCACGCCTGTTTTCTGGATCAACTGCTTGGCAGCCTTGCGAGCCAAATAGCTTGTACCGAGACCTTCCTCGGTAAGAATACGGCGTTCCTTAATACCCACACGGGTCGTTATCCATTCATCGGTAGTGTCTACCATGCGCGACAATTCCTCATTGTTGAGGATATAGTCAGGCACATATCCGCCGACACCCGTTATAACGGCATTGATTTTGCTCATTATTATTCAGCAGCTTCCTTAACGATTGCAACCATACCTCTATAGTAACCGCAAGTCGGGCATACTGTATGGTATACATAGTAAGCACCACAATTGGGGCATACTGCCAATGTAGGAGCTACTGCCTTATCATGAGTTCTTCTCTTAAGTGTACGTGTCTTGGACTGTCTTCTTTTAGGATGTGCCATAATACTTTAATTGTTTAATTTTTTACTTATTGTTGCTTTAATTTAAGGAGTGCTTCCCATCTTGAGTCTACATCCTGTACATCTTCCTCACCGCTTCGGGCGGCAGAATGCTCTTTGAGCTTCTCTATCATGGCAGGGTTACATTTTCCAGGTGCATGCACATGCCTGATGGGAAGATGGAGGTCTATGCACTCAAAGATAAACCAGGAGACATCGAGTATTCCTTCGTTCTCGTCTACTGTCACCATGTCATCACTTTCCGAGTTGCCTTCTCCTAACACTGCGACAAGTTTGTCATTGGCATCAATGGGCAATTCCATATCGTCAAGACAAATGTCACACGGAATGTATACAACTCCCTTTGTACAAAAAGACAATTCATACACGTCCGCTATCCTGTTGACAGACAACAAACATGTCAAATTCCCCCTTTTTACATCAGGAGCATCTATTGCCTCGAAATATTGATCATCCAACACATACGAAAAGGTAGTTTCCCCTTGCGCAAGTGCCATCAAATCAATCTTATAAGACTCTAAATCACACATTCTTTACAATATGATATATTGTTTCGGGATGCAAAGTTACTATTTTTTTTTGAGATAAAACAATTTTTGCCTAAAAAACCTCTTTCGCTAAAGAAAAAATATGCTATTAACTTTTGCATTTATGAAAGCTCGAAATGATAGAAGCTGTGGATTTTGAAGAGGAAGTGACAACTTCAGCTTCCTCCACTTTAGATGACAACTTTCACCTCTTCCGATAAAAGGAACTATGTTGTACACTTTTAGCTTGTCAACATGGAAAGTCAACTATCAGCCCATACCTTTAATTCGATACGAAAGACCGTCCCCTTTCCCTCGCAAGACGACTTTACGAAAATCTTGCCATGATGATATTCTTCTACAATTCGTTTCGCCAAAGAGAGACCAAGTCCCCATCCACGTTTTTTGGTGGTAAATCCGGGTCTGAATACATTCCTCAAGTCTTTCTTCTTAATGCCTTTTCCGTTATCTGCCACTTCTATTACTACAAGATTCGCATTTTCGGAGTTCATGCTCAACACAATATGGCCTTCCGCATTGCCTATAGCATCAACGGCATTCTTTGTCAAGTTTTCCAATACCCACTCGAATAGCGCACTGTTTGCCAATACAGTGACATCTTGACTTGGAAGTTGCTTCTCTATCTTTATTGCCTTGGGAGTCCTGGTATTCATGTAATCAAATACATGATTTACAACTTCTGTCAAACGCGTAGGTTTTAGTTCGGGCAAAGAACCAATTTTAGAAAAACGTTCAGCTATCAGAAGCAGACGTTTCACGTCCTTCTCCATTTCCGGCACAAGAGAATCTTCAGGATAACTTTCTTTGAGTATCTCAACCCAAGCCATCAAACTCGAAATAGGAGTACCCAACTGATGTGCTGTTTCTTTGGAAAGTCCTACCCATACCTTATTCTGTTCAGCTCGTTTAGAAGTAAGCAATGCAAAAACACCTACTACAACAAAAATAAGTACTACGCCGAGTTGGATATAAGGGTAGACTGTAAGCCTTTTGATTATCAGCGATTCCCCATAACAAACTTGTATGTAAGTTCTGGCAGAATCATCGATGACTATCTTTATATTCCTACCTTGGGAAAGCATACGTTTACCAAGAGCAGTAACATAACGAACACTATCTTCACCATTTGAGGAGTCAACTTGTATATTACGACACAACTGTGCCTTTCCTTGCATATCCAACACAACAACAGGAATTGTATTGTTTTCATTGATAACCTTCAAGACCAACTGCAAGTCTGTATTTTCGTCTGCATTATTGAGAGAACGCATAGCCTCTGCCCACATTTCCATCCTATTACGCTCTTCATTCGCCAAGTCACGTACAAGAAAATGGGAAACAACAAGTGAAGTAACCGCAATAAACACAGCAGCTACAACAAAAAATATCTTTACTTGTCTGATTTTATCTGTCCAAACCATAATGTATAGACGTTACTTAATAAGCTTTTATTATATCATCGTTAGTATTTTATATAATGTATAATAATAATTATATATATGAAGATTGCTCGTATGAGTCGACTTTTTAGTAGGTACGGCGTCCTCGTCGTACTACAAACCTGATTGCTTACTTGCTCGAGTGTGCAGCGGGGACGCTGCACCTACTACGGCACCTTATACAGAAA
>CAVCGV010000033.1:0-25007 GCA_963601815.1 bacterium
TCGCCAGTCTGTGTGCGGAAAACGAAACCCTTCACACCGATGAAGTCACCGATGTCGAGGAGCTTCTTGAATACAGTATTGTAAAGGTCCTTGTTCTCGCCCGGACAAATCTCGTCGCGCGAAACATACACCTGTATTCTACCCTTGGAGTCCTGCAGCTCAGCAAAGCTGGCCTTACCCATTACGCGGCGGCCCATCATACGGCCGGCGATAACTACCTGGCGCGGCTCGTCCTCGTCTTTGAACTCAGCACGGATATCGGTGCTGAACGCATTGGTTGGAAACTCTGCTGCTGGGTATGGGTCGATGCCCATGTCGCGCAATGTCTGAAGACTCTGTCTGCGAACAATCTCCTGTTCGCTCAACTCTAAAATGTTCATACTTTATTTAGATATGTCTATTTTTATTATTTTGGCTACAAAAGTACAAAAAAAATCGTAACTCACATTCCTTTTTATGCTTTTTAATATAAAAGGGCGGAAATGCCATCTACATGGCGGTGGCAAACATGATGTATGTCAAGGCGGAAACGGGCAATGCTTTATCAAGGTGCCCTTTATCTTTCCACTTTCCAACTTTCCAGACTTCTTCTGTCCTCCGAGAAATTGAGACCTACCTTTACGATTCGCCTGTTGTCGTCAGCGAAAATCCGGGCATAATCTTTCTGCTCGATCTGCTTAATAGCAGCCTCGGCCGACTGGTTGTATTTCAACTCGAAGATATATATGGTCCGTTCCGTCTTCACTACCATGTCGATTCTTCCGTCCGGGGTAGCTTCTTCTACCTGGACGTTGGTGCCGAGCATCGCAAAGATAGTGAACATCACGGCTTGATAGTGGCGCTCGTTATTATTGATAATCGTGTAAGGAAACTTGTCGTAGAAAGTCTGGAGATAAGGCAGGAAAGCCTCCATGTCATCCTCCAAATCCACCTTTTCCCTGTATTTGTAAACCACCGTGTCCAGTTCTCCCATCATAGTAGGGGCGTAGTAACGGTACAGGCTCTCAGAGAAGCCTTGGCGCACTTCCTCGTTGGGGAATCCCAGTCGGTACATGCGGAGCTTGCGGTTGTACTCCTTGATGGTAAGATAGCCACTCTGGTAGAGCACCGGAATGGGGTCGGTGATGGTGTCGGTAGGGGCATCAAACCTGCTGTCTCTTGCCCATAGGTTGTCCAGCTGCAGCATGTCAATGCCATTCTTTTGGAGCAATTCTATCAGGAATGTTGGAGTACCCGAGGTGAACCAATAACTATTGAAGTCCTTGTCGTCCAAGGCATTGATGATACTGTACGGGTTGAACAGGTCTGGACAGTTGGGCGTAAAGTGATAGCCGTCGTAATGCTCCTTCAGTCCTTCGACGGTCTGCTCGACGCTCATGTTGTTGTGCTCAGCCATAGCCACGATGCCCTCGTTGAAATCATTGACGAGTTGTTCCTTGGTAAAGCCGCAGATGTCGCTGTATTCATCCTTCATGCTCAGAATTTTCAGATTGTTCAGCTCGCTGAAGATACTGAGTTGGCTAAACTTGGAGATACCTGTGATGAGTACAAAGCGCAGGTCGCCTTCTTGTTTCTTCAGCGGACTGAAGAAGTCTCGCATGATATTGCGAATCTTGCCTTGAAGCGCCTTGTCGCTCGTGGAATCGTGCATAGGTGCATCGTATTCGTCTATCAAGATTACTACTTGTTTTCCTGTTTGCCGGGCTGCTTCTTTTATGATGAATGATAAACGGTTGCTGTTCGATTCTTCTTTGTCCGTAATGAGTCCATATCTTTCTTCATAAGGAACTAAAAGGGCGTTCAACGCTTTTTTGACAGTGTCGGCATCGAAATACTTGCTTTGGCTAATGTCGAAATGGAGAACAGGATATTCTGTCCATTCTTGTTCCAGCTTTTCGATAGCCAATCCCTTGAACAGCTCCTTCTTGCCCTCGAAGTATGCCTGCAGGGTAGAGACGAGAAGACTCTTTCCGAAGCGTCGTGGACGACTCAGAAAATGAAACTTGGCGTAGTGTGCCAGCCGATAGACCACATCGGTCTTGTCGGCATAATAATAGTTCCCTTTGGCTATCTCGGAGAATGTCTGGATTCCCAATGGATATTTCTTTGTTGCCATAATCTTCTGTTGGATGGTTCTCTTAATAGGTGCAAAGATAGCAGAAAAAGATGACAATGCCAAGCAAATGGGGAATAAGTATAAAAATACCTTATTTATTTTGTAGTGTCTTTTATTTGCAGTATTTTTGCAGAAGATAAAAAAGACAAAAATATGAATGTAGATGAACTGATGAACAGAATCAGCAAGACGGACGGCCTGTCCAAGACGCTTGGAATGAGATTTATTTCCACCCCCGAACCCGACACGCTGAAGGCCACGATGAAGGTAGACGAGCGCAACCGTCAGCCCTTCGGCTTTCTTAGCGGAGGGGCTTCGCTGGCTCTTGCCGAGAACCTGGCAGGAATAGGCTCTCTTGCTGCCTGCCCCGGACAGGTAGCCGTGGGTATCAATGTGAGCGGTAGCCACGTACTTGCCGTTTCCGAGGGAGACACGGTAACAGCCTATGGCAAACTGGTACACAAAGGGCGTAGTCTGCATACCTGGCAGGTGGATATAAAAAACAGTGCCGATGTGCTGATATGTACCGTGCAGGTAACCAATTATGTATTCACCCCCAAGAAATAATATGCATATACAGTCGAAAGCATACGCTCTTTTCCGCCTGCCTTACCAAGAGAAAGCCACCTATATAGAACAAACCCGAACGGATCCCGAATACTTCCCGTCGGTAGCGCATCTCAACGGAAAGGAGGGATTTGTCTTTGCCCCGTTCTCACCTTCCGCCAAGCAACCCGTGGTGTTGATTCATCCCGAGGTTACCCGTACGGTCGATGTCCTGGAAGAGGAAGAATGTGACAGGTGGCTCAGCAAATGCCCCGCGAAAGCAAGTAAGCAAGAGGCGGAGATGATTACTTCGCTGAACGAGAACGAAAAAGAACGTTACGCCGATGTGTTCGACCAGTTTCACCACCAACTCGTAGAAGGAAAATTCCAGAAACTTGTGCTCTCCCGTACTTCCCGGTTGTGCCATCGGCTCGGCGAATGTCCATACTCTCCGCAGTTCATGCCAGCCTTCGGCGGATGGAGCGAACTCCTTTTTATGAAGGCTTGCAGGATGTATCCTCGTATGTTTGTGGCATTGGTGGACGACGGCAAGGCAGGTACGTGGCTTATGGCGACGCCAGAACTTCTGTTAAAAGGAGAGGAAGGCAACTTCGCCACCATGTCTCTGGCTGGAACACAGAAAGCGACAACTGCGCATGTGCTGAGAGACGAACAGATAGCGGGGGTGGAATGGTCGGAAAAGAACCGGGAGGAACAGCAGATTGTAACCAACTACATCGAGGAATGTATCAGGAAATATGCAGATGAATGTTCTCTGACTGGGCCTTACACCACGGTGGCAGGCAATCTCTATCACCTCCGTACCGACATCCGTTTCCGTCTGCACGACACGGCACGCTTGGGCGATTTCCTGAAGAGTCTCTACCCGACACCTGCCGTCTGCGGAATCCCCAAAAAGGAAGCCTACGACTTTATCTGCAAAAACGAAAACAGTAGGCGTGAGTACTACAGCGGTTTTGCCGGAATGCTCTCGCCGCAGGGCAGTACACAACTGTTTGTCTCCCTCAGATGCGCCAACTTGTCCAGCACATCTGCAACCTTGTACGCCGGTGGCGGACTGCTCGCAGAAAGTGAAAAGGAAAGCGAATGGGCAGAGACAGAAGCGAAGTTGCAAACCATAGCAGCTGTTTTCGGAACAACAGAAAGTTGAATTAAATTCAAGTATGTTTAGCAATATCGAGAATGTCAATATTTTGACGAGCGTGCTCAAAAGCCATGGCGTCAGAAGAGTGGTGGTGTGTCCGGGAAGCCGTAATGCTCCGCTTGTTCACAATTTCAACGAACTGGAGGATGTAACATGCTATCCTGTTACCGACGAGCGTAGTGCAGGCTTCTTCGCCTTGGGACTGGCTATGGGCGACCCTTCACCCTGTCCGTCGCCCATAGCAGTATGTGTTACGTCGGGATCTGCCCTGCTCAATGTCTTCCCTGCCGTAGCTGAGGCTTTCTACCAAAAACTCCCTGTCATTGTCATTTCTGCCGACAGGCCCGAGGCATGGATAGGGCAGCAAGACGGGCAGACCTTGCCCCAGGCAAATGTCTTCGGAGGGATGGTCAACAAGCGTGTCAACCTCCCTGTCATTCCTCCCGCTTTCATGCATAATGACGAAGCCAAGCGGCTACACGACGAACAGGCGTGGTATTGTGAGCGTATGGTGCACGAGGCAGTGCTCGACTGTGCACATCGCAGAATAGGTCCTGTACACATCAACATTCAGATAGCCGAACCGCTTTATCAGTTTACAACGGAAAAACTCCCGGCTACCCGTTGGCTCGACTATGTACATACCAATCTCTTTGGCGGTACATTCCATTACGGCGACATGCTTGACTTTCTCAATGCCAGGAAACCGATGATAGTAGTGGGGCAAGACTATCCTGCCACTTCGCTCTACGGCATCAAGGACATCAGTTCGTGGGCTGTTACCCTGATAGAGCCGACCGCCCTCGGCACCAACAGCAAAGAGCCGGCACGCAGGGATTTGTCGTACGTCGAGTCGCCAAGTAGTTTTGAGGAAGTATTGTATAAGGTGGGAGAGGACGAGACCTACATGCCCGACTTCATCCTTTACGTGGGCGGCACCATCGTGAGCAAGCGGCTGAAACAATTCCTTCGCAAGGCAGCGGCCAAGGAAGGAACCAAAGTATGGAGGGCAAGCAAGGACGGCGAATGTATAGACACCTTCATGCACCTCGATCGCATTTTCCATGCCGACCCAGACTTGCTGGCAAGTGCGATGACCGACTATGACCAAAAATACAAGGAAGAAGTAGACGAATACAAAGCCCGTTGGGAAAACGCACTCATGGCTGCCAAGCGCCACGCTTACAGCTATCAGCCGGAATTCAGCAGCATGGCCGTAGTAGCCCATTTCCAGAAGGAATATCTCGCCAACGCCATGGAGGACACCCGTGCGTGCCGCCTCTTCTACGGCAACAGTATGCCTATCCGGCTGGCAGGTATCTATGCGCGCCAGTATGTACACTGCAACAGGGGGGTAAACGGTATAGAGGGCACTTTGTCGGCAGCGGCAGGATTGTCTGTCTATATGTCGGAACGGCACGACCCCGATGCCGGGAAACAGCAGAAGGTATTCTGTGTGCTGGGCGACCTGAGTTTCTTTTACGACCAAAACGCCCTATGGAACCAGAACCTGAACGGAAGTCTGCGTATCATCCTGCTCAACAATGGTGGCGGAGCCATCTTCGGGAAGTTCGACGGACTGAAGAACAGTAAGGCAAGAGAGAGACTGGTAATGGCAGAGCACCAGACGTCTGCCGTCGCCGTCTGCCAGGCCTACGATATCGAGTACATGGGTGTAGACAACATGAAGGCCGTGCGGTACGGCATCGACCAACTCATCCATACGGAAAGTGACAGGCCCATGCTTCTGGAAGTATTTACAGACATAGATACGGACAATAGGGTATTAGAGGAATATTTTAAAGACTTCAAGATATGAGAGAATGGAAAAAGATAGAGGGGTTTGATTTCAAGGAAATCATCTTCGAGGAGTATAATCACATCGCCAAGATTACCATCAACCGCGAGCGTTACCGTAACGCCTTCACTCCCTTGACCACTTGGGAAATGTCGCAGGCATTCAGCTATTGCCGCGAGTGTCTGGACATCCGTGTGGTCATCCTGACGGGTGCGGGCGACAAGGCATTCTGTGCCGGTGGCGACATGAATGTGAAAGGACGTGGCGGCTATGTGGGTACCGACGGCGTACCCCGTCTCAATGTGCTCGACGTGCAGATGCAGATTCGCAGATTGCCCAAACCGGTCATCGCCATGGTAAACGGATTTGCCATCGGTGGCGGTCATGTGCTCCACGTCATGTGCGACCTTACCATCGCTTCGGAGAATGCCGTCTTCGGACAGACAGGACCGAAGGTGGGAAGCTTCGACGCAGGTTTCGGTGCCTCTTATCTCGCCCGTATGGTGGGGCAGAAGAAGGCGCGCGAAATATGGTTCCTCTGCAAGCAGTACACAGCAAAGGAAGCAGAAGAGATGGGAATGGTCAACAAGGTGGTGCCCTTCGACCAGTTGGAGGACACCTGCGTGGAGTGGGCTGAAATCATGATGGAGCGTTCGCCCCTTGCCCTGCGCATGATCAAGGCCGGTCTGAATGCCGAACTTGACGGGCAGGCAGGAATACAGGAACTGGCGGGTGACGCTACCATGCTCTACTACACCATGGACGAGGCGCAGGAGGGCGGCAAGGCTTTCCTGGAAAAGCGCAAGCCCCGTTTTGACGATTACCCCATGTTCCCATAACCACACAAAAGGACAGCTTATGCCCATTATACGAATAGACCGGCTTGATTTTCCCGGTGTGGAAGTGTTTGCCCGACTTACCGAGGCAGAACTTCGCTCTCGCAAGGACCCGTCCAAGGCGGTGTTCATAGCCGAGAGTCCGAAGGTGATAAAAGTGGCGCTCGATGCTGGTTATGAGCCTGTAGCGCTGTTGTGCGAGGAACGCCACATAGCGGGCGATGCGCGAGAAATCATTTCGCGCATTCCGGCGGAAGTTCCTGTCTACACGGGCGACAGGGAACTCCTGGCCTCACTTACCGGATATACGCTGACGCGCGGTGTGCTTTGTGCCATGCGCAGACCATTGCCCCGTAAGGTAGAGGATGTTTGCCGAGGTGCACACCGCGTCGTGGTGATAGACAATGTGGTGGATACTACCAATATCGGGGCTATCTTCCGTTCGGCAGCAGCACTCGGCATAGATGCCGTACTGCTTACCCCCAATTCTTGCGACCCTTACAACCGCCGCTCGGTACGTGTGTCCATGGGGTCGGTGTTCCTGGTGCCGTGGACATGGGTGGGCGAACCTCAGCAGCAGCTCTCCGCCCTTGGTTTCAAGACGGTAGCCATGGCACTTACCGACCAGTCGGTACCGATAGACGATGAACAGTTGATGGCCGAACCCAAATTGGCGTTGCTAATGGGGACGGAGGGAGACGGTTTGCCGCATGAGGTCATTTCCTCTGCCGACTATGTGGCGCGCATCCCCATGTCCCATCAGGTCGATTCGCTCAATGTGGCGGCCGCGTCAGCAGTTGCATTCTGGCAGTTGCGCTGGAGAGAATAAAGAAAGCGGACAAACCGTAGCTGTCAAGTTCTGACAGACGGTTTGTCCGCTTTCTTATGTAGCTGTTGTCAAAGGGGGCAGCCCTTTGAGATGTGTTTTATTTGCCAAAAATCTTTCTGAAGATCTTTTTCACGACATTGTCCTTCTTCTTGGGCGGGTTGACGATAGGTGTCACCTTACGGGGAGCCTCAGCCGGTTGTGCCGGTTTTTTGCCGCGTCGGTTGTTGTTCTTGCGTGGCTTGCCAGCATTTTTGTTGCCATTATCCTGGCTACCGGCAGTTTCCTTTCTGTTGCCTTCCTGCTTGTTGCCGTTTCGGTTGTTGCCTTCCTGCTTGTTCCTGTTGCCGTCTTGCTTGTTGGCGTTTCGGTTTGTATTCTTGTTCCCGTTGTCTTGTTTGCCGCCTTCCTGCTTGTTCGGGTTCTGCTTCTTGGCGTTCTCGTCATTGGCTTTTGGGTTGGCAGGGTTCTTGCGCTTGCCTTGTCTCTTCTTGCCATTGTTCTTTTCAGTCTGCCTTTCCTGACGAGCCTGCTCGTTGTTGGTGGGTTGCTGCCTGTCTGTATTTGGCTTGTTGCCCTGCTGCTGTGTCTGAGGCTGCGCCTGGTTTGCAGCATCAGCTGGAGCCGAAACATTTTCGCCTTGTCGCTTGGCTTTTTCGGGGCGTTCTTTGCGATTGTTGGGCTTGCGCTTGTGGGCAGTCTGGTCGCGGTCCTTACGGCGGCGGCTCTTGGCAGAGTTGTTGCCGTTACGGCGGGGCTTGCTCTGTCGGCTGTATTCGGGAGCCTCTCCGCATCCTTCGGGAAGCGGAACTTTCTCTACTGTCTTTTCCAAGAACTTCTCTATCTGCTGGAAATAGAAAATGTCGTCATCGCTGACAAAGGTGATTGCCACACCGTCGCGGTCGGCACGGGCTGTACGGCCAATGCGGTGAACATAGTCTTCCGTATCGTGGGGCACATCATAGTTGATGACCAGTGCAATGTCGTCGATGTCAATGCCACGCGCCACAATGTCGGTGGCAACGAGTACGTCTATCTGTCCGCTCTTGAACTTGAACATCATCTCGTCGCGCTCAGCCTGCTCCAGGTCAGAGTGCATCTCGCCACAGTTGATGTGTTTGCGTTGCAGGGAGCCGGCTACCTGTTTCACCTTCATCTTGCTGCCGCAGAAGATAATGACGCGCTGCAGGTCGCCTGCCTTGAAGATGTCCTTGATGATGTCCATCTTCTGCGTTTCGTAGCACACGTAGGCTTTCTGCTGAATCTTCTCGGCAGGTTTGCTCACTGCCAATTTTATCTCTACTGGGTTCTTGAGCAATGTCTTAGCCAACTCCTCTATTTTCTCGGGCATGGTGGCGGAGAACATGATGGTCTGGCATGTTTGGGGCAGTTTGGCGGCAATGGTCTTGATGTCTTCAGAGAAACCCATGTCGAGCATACGGTCAGCTTCGTCGAGAATGAAGAAACTAACCTTGCTGAGGTCTACGTTGCCGAGGCTGATGTGAGAAATCAGTCGTCCGGGTGTCGCAATCACAACATCGGCACCCATGCGCAGGCTCTTCAGTTCCTGGTCGTAACGGTTGCCGTCATTTCCACCGTACACAGCCACGCTGCTCACCCCCTGCAGATAGTAGCCGAAGCCCTGCATGGCCTGGTCTATCTGCTGTGCCAGTTCGCGTGTGGGAGACATGATGACACAGTTGATGGCATCGGCAGGATAACCGCCGTCATCGAGTTTGCTCAGTACGGGCAGCAGGTAGGCTGCCGTTTTTCCCGTTCCGGTCTGGGCAACGCCCATGACATCGTGTCCCTGTAATATCTCTGGTATACATTTCTCCTGTACCGGAGTGCAAGTCTCGAAGCGCATGTCGTAGAGTGCATCGAGGACATTGTCATTTAAGTCTAATTCGTCGAAATACATTCTTTTCTGTTTGTTTTGCAATCGCTAATGGACAGCTCTCGTCTTTGGTGTCCCTGAGGGGTGTTTTGTCCATTATGGATTTTGTGTTTTGTTAATGATTCGTTTCCATTCCGCTTACCTTGGCGCTTTACGGTAGCAGAAGTATGCCACGAAGGCAAAGAGAATGTTAGGCAGCCATGCTGCAATCATCGGTGGAAAGTCGGCCTGTATGGCAAAGGTGGCCGAAACGGTCTGCAGCATGATGTAGCTGAAGCTCAGTGCCAGTCCGATGCCCAGTGAAGTACCCATTCCTCCCTTGCGTTTGCGTGACGAGAGTGACACGCCGATGATGGTGAGGATAAACGAGGCGAAGGAGGCGGCTATACGTTTGTGGTACTCCACCTGGTACTGTACCACATTGCCCGAACCGCGGTCTATCTGCTTGGAGATGTATTCCTTCAGCTCAGGACTTGTGAACGTTTCCTGTTGTCCCTTGGAGTAGACCAGGTCTGTAGGCTCCATCATGATGACCGTGTCTTTCTCCGCTCCGCTGGTAATGTGTTCTTTCAGACCCTGCAGCTGGCGCACCTTCCAGTTGCGTATCTTCCAGTGGTATTTGGATTCGGCGATGGTGTCGTACTGCGCCTCCATAGCCGTAAGATGGCTTACAAGTTTCTTGTCCTTAAACTTGTCGAGGCAGAAGCCGTATCCTCTTTTCTTGGTGTTGTCGTAATGCTGCAGATAGGCAATCACGCCTTTGTCTACCTGTAGCTGTACGTTTTCCGCCGAGTTGTTGCGTGTCTTCTTCTTGTACGTGTTCTCGAAGTTCATTCTCACCACGGTACCGTGCGGAATGATGTATGCTGACAGGGTGTATGAAAGTGCCGAGAGCATGACGCAGGTAATCATGTATGGGCGCAAGAGTCGCTTGAAGGACACTCCCGATGCCATAATGGCAATGATTTCTGAGTTTCCTGCCATCTTGGAGGTAAAGAAGATGACGGCGATGAAGACAAAGAGCGCACTGAACAGGTTGGCGAAATAGGGGACGAAATTGGCGTAGTAGTCAAAGACTATGGCCGTGAGCGGAGCGTGGTTTTCGCTGAACTTGGGCAGGTTGTCGTTGACGTCGAAGACGATGGCCACGGAGATGATGAGCAGTATGGAGAAAAAGTAGGTGCCCACAAATTTCCGTATAATATACCAGTCCAGTCGGTAGACGTACCTGAAAGGGTTGAGGAACGCCAGAAACTTGAGGAAACGCAGAAACTTGAGTTTGCGCCCAGTCCACAGGCAAGCTTTGCCGACCCGTCCGGAATGACGTCCGACCCATCTCGCCATGCTATAGAAGCGGCGGTGTTTCCTGATTTGACTTATTGTTTTCATCTTCGTCTACACCTTTGGTGCTGTTCGTTTTTCTTGCTTATCTTCTTCTGCCCAACTGGTCTATGACTGAGGCTTTCCACTGTACGAAGTCGCCTTGCTCGATATGTTGGCGAGCATCGGTGACGAGTCGCAGGTAGAAGGCCAGGTTATGAATGCTTGCTATCTGCATGGCCAGCAGTTCCTGAGCCTTGAACAGGTGGTGGAGGTAAGCCTTGGTAGTGATGCGGTCGATGTCGCATCCGTCCGGGTCTACCGGACTGAAGTCCATCTCCCACTTCTTGTTGCGCATGTTCATGGTTCCCTCGTAGGTAAAGAGCATGGCGTTGCGTCCGTTGCGTGTCGGCATTACGCAGTCGAACATGTCCACGCCTCGCTCTATTGCCTCAAGGATATTCTGTGGAGTACCCACACCCATGAGGTAACGCGGTTTGTCTTTGGGCAGAATCTCGTTTACTACCTCAATCATCTCGTACATTATCTCGGTAGGCTCGCCTACAGCCAGTCCACCGATGGCGTTTCCGTCAGCTCCCTTGTCTGCCACAAACTTGGCAGCCTCACGGCGCAGTTCGGGATAGGTGCATCCCTGTACGATGGGGAAGAGACTCTGGTTGTATCCGTAGAGCGGTTCTGTCTCGTTGAACCGCTTCAGACATCTGTCCAGCCACCTTTGTGTCATTTCGAGACTTTTCTTGGCATACTGGAAGTCGCTCTGTCCCGGCGGACACTCGTCGAGGGCCATCATGATGTCAGCCCCGATGATGCGCTCGGTATCCATTACGTTCTCGGGGGTAAAGATGTGCTTGCTGCCGTCTATATGCGAGCGGAATTCACATCCCTCCTCCTTCAATTTTCGGATACCGGTGAGCGAGAATACCTGAAAACCGCCGCTGTCGGTCAGTATGGGACGTTCCCATCCGTTGAAGCCGTGCAGGCCGCCTGCCGCACGCAGCACTTCCAGGCCGGGGCGCAGGTAGAGGTGGTAAGTGTTGCCCAGTATGATCTGTGCCTTCACCTGCTTGCGCAGTTCCTCGAAGTGTACGCCCTTCACGGTACCTGCCGTTCCTACGGGCATGAAGATAGGAGTCTTTATCTGTCCGTGGTCGGTGGTGATGATACCTGTGCGCGCATCACTTGCCTTGTCTGTAACCTGTAGTTCAAATTTCATGTTTCCTCTTTTTATGCGTATCAGGATTCTTGCGACTTCTCTTTAGTCTCTTTTATGGTTAGGTCTATGGGGTCGTCCACCTTCTCCTGCGTGAGGGCAAAGTTCCACACGTCGGCAACAGTCTCCACATAGTGGAAACTTACGCCTTTGCGATAGATGGCGGGAATGTCCTCGATGTCCTTCTTGTTGGCCTGGCAGATGACGATGTCAGTAATGCCTGCCCGCTTGGCAGCCAGTATCTTCTCCTTGATGCCTCCCACGGGCAGTACCTTTCCGCGGAGCGTTATCTCGCCCGTCATAGCCGTGTTCTTGCGCACCTTGCACTGGGTAAGTGCCGAGGCGATGCTTGTGGCGATGGTTATTCCTGCTGAAGGACCGTCTTTAGGAGTTGCCCCTTCCGGAACGTGAATGTGTATGTTCCAGTTCTCGAAGATGCGGTAGTCGATGCCAAGGAGGTCTACATGCGCCTTGACGTATTCGAGCGCGATGATGGCCGACTCCTTCATGACGTCGCCCAGATTGCCCGTAAGCGTCAGCTTGCCGGCCTTTCCCTTGCTGAGCGATGTCTCGATGAAGAGAATCTCGCCTCCCACCGATGTCCATGCCAGTCCTGTCACTACGCCTGCGTAGCTGTTGCCCTGGTAGATGTCACGGTTGAAGGGCGGGTTACCCAGCAACTTTTCCGTGTCGGCAGGCGTGACAGTAGTATTCTCCAGTTCCTTGGAACAAGCCAACTGGTAGGCCAGCTTGCGCAGCGCCTTGTTGATTTGCTTCTCAAGCTGTCTTACTCCACTTTCGCGTGTATAGTGCTCTATGATGTTCTCCAGCGCCGCCTTGGTAAACTTTATCTTGGGCTCGTACTTGTCGAGTCCCGTATCGGCCAACTCGCGTGGTACAAGATGGCGTTTGGCAATCTCGGTCTTCTCTTCGGTAATGTATCCGCCCACCTCAATCATCTCCATACGGTCGCGCAGTGGGGCGGGTATGGAGCCTATGTCATTGGCAGTGGCGATGAACAATACCTTCGACAGGTCGTAGTCCACGTCCAGGTAGTTGTCGTGGAAGGCTTTGTTCTGTTCCGGGTCGAGCACTTCGAGCAATGCCGAGGACGGGTCGCCGTGGTAAGTGTCGCGTGTAACCTTGTCTATCTCGTCAAGGATGAAAACAGGGTTGCTGCTTCCTGCCTTCTGTATGTTCTTGATGATGCGTCCTGGCATGGCTCCGATATAGGTACGCCTGTGGCCGCGAATCTCAGACTCGTCGTGCAGACCGCCCAACGACATGCGCACGTATTTTCTGTCCATGGCTTTGGCTATGGACTTACCCAGACTGGTCTTGCCTACTCCCGGAGGACCATACAGACAGAGTATCGGACTCTTCATGTCTCCGCGGAGCGACCTTACGGCGAGGTGTTCCAGTATGCGTTCCTTTACCTTCTCCATGCCGTAGTGGTCCTGGTCGAGAATCCGTTTGGCGTGTTTAAGGCTCAGGTTGTCTTTCGTATATTCGTTCCACGGCAGGTCAACCATCGCCTGCAGGTAGTTTACGATGATGGGATAGTCGGGACTTTGCGGGTTGACGGTGTCCAGCTTATTGAACTCCTTGTTGAAAGCCTTGGCAGTCTGCTCGTTCCATTTCTTGCCGGCAGCTTTCTCCTTCAGTTCCTTTTTCTCAGGGTTGGAGTCGTCGTTGCCCAGTTCGGCACGTATATTCTTTATCTGCTGATGCAGGAAGTATTCCTTTTGCTGTTCGTCCAGGTCGAAATGCGTTTTCTGTCTTATCTTGGCTTGAATCTTGAGCAACTGCATCTCCTTGTCCATAGCTTTCAGAGCGAGGGACACCCTGACGGTGATGTCGCCTGTAGTAAGCATCGCTACCTTGTCCTCTACACTGAAGGGCATGTTGGTACAGATGAAATTGGTAAGCAGGAAAGGATTGCTGATGTTTCCGAGCGCATATTCTGCTTCGTTGCCGAATTCTTCGTTGTTGTGCAGGTATTTCATAGCCTCCTGCCTCAGCATGTTGTTCATAGTGAGGTACAGACTGTTCTTGGCACTGGGTATTTTTTCCTTTAGCTTTTCTACCTTTGCCGTATAGTACGGCTGTTTTCCCGTCAGTTCTGTTAGTTTGCATCTGCCCATCGCCTGTACCACGACTGTGGTGTTGGGGCCTTCTGGTGTTTCCGGCATGTTGACGCTCTTCAGTATTTTTGCAAATACGCCGATAGGGTAGAGGTCTTGGGTGTCCGGCTTTTCGCAGTCTTCGTCCTTCTGGCAGAAGATGCAAAAGACGCCATCCTGTTTTTCTGCCATGTCTCTGGTAAGAGCGAGACTTTGCTGTCTGCCTGCTATGATGGGGGCTATAACGGTGGGGAACATGACGAGGTTGCGTGTGCAAAGAACGGGGTATTCACCGGAGTCGTTTCCCTCCAGCAATACCGAAATGTCTCCCTCGTAGTCTGCTATCATCTGGAATTGTGAATTGTTCCTTATGCTCATGAATAATGTAGAAATCTCTTGATTTTATAGTCTGATACCCTTACTGTATGTTGTTCAGAAATGCAAAGGTACGCTTTTTCTTTCAATTAAAAGAAAAATGTAGTAAAAAAGAATGTGAAGAACCTATCCTTCTTGTTGTCAAGCGTTACCGCTATTCTACTGCCGTACGGAGGATGATGGATGTAGCGCCTATGGTGAAGAGTGTTCCGTCTTCTATGACACGGCGTTCCCTGTCGCCCAATATCTCGTTGTCTACAAACGTTCCTGTGTAGCTTGGTCCGTCGCGCAGTACATACTTGAGTTTTCCCTTCTTGTCGCGGCTTACGTTGATGATGCAGTGGTGCATGTCCACGCTGGGGTCTACAGTCTCGATGGGGCAGTTGATGCCACTGTTCTTCATGTATCTGCCTATCACGTTGTCACCCATTTGCAGGGGGATTACCTGCTTGTATGCGAAAACGTTCTCTATTACAACAATGGAGCCAGCGCCGTTCTCGTTGGCTGTTTCGTCTATTTGTTCTTCCTTGCGTGTGTTGCGCAGTTTGGATACGCCCATGCGTATTCCGAACTGTTTGTTGCATTGCGGACACACAAAAACGAGGCTCTGCCCCGTCTGGTACTGAGTCTCGTCAAAAGTTATGTAATTGTCGCATTTCGGACAACGTACTCTTTTCATATGTGCGTTATTCTTTTATTTTTGTTATCCACGCTTCGGTGAATGCTTCGTGGTTGTGCAATCGGTTGAGCGTGGCATAGGCTTCGCTTTCGGTGTCGTACGAACCATAGACTACCTTTACGTTGCCTGTTGTGATGATGACTTTGGTGTCCTTGAATCCCTGATTCTGTAAGTTTTCCGTATATACGGCAGCTCCTCGCTTTGTTACATGACTTGCCAGTACGATGCTGTAATAGGGGCGTGGAGTGGGAGTAGCTAAGTCGGTGATAGCTGGGGCGGCAGACTCTGTAGCCTTTGCTGCCGTGGTCTGGATGGCAGCCTTGGCATCCTGCTCGCCTGTCACGATGTCCTTGGGCATGATGCGTGTAAGTAGGCTGGTGTCTATCTTGCCCTGCTGCATGCTGCGTGGTGTGTTGAGCGGTGTGGAGAGAGCCAGGAATACGATCATGGCGATGCAAGCCGCTACGGCATTGCGAATCCAACTTTTCTTGATGAGGATAAACTCGCTGTGCTCGTCTTCGTCTTCCTGTAGAGTCGTGTTGGTGTATGCGGCGAGTGCAGGTGTGGGGTGTTCGGCAGTCTGAATGTTCTCTGTCGTTTCAGTGCTTTCCATAACAGATACGGGCTGTATGGCAAAAGCGTCCAGACCATAGAAGTCGGGTGTAAGTATGCCTGATTCGCACGGTTCGAACGAGTATGCGCCGTCGTGTCCAAGGCGAAGCGTACCGATATCGTTCAGTTCGTATTCACCATCGTTCTCCAAACGTGTTCTTATTTCGTTCACTTCGTCTGCTATACGGGAAATGGCATCAGGATAGCTGATGTCGTAGGCTTCCACGTAAGACAGTGCAAGGAGCGAGTCGTTCATCTTGAGCTGTGGATTGAAACCTATAGTTCGAGTGGGCGGCAGGAACATTCCGTCCTTGTCGTCTACTCGTGCATCTACATGGTGAGCCATAAATCCCCCAAAATCAGGGATTATCACGCAGTCGTTGCTCAACAGCAGAATTTCTATATGTCTTTCCAACTCAATCATGTCTGCAAAGATACTTTATTTTTCTGGTTTGACCAACGCTTTTCAGTAAAAAATGAAATATTTTTGAGAAATGTGTTGATACCTTTGGTGGTATCGAAATAAAGTATTATCTTTGTATGCATATATATAATTAAGGTAATAAAATAAGGCGTTAGAACAATGGGATATTTGGAGACGGAAATCAAGGGCGTCTTTGTCTTTGAGCCAAAGGTTTTCCGCGATGCACGCGGTTATTTCTTCGAGTCATGGAAGCAGGACGACTTTGACAGCCATGTGGGAAGTCATGTCAGTTTTGTACAGGACAATGAATCGAAATCGAGCTATGGCGTACTTCGTGGACTGCATTACCAGAAAGGTGAATATTCGCAGGCCAAGCTGGTACGTGTCATCCGTGGCAAAGTGCTTGACGTAGCCGTAGACTTGCGTCGCAGCAGTGATACGTTCGGCAAATATGTGGCTGTAGAACTGAGCGAAGACAACAAGCGCCAGTTGTTCATACCGCGCGGCTTTGCCCATGGCTTTTTGGTGCTCAGCGAGGAGGCCGTCTTTGCCTATAAGGTAGATAATGTCTATGCTCCGCAGGAGGAGGCAAGTATTCGTTGGGATGACCCCACGGTAGGTATAGAGTGGCCTATAGATGCGAAAGACGTGCTTACTTCAGAGAAGGATCTGCTGAAGGCTACTTCTCTTGGTGATGCAGTAGTGTTCGACTGATATCATGTTTTACTGATGGAGAACGGAAAATGGTGGGCAGCGGCATTTCTTGCAGTAGCCATGTCGTTTGCCTCTTGTGGGCAGCATGCACCCGCAGGCGGACAGCAAACTGAGGAAGACCATGCGGCAAAGAAGATGCTGCAGGGTGTATGGATAGACGAGGATGAGGGTAATGTGGCTTTTCGTGTGAAGGGCGACACCATCTATTATCCCGATTCGGTCAGTGTGCCCGTGTGCTTCCTGGTGAGTGCCGACACGCTGGTGGTAAAAGGTTCGAGCGAGGTGAAGTATCCCATAGTCAAACTTTCCGCCCATCTGCTGGAGTTTAAGACGCAGAGCGGTGATGTCCTCAAATTGTCGAAGACTGCCGACCCTTCTTATCTGGAACCTTTCCTGCAACAACGCCAGGCTGTGGCACTTAACCAAGGTAAGGTAGTAAAGCGCGATACCGTAGCTGTTTATGGCAGTGACAAGTATCATGCCTATGTGCAGGTGAACCCCACCACGTACAAGGTGCTGAAATCATCGTTCAACGAGGATGGTGTGGCGGTGGACAACGTTTATTACGACAATATTGTCAATGTGACGGTGTATCATGGTGCTGTGCGTCTCTTTTCGCGTGATTTCCGCAAACAGGATTTTGCGGAGCGTGTACCGGAATCTTTTCTGAAACAGTCCATACTGACAGACATCGAGTTCGATTCGGTAGATGTTGACGGTGTTCATTTTGTTGCTGTCATCGCCGTTCCGGACAGCCCCACGAGCTATCGTGAAAAATTTGCCGTGACGCTTGTTGGCAAGTTGCAGTATTGATTATGCTCTTTTTATATATGTACATAGGTGCGTCGGCCAATAGCCAACGCACCTATGTGCTGTTTTAATATGTGGGTCAGAAAGCGATAAGGCCCTTCAGTGACTTTTGCGCAATGGTCTCGTATTCTTCGCCCAGGTCGCTGAAACGCATCACGCAGTTGGCTGCAGCATGCTTGATGCCCATGTTGTCACATTGCAAGGCGATGGCGGCCTGGTCCAGAAATTCGTTGATGCCGCGCTCGTTGGCTTCCTTGCCGCTGGCAAACAAGCGTCCCAGGATGTTGAATCCTGCCATTTCGTACAAAGGCTTGTCGGTAGCTATCCACTGGTAGGCTATTACCGGGGCATAGTCTACATGCTGTAGTAGGTTGAAAGCCAGCATCTCTGCCATTTCCTGACTTTCCGTCTGCTCCATCCATAGGTCGGTCAGTTCCGGGAGCATGCGTTCGGCAGGCATGATGAGTGTGGCGAGAATCTTGCATTCTCTGATGTTTTCCTTCCACAGTTCGATGGCAAGTTCGTAGTCCTTTCCGTATTCTTGCGCCATTTTCTTCAGTTCGGTAAAGGGCACGCCCCAGTTTATTTTGTACCCTATGCCTTTCTCCTTCATCGACTGCGATGTGGGTCCGTTCATCAGCAACCGGAAGGATTGCTTTATTTCTTTCAGTCTATTGTGTGTCTCTTCTTTCATCGTTTATAGTTTTACGGTGGTACAGAACATTCCGTCGAACAGTTGTTCCATGTCTTTCGGCTTGCTGCGGAAGATGCCGTATAGCGCACTGCCGCTACCGCTCATGGCAGCATAGACAGCACCGGCATCGTATAGTTTTTGCTTGATGGTAGCCAGTATCGGGTGTATAGCGAAGATAGGTCCTTCGAAATCGTTTACCAGTTCGTTACGCCATGTGTCTATGGGTTGCCTTATGATGTCCCGGCAACATTTGGCAGGCCGTGCCGGTGTGATGGCGGCATAGGCATCGCGTGTGCTTACCGCTACTGGCGGCTTTACTATCGTGAGGTAATAGCCTGCCAAGCTGCCTCCCTCCGAGTCGACGGGCATCAGTTCGTTTCCTATTCCTTCAGCGTATGAAGGCTCTGAAGTGATGAAGAATGCGCAGTCGGCACCTAATTTGGCAGCATAGCGTTCCATTTCGGGAATGCCTATGTTCAGTCTGAAACGCTCGTCCAGCAAGCGTATCATATGTGCAGCGTCAGACGAACCGCCACCCAGTCCTGCCTGCGAGGGTATGCGCTTGTAGAGGTGTGCGTGCACCCTCGGCAACTGGTAATCGGCGGCGAGCAGGTTATAGGCTCTTGTCACGAGGTTGTCCTCTTCGTTGCAGTCCAGCGCAGCGCCCGTTATCTTCAGGTCGCAGGCCGTGTCACTTGGAAATTCGTCATCCATTCGTTTAATCTCGAGCGCATCGGTAAGCGGAACGGGATAGAACACGGTTTCCAGGTTGTGGTATCCGTCTTCGCGTTTTCCTACGATGTTCAGACCGAGGTTTATTTTTGCACAAGGGAAAATGATCATAATAGTAGGTTTTAATATGTGTTGTTATGTTGCAAAGATAGTCACAATATCTGGTATGTACAATGCCGGATATGTTAAAGATGCTTTTTCAGAAGCGATTTATCGTATCGGCGATGTATTCGGCTTGTGCGGTGGTGAGTATCTGGTGGCATGGAATGCTCAGTTCTTCGCGGCTGATACGCTCCGTTACGGGGAAAGACAGCGTGTTCCACTGGCTGTAACACTCCTGCTGGTGGGGTGGGATGGGGTAGTGTATCATCGTTCCTATGCCGTGCTGTTTCAGGTGCTCTTGCAGACGGTCGCGCTCTTCGCAGAATATGGGGAAGATGTGTACCACATTGCCCCCACGCTCTCTGTACATGTCGTGAGGTATGTATACCTTGGGTGTGCTGATGGCGGTCAGGAGCCGTTCGGCACACTGGCGTCTGCGTACATTCGTCTCGTCGAGGTGTCGCAGCTTTACCTCCAGTACGGCAGCCTGTATCTCGTCCATGCGCGAGTTGTACCCGCGGTACGGAAATACGTATTTGCGGCTGCTGCCGTAGTTACCAAGTGCCTTTATCACTTCTGCCATCTCACTGTCGTCGGTGGTTACTGCTCCTGCGTCGCCCATAGCCCCGAGGTTTTTACCCGGGTAGAAACTATGTGCGGCGGAAAAGCCAAGACTGCCCGTTCTGTGCCCGTTGTACAGGCATCCGTGCGCCTGGGCATTGTCCTCGAAGAGGAGTAGTCCGTGCTGTTGGCTGAATCGTTCTATCTGCGGTGTCATGGCACAGCAGCCATACAGGTGTACCAGCATTACGGCACGTGTGCGGGGGGTACAGGCTTGCTCTATCAGTGTACCGTCCAACTGCATGGTCTGCCAGTCGGGCTCTACGAGCACAGGCGTGAGACGGCATTCCGTGATGGCGAGTATGGTGGCTATGTAGGTGTTGGCAGGAACTATCACCTCGTCGCCCTCGTGCAGTTTGCCCGTCTCTATGGCTGCGAGGAGCATCAGCCGGAGTGCATCCAGACCGTTGCCGCAAGTGATGCAGTACTTGGTTCCTATATAGTTGGCATAGGCTATAGAGAAACGCCGGTTGGCTTCTCCCTGCAGGTACCATCCGCTGTCTACGGTGCGGTGTATGGCTTCTTCTGTTTCCTCTTGCCAGGGTGCGTTTATTTCCTTTAGGTTGAGATAGTCTATGCGCATGGCTTGTTTGTACTGTTGGATGATATGTGCGTTTTTCGGGATGTGACTGGTTGACCTTAGCGTGATGCTACGAGAAGGCAGACTGCCCCGTATGTGAAGTCGTATAGCCGGTATGGGGTGGTTGGATCTATGATGTAACCCTGGTAGGGGCGGTTGAGAAACACGGTTTCCGTCTCGCCGTCTTGTCCGGTGTCCAGTCGGAAAGAACCGCTCAGCGGTACCGCCAGGATGGTGTGCTTGGTGCACTGTTCTTCCACCACACTGTCCGGTGTCATGCAGTTGAGCAGGTTTACTTGTCCTATCTCGAAAGGCAGACTCTTGAGGCTCTCCACCACGGTAAGACTGCCGCGCGGATCGTATATCCTCGATAGGTTTATGATATTCTTCATAGAGACTGTATTTGATGCGGCAATCCGTCTTTCTGGGTTACTTTCTGTCTGAATCGTGGTTGTCATATTTGCAAAATTAAGCATTTTCCATGACTTATCGTCTTGCAAAGTGTTAAAAGACTTGGCGGTCGCTCATTTTTGTGCCGAATGCGCATAGATATGTCATGAAATAGACGTATCTTTGTGCCATGACAATTCATCATTCATCATACCGCACGGCTTTGCTGTGCTTCTGTGCGGCGGCATTGTTGGCTATCTTGCCGTCGCCTGTTCTTGCCCAGTGCCATACCATATACAACCAGCGCATCATGAGTCTGCAGGTGGTGGCGGCACAACGTTGGCAGGCGATGCCTGTGGCAGAGATAGGTGAACCGGTACACATCAACTTCGATGACATGACGCACGAATACAGGCGTTACAACTATAAGATAGAGCACTGCGATGCCGACTGGAACACTTCGGCAGACCTTTTTGTCAGCGACTATCTCAAGGGGTTTAATGGTGAACTGACCATCGATGACAACGAACAGTCCATCAATACCAACCACCTTTATACGCACTACTGCCTGACCGTACCCAATGAGCATTGCCAGTTGACGATGAGCGGCAACTACAAGTTGACGGTCTTTGCCGACGATGACGAGTCGCAACCCATGTTCACGGCTTGTTTCATGCTGGTAGACCCGCAGATAACAGTGGCTTTGTCCGTAACGGGAAATACGGACATCGATATTTACAAGAGTCACCAGCAGGTATCCATGACGGCTGTTTTGGGCGATGTGAGGGTGAACGACCCGCGCAGGCAAATCAAGACCGTGGTGCTGCAGAACGGCAGGTGGGACAATGCCGTAAAGAATGCTGTGCCCGACTATGTGAGTGCTGATGCCTTGCAGTGGAGTCATGTCAGGGACCTGATATTCCCGGCTGGCAACGAATACCGGAAATTCGAAATGCTCGACCTGGACCATACTACGATGGGACTTGACAGTATCTTGTGGGACGGCAGCGAGGCACACGCCTTTGTCATGCCCGACCTGCCTCGCCCCAACTATGTTTACGACGAGTCGGGAAGGGGTGCTTTCTATCTGCGCAACAGCGACAATACCGACAACGACTTTACCTCCGACTATGCGCAGGTGCATTTCTTCTTGCAGGCACCTCCGCAGCAGGGCGAAGTATATCTTAACGGCAACTGGACCTGCGGGCAGTTCTTGCCCAAATACCGCATGACGTACGATCCTGTTGCACGTGCCTATCGGGCATCGGTACTTCTCAAAGAAGGCTATTACAGCTACCAGTATCTTGCCGTGGGTGCCAGCGGACAGGCTGTGCCTGTCTCTACCGAAGGCAGTTTCTATGAGGCGCAGAACAGGTATCAAGCGCTCGTCTATTTTCGCGGCACCACCGACCGTGCTGACCAGTTGGTCGGTTACGGCGAGGTGCAGGTAAAGACCGTAAAGCCGTAAGGCGACAGTCTGCTCGGCTTGTTGTTGTCGTGATACTTTGTTCTTATGCTAAGTTCGGGGGGAACGCATTAGTTTGCAGAATTAATGGATAAATAAAAAATAACGCATTAACTTGCGGAAAGAAGGATTATAAGGATAATAATAAGGAATAAATTGAATACATTTATGCACAAGACAATTGTTTTATTAGCACGGACGACGTTTCTCATGATGTTGCTCCTCGTGCCGTCGTTGGCAAAGGCTGACAAGCAGGCGTGGGTGGAATATCAGGAAGGCACCGCCACGTTGACTTTCCACTACGACGAGAACAAGGAGGTGACCACCGCTACCGCCAAGTATGACTTGAATAGTGGGTCGGACAAGCCGGGGTGGGTGACCGACAAAAATCCGAAGAAAACCGTTACAACGGTGGTGTTCGACAGCAGCTTCGCCGATGCGCGCCCCACAACCACCACACGCTGGTTCTACACCTTTACGAAGCTCACTCGGCTAGATGGCATCGAGTATCTTAACACGTCAATGGTCACCGACATGAGCTACATGTTCTATCGTTGCATCAGTTTGGCGGAACTTGACCTCTCGCATTTTGACACCGGCAACGTCACCACGATGGAGGCAATGTTCTATAGTCTGCCATTGACGAAACTTGACCTTTCCAACTTCAATACCAGCAACGTGAAGTCGATGAAGAGAATGTTTTACGATTGCAAGCAACTGGAAACGGTAAACGTTACTTCGTTTAACACAGAGAAGACGAGAACTATGTATTCCATGTTTGAAAGATGTGAGAGCTTGACCGAACTTGACCTAACCAGTTTCGACCTCTGTGGCTTCGCGTATGATAGCGACGGGATACAACGCATGTTTTGTAATTGCACCAAACTGAGAAACATAATGGTGACAAGTAGCTTCACAATAAGAACTTGGCCAACCGGGGTGTCCTCTACTAACAATATAGTGTTTTTGGGCGCGACAAGTCTGCCTAACTTCAATGCTAGCGATGTTAGCTCCAAACGTTGCAAAGACATAAGCGAAGAGGGCTATGTGAACTACGTAGCACACGGTTCTGACAAATGGGTGGAGTATCAGGAAAGTACCGCCACGCTGATTTTCCACTACGACCGATTCAAGGCATACACCGAAGCTACAGGCAAGTACAATTTCAATTCGGGTGACTCTGTTCCAGAATGGCAGGGAAAGGACATAAAGAAAGTGGTGTTTAACAAAGAAATGAAGAAAGCGACACCATCAAGCTGCTACCATTGGTTCTATGGTATGGACAAGTTGGCCTCTATAGAAGGACTCGACTTGCTCAACACCAGTGAAGTGACCAACATGGCAGGCATGTTCCACGGATGCTCGCTGCTGGAGTCGCTCGACCTTAGCTCGTTCAACACCGCCAAGGTTACCGACATGTCGGACATGTTGTCGTCGTGTACGGCGCTGAAAGAGGTTTTTGCTGGTGAGAACTTCGTTGTGGCCAACAACATGACAAGCACCGCGATGTTTGAAGGCTGCACCAATCTGCCAGGCTTCGACGCCGGGAATGTAGACGCGGCAAAGGCGAAGGACCTTACCGTGGGCGGCTACCTCAATTTTGTCAACATTACTGGGGCTCCGTGGGTGGAATATCAGGAAGACACGCGCACGCTTACGTTCCACTACGACAAGCAGCGCCCCTATATTACTGCCACTGGCAAATACGACTTTACCTATGAGTCGGACAACTGGAGAAATTGGCAAAGCACAGACCCCACGAAGGTGGTGTTCTGCGAGGAATTCAGTGAGGTGCGCCCCAGAACTTGTGCATCGTGGTTTCAAAACAAAGAGTCTCTCCAGACGGTAGAAGGAATGGAAAACCTCAATACATCGGAGGTGATGGATATGAGTCGTATGTTCTATTCATGCAGTTCGCTTACTTCACTTGACCTTACACATTCCGACACGAAAAAACTTATTTTCACCGCCTATATGCTGAAAGGCTGCTCAAACCTGAAGAACATCTACGTTTCCGCCGATTTTTCGATGCAAAATGTGGCAGCCTCTGATAATATGTTCTTGGAATGTTACTCGTTGCCCAATTTCGACGGCACTACAACAAAGGACAAGGCCAACTACACCGACGGCTATCTCACGCTGCGCCGCCAGTTCAGCGTGGGCGAGAAAGACTATAACGTGGATGGCTACGGCGACAAGGCGCTGTGCAACGATGACGTGGAGTTCACTGATGACAAGGCATTCATGTCGTCATTCGACTTCAAGTTTGCCGACGACAAGACTGCCTCCTTCACTCGAACGATGGCCAACAAGTGGGGTACGCTCTGCCTGCCGTTCGAGATAAATGCCGACAATGCCGACTGTAACTTCTACACCATCAAAGGCATCGACGCAGACAAGCTGACCCTCACCCAACTGAGTGGAACCATTGCGGCCGGCACTCCAGTAATCATCAGCAAGAAGAGCGACTCGCAGACTGGCATTGCGATTAGCAGCAAAGCCGCCAATGTCGTCTATATGCCTGTCGTGACTGAGAATGGTGACTATCTTGACGGGGTGTTAGAACCCACCTATCTCGCTGACGGCAAAGGGTACTTCCTGGACAACAACAAGTTCTATAAGGTGTCCGACTATACTGACGAAGACAAATGCGTGGAAGTTGGCCCATACTGTGCCTATATCCTGACCGACGAGACGAGCAGCGCGAAATATGACTCTGTGCTCAACATCGTGACAGACGATGAGGCTGCCTCAATAAGCTACGTAATCGACACACTCAATACCGACGCAAAGTACTACGACATCAATGGCCGCCAAACAAACAGCGTGCAGAAAGGCGTGAACATTGTGCGCCTCGGCAATGGAAAGACTATGAAGATATGTGTGAAGTAATACTCTCCATCAAAATACTTAGATAAAAAATAACTTGAGCAAAATTGGCTTCATGTGCG
>CAVCGV010000034.1:0-24951 GCA_963601815.1 bacterium
GGGCTTTACCTTTCCGCTACGCGCCGGTGACCGTTGGTTCAGGGCGTGCAGGACAAATCTGCTCAAGTTATTTTTTACACATTACTAAAAAGGTAAATCACCCACGGGTAACATTCGGTTACTATCGGCATTCTCCTGCGTCTATCAGGCGAAAAGAGGGTGTGCCTAAAAGACACACCCTCTTGTTTCGTTTGCATATATATCAGACTGTATTCCAGCCGTTAAGAACAGGTATTACTCATGCAATACCTTCATCGACTTCATGGCTTCATCTACATACTTGCTGAAGGGGGGAAGTCCGGCAGGACGCACAAACTTTTCGGCCGTGCCCGCCTTTTCCTTCTCTTTCAGTTCCTTCTTGATTGCCTTAAAGTCTTCCTTGTTGGCAAAATCCACGCCCAGCACATAGCGCTCTCGGAAAATGGTAACGCTTACTTGCGACTTGTTGTGCGTCATACGGTAGACCATAAAATGATTCTGCATGGTAGACAGACTCGGCTTGCCATAGGCAGAATTGAACGTAGCCAAGCCGTAACCGTCGCTCAGCGAAACACCAAAGAGCCAGAAATTGATAGGTTTATCGACAAGAGCGCTGTCACTAACCAGTTCGATACGTTTTTCCGCTTCGTTGTTGCGAACGAAATAGGTCACCGTCTTTACACCATTCTTGTCATATTCCCTGTGCTTTTTACCATCGTTGTATTTGTCGAAAAAGGCGACGGATCGGGCTATTCTTCCGTCATAAGAGGGTTTGTCACATTCGGCAAAAGCCTGTACTATAATCTTCTGTCCGTTGAAGGCATCCTCGTTGCGCAAGTGTCTCATCATGAGGCACTGGTCCTCCTTGTGCCTGCGGCTCTTGGAGTCGAAGTAGCCGTATCCCACGCTCTCTGTCACTTCTGCCACCATACCGTTCACGACAGTATAGTCGCGCGTATACATCTTCAGGCGTATATAGTCGTGGTTGTCCCGGTCTACAGCCACTTCCTTCACCTCGTATGCCTTGCGCGACGCCAGTTTGATGACACCATCGGTAACGCTACTCCGTTCTACGGTTACAGGGTCATAATTGATGTGCTGTACCGAGATGGTTTGGCAGGAGTCTGCCGCAGCGGGCAACAGACCTTCCGAATTAGTGATGCCCAGCACTTTGCCCGTAGCATCGTCAAAAATGCTGGCATAACTTACCGGCTGTCCGGACACGCCGTCCACCACTTTTACCTGGGCCATACCCAAGACACAGTTGGCGAAAAGGAGTACCACAAACAGCACTCTCTTCAGCACGCATACATTCGTCTTGTTTTCTTTCTTCATAATATTCATCTTTTCGGGTTATATTTTCTTGGGGAAGAGGGAAGTTAAGGAAAGGGATGTGTTCGGGATGCGTTCGGGATGCGTTCGAGATGTTATCCCTTAACTCCCCTTATTTTCCTCTTCACTCTCCACTCTTCCCCCTTCGCTTAACTGCTGTACCTCGGCCAGAGCCTGGAGCCGTGCTTTCTCGGCAGCCTCTGCCGCAGCCTTTGCCCTCTCTCGGGCAAGGCGCAGCAACTCCTCACGACGTTTCAGCAAGAGGTCGTACATGATGGAAGCAGCCCTGTCGGGAGCCACCAGGTCGCCCAGCGCACGGCGCACCTCAGCGTATCCGGCCTTCATCTCCTCACGGGGCGCATGGCCGGGCAGTATGCGGTAGAGCTCGTCGGCCATGTCGTCCACGACGAAACGGTCGGCCATCATCTCCTTCACCACCTCCCTGTCGGCAATGAGGTTGACCAGCGAGATGTACTTCACCTTGATGACATGGTTGAAGGCAAAGCGTATAAGCCGCGGCAGGGGTGTCTCGTAACACACCACTTGCGGCACATCGAAGAGAGCCGTCTCGAGGGTAGCCGTTCCGCTCGTCACCAAGGCTGCCGCGGAATGGGCAAGGAGGGGATACGTCTTGTTTCTTACCATCCTGACCGCTGTGCCCGAGACAAACTTCTCATAGTAGGCATCGTCTATGGACGGCGCACCCGCCAGCACCATCTGGTAGTCTTCGAATCGTTCTGCCACCTCTATCATCGCCGGCAGGTTGTCCTTTATCTCCTGCAGCCGGCTCCCGGCAAGGAGGGCGATGATGGGCTTTCCGGCATCCAGTCCGTTCTCGGCACAGAAGTCGGCAAAGTTCTGCGTGTATTCCGCCCTGAACTCCCTCACTTCCTGGGCAGTGGGGTTTCCCACATAGTGAATGGGGTAATGGTGCTTTTTCTCGAAGAAAGGCACCTCGAAGGGCAGGATGGAGAATAGCTGGTCCACATCGCGCTTGATGCTCTTGATGCGCCATTCCTTCCACGCCCATATCTTCGGCGAGATGTAATAGTAGGCTGGTATGGCCGTGTTCTTCTTCAGAAACTTGGCTATACTGAGGTTAAAGCCCGGATAGTCTACCAGAATCACGGCATCGGGCTTCCAGCTAACAATATCCTCCTTGCACATCTTCATGTTCCTGAAGATGGTACGCAGATGGAGCAGTACGGGTACAAAACCCATGTAGGCCAATTCCTTGTAGTGTTTTACACGTGTACCGCCCTCCGCCAGCATCAGGTCGCCGCCGAAGAAACGGAACTCGGCATGCTCGTCCACCTGTTTCAGCGACCGCATCAGTCTGCTGGCATGGAGGTCGCCGCTGGCCTCACCTACTATCAGATAATATTTCATGCCTTCTCTGTTTTTTTAATACAGGTCAAAGAAATAACTTGGTACTTTTATTCTTCTATCGTTACTTACATCTTGAAATTGCGCAGCCAGTCATAGTCTGTAATGTCTATCTTGGTAGGCGTAACGGCTATGTATCCGTGCTGCACCGCCCACTGGTCGGTGTCCGTAGCATCCGGTTCGTCGTTACGGTATTCGCCCACCATCCAGTAGTAGTTGTAGCCGCGCGGATGGTGTTCCTTATACGCTTCGTTAACCCACGACCCGTGCCCCATGCGGCATGCTTTGATGCCCTTGAAGGGAGGGAAGGCAGGGAAGTTGACATTCAGACAGGTACCCTGGGGCAGTCCTTCGGCAAGCACTTTCTTCACGATGGTCACCACCCCGTCGTGCAGACCGGAGAGGTCGGCTTCCTCGTCATAGTTGCAACTGCTGAACGCCACAGAGGGAAAATTCTTCATGCAGCCTTCCTTCACGACACCCATCGTACCGGAGTAATGGGTATTGACACTCGAGTTGTCGCCATGGTTAATACCGCTGAGTATCAGGTCGGGACGGTGTCCGTCCAGCGACAAGCGGTCGAGGGCAATCTTCACACAGTCTACCGGTGTGCCTGAGCATGACCACACCCTCACGTCATCGCCCATATTTGTGCGTTGTATCAGCCTTATAGGATCTACACTCGAGAAGGCGCAACTGTTACCAGAACGGGCCGATTCGGGGGCCACGACAATCACTTCACACCAGTCTTTCAGGAAACCGACAAGCGTTCTGATTCCATTCGAGCGGTATCCGTCATCGTTTGAAATCAATACTAAAGGTTTCTTATTTTCCATAAATAATCTCTCTTTTTAGTGCAAAAGTACGAAAAAACCTTTAAAGAGACTGCTTTCTCGCATAAAATATGTATCTTTGCAACGAAAAAGCTGTTTTTCGAGAAGACTTTTATATTATTCAGAACGAAAATATGGGAAAAATAATCGCATTAGCCAACCAGAAGGGCGGTGTGGGCAAAACCACCACCACCATCAACTTGGCTGCCTCGTTGGCCACACTGGAGAAAACGGTTCTTGTCGTTGACGCCGACCCGCAGGCCAACGCATCCAGCGGTCTGGGCGTAGACATCAAGGAGGTGGACAGTTCTCTCTACGAATGCATCATAGACCATGTAGACGTACGCGATGCCATCTACACCACCGATATCACGGGACTGGACATCATACCGAGCCACATAGACCTCGTGGGAGCAGAGATAGAGATGCTGAACCTCGAGAACCGCGAGAAGGTTATCAAGAACCTGCTCGCCCCCATCCGCGACGAGTACGACTATATCCTCATCGACTGCTCGCCCTCGCTCGGACTCATCACAGTCAACTCGCTTACGGCGGCCGACAGTGTCATCATACCTGTACAATGCGAGTATTTCGCCATCGAAGGTATCAGCAAACTGCTCAACACCATCAAGATTATTAAGAGCAAGCTGAACCCGAAACTCGAGATAGAGGGATTCCTGCTCACGATGTACGACCATCGCCTTTGCCTGGCTCGCCAGATATACGACGAGGTGAAACGCCACTTCCAGGAACTGGTGTTCAAGTCGGTAATACAGCGTAACGTAAAACTGAGCGAAAGCCAGAGCCACGGATTGCCCGTCATCCTTTACGACACCGACTCGAAGGGTGCACAGAACCATCTCTCCCTGGCCAAGGAAATCATCAACAAGAACTCATAAGGCGGGCTCTCCTACCCCCCTCTCCCCCCATGCAATAAACGGAGAGGAGACTACAGACAACCCACCAAGACACAAGACAACAATGGCAGTACACAAGAAATACAATAACGGAACGAAAAGTAATGCCCTCGGAAGAGGACTCGACGCACTCATCTCGACAGAGAACGTGCGTACACAAGGCAGCAGCACCATCAACGAGATACCGCTCGACCAGATAGAAGCCAACCCCAACCAGCCCCGCCGCGAGTTTGACGAGGAGGCGCTGCAGGAACTGGCCGACAGCATCAGGGCCATAGGCATCATACAGCCCATCACCCTGAGACAGGTGGCAGAGAACCGCTTCCAGATTATTGCGGGCGAACGCCGCTGGCGCGCATCGCAGTTGGCCGGTCTCAGAGCTGTGCCTGCCTACATCCGTACCATCAACGACGAGAGCGTCATGGAGATGGCACTGGTGGAGAACATACAGCGCCAGGACCTCAACGCCATAGAAATAGCCCTCGCCTATGAGCACCTGATGGAGAACAACGGCATGACGCAGGAAAAGATTTCCGAGCGTGTGGGCAAGAGCCGTGCGGCCGTAGCCAACTACCTCAGACTGCTCAAACTGCCGGCACAGGTACAGATGGCGCTGCAGAAGAAGGAGATAGACATGGGACATTGCCGTGCACTCCTGGCACTCGACAGTCCGTCGCTGCAGATCAAACTCTTCCGCGAGATACAGAAGAACGGTTACTCCGTACGCAAGGTGGAGGAAATGGTGCAGCAGCTGAAGAGCGGCGAGGACATCGACACCACACGCAAGAACGCTGCCCCCAAGGCTCAGGTGCCCGAAGAGTTCGTCCATCTGAAGGAGAATCTGTCGCAGTGCCTCAACACGAAGGTGCAGTTTACCTGCTCGTCCAAGGGCAAGGGAAAGATAAGCATCCCCTTTGCCAACGAGGAGGAACTGGCACACATCATGAGCGTTTTCGAACAACTAAAGCATTAACATCCTGTGAGGTCTGTTTTATCATACATCTGCATTTCCACCCTCGCACTTTGCCTCTCGGCTCCGGCCATGGCGCAGAAGTCGAAGGAGAAAGCCGACATCGCCGTGCCGGACATCACGCCCGTGGCCGACACTACCGCCACGACAACAGACAGCGTGATGGCTATAGACATGGGCAAAATACTGCCTACCAAGAAGAAACGCGACTGGAACACATGGAAGCCGGACACCAAACGCGCCATGTGGCTCGCCATCGTACTGCCCGGCGCAGGACAGATATACAACCGCAAATACTGGAAACTGCCCATCATATACGGAGGATTTGTGGGCTGCGCATACGCCATAACATGGAACAACCAGATGTACCACGACTATTCGCAAGCCTACATGGACATCATGGACAATGACCCGAACACGCAGAGCTACAACCAGTTTTTGCACTTGGGAACGACTATCAACGCCAGCAACGAAGACCGCTACAAGGACATCTTCAAAAAGAGGAAGGACAAGTACCGCCGCTGGCGCGACATGGGCATTTTTGTGATGATAGGTGTCTATGCACTCTCCATCATCGACGCTTACGTGGACGCTTCCCTCTCGCAGTTTGACATCTCCGACGACCTGACGCTCCACATAGAACCCGCTTTCATTAAAGACCCGCGGAGCAACAATCCGTTACAGAACGGAACCCTGGGACTGCAATGCTCTCTCACCTTTTAGTAAGAGGGCAACAGTCTACACAGGTCACATTATTTATAAATAAGGACACTACACATTATTATATTATAATAACCGATGAGTATATGGCTACGCACACATACCTGCACCAGACTACTCGCTGAAGAAAAAAAGATACAAGGAAAAGATACATGAAGAGAAAAATACTGTTGGCAACCACAGCATTGGTGCTCTGCCTACCCGTACAGATACATGCACAGAACGAGAACAACGACGATGACGTCATTACCGTTACCGACAAACAGGGAAACCAGGAAGAGATAGAAGTGCCTATCGGTCTGGAGGACAATCTGGACAGTCTGCTGCACCTCTATAACGCCAGAACGTACATGATGCAAGACACATCGTGCAACTATCGTGACGTTAACCCGGTATTCGAGAAGGAAGTATACATAGACCGCCTCAAGCGGCTTCCCACCATCATAGAGATGCCTTACAACGACGTGGTGCAGAAGTTCATAGACCGCTACAGCGGCAAACTGCGCCGTTCGGTAAGCTACATGCTCGGGGCGGGCAATTTCTATATGCCTATCTTCGAGCAGGCGCTCGAGGCATACAATCTGCCCCTCGAACTGAAGTACCTCCCGGTAATTGAGTCGGCGCTCAACCCCAAGGCTGTTTCACGCGTGGGCGCTACGGGCCTGTGGCAGTTTATGCTGGGAACGGGCAAACGCTACGGACTGGAGGTAAACTCGCTCGTGGACGAACGCCGCAACCCGGTAAAGGCTTCGTATGCCGCAGCCCACTACCTGAGCGACCTGTACAAGATATTCGACGACTGGAGCCTCGTCATTGCCGCATACAACTGCGGACCGGACAAGGTGAACAAGGCAATACACCGCGCCAAGGGGTCGGCCGACTATTGGAACATCTATCCCTACCTGCCTAAGGAAACGCGCGGATACGTACCGGCATTCATTGCGGCCAACTATATCATGAATTACTACTGCGAGCACAACATCTGTCCCATGGTAACAGAACTGCCCATGAAGACAGACACCGTGGTGGTAAACCGTGACGTACACTTCGAGCAGATAGCCCAGGTGCTCAACATCGACATTAACCACCTGCGCGACCTCAACCCGCAATACCGCCGCGACATCATCAACGGACTACACAAGCCCATGGCGGTAAGGCTCCCCGCTTCGCTCGTAGGTGCCTTCATCGACAACGAGGACTCCATCTACAACTTCAAGACGGACGAGCTGTTGCTGAAGCGTTCCACCGTAGAGGTGAACGATGACGAACCATCCGTGAGCCGCCGAAGCAGCTACAGCAGTCGCCGGAGCTATGCGTCGGCACGCAGCAAAAGCAGTCGCAGCAAGAAGAACAAAAAGAACAAGAACCGCGGCAGCAAGAGTGTTACCGTGAAGAGCGGAGACACCCTCTCGGAAATAGCACAGCGTAACCACACCACAGTGGCAAAACTGCGCAAGCTGAACAAGATTTCGGGCAGCAACATACGCGCCGGAAAGAAAATCAAGGTGAAGTAAAAGGTTCACCATACCGTACGACAAACCCATAACAAGGCTACAACCATGGACGAGCAGAACGTGAAAGAATTAGAGAGAGAGCAGGCCGACAACAAGCTTATCGGAGACGCATTCCAGCACTTGATGGACACTTACCTGGCATCACGCCACCGCAAGAAGGTAGATATAGTGACCAAGGCTTTCAACTTTGCCAGACAGGCACACAAGGGCGTGCGCCGTCTGTCGGGTGAGCCGTACATCATGCACCCCATTGCCGTGGCACAGATAGCATGCGAGGAAATGGGACTCGGGTCTACCAGCATCTGCGCTGCACTCTTGCACGACGTTGTGGAAGATACGGACTATACGGTGGAGGACATTGCCAACATCTTCGGAGACAAGGTGGCGCAGATTGTCAACGGACTGACCAAGATCAGCGGTGGCATCTTCGGTGACAAGGCGTCTGCCCAGGCAGAAAACTTCAAGAAACTGCTGCTCACCATGAGCGACGACATTCGCGTTATCCTCATCAAGATATGCGACCGCCTGCACAACATGCGTACACTCGCTTCGCAGCCTGCCAACAAGCAGTACAAGATAGCAGGCGAAACGCTCTATATCTACGCTCCTCTCGCCAACCGCCTGGGACTCAACAAAATAAAGACGGAGCTGGAAGACCTCAGTTTCCGATACGACCATCCGCAGGAGTATGCCAACATAGAGCATAAGCTTGCCGATACTGAGGCGCAGCGCGACACACTCTTCGACCAGTTTACGGCTCCCATACGCAAGGAACTGGACAAGATGGGTATCGACTACAAAATAAAGGCACGCGTCAAGAACCCCTTCTCCATATGGAACAAGATGCAGAACAAGCATGTCTCCTTCGACGAGATATACGACATCCTGGCCGTGCGCATCATCTTCACTCCTAAGGTGAGGGCCAACGAGGTGAACGAATGCTTCAATATCTATGTAGCCATCAGCCAACTGTACAAGAGCCACCCCGACCGTCTGCGCGACTGGCTCAACCATCCCAAGGCCAACGGATACCAGGCGCTGCACGTCACGCTGATGAGCAAGCAGGGAAGATGGATAGAGGTGCAGATACGTTCCGACCGCATGGACGAAGTGGCGGAGAAAGGTTTTGCCGCCCACTGGAAATACAAGGAGGGGGACAACGAATATACAGAGGACGAGAACGAACTGAACGACTGGCTCGGTACCATCAAGGAGATTCTTGACGACCCGCAGCCGGACGCCATGGACTTCCTCGATGCCATCAAGCTCAACCTCTTCGCTTCGGAGATATTCGTCTTTACCCCCAAAGGCGAAATCAAGACCATGCCGGCAGACTGTACCGCTCTCGACTTTGCCTTCCAGATACATACCTTCCTCGGCAGCCATTGCATCGGCGCCAAGGTAAACCACAAGCTCGTGCCGTTGAGCCACAAGTTGCAGAGCGGCGACCAGGTGGAGATTCTTACCAGCAAGAGCCAGCATGTACAACCTTCCTGGATAAACTTTGTCAGTACGGCTAAGGCGAAAAGCAAGATACAGGCTATCCTCAGACGCGAAAGCAAGGAAGTACAGAAGAAGGGAGAAGCCTTGCTCGCAGAATGGCTCAAAGCCAACAATATGGAACTGACCAATTCGTGTGTAGACAAACTGTGCGAATACCACAACATTGCCAAACACGATAATTTCCTCCTTGCCTTGGGCGAGCATAGCATTATCCTCGACGACAAGGACCTGGAAGAACTGTTGGACAAGAACAACCCACAGAAACAGACGTCCAGTTGGCGTAACTACATTCCGTTCCTTGGCAAGGGCAAGAAAAAGAAGACCGAGAAAGACGGTACAGAGCATCCACACGAGTTGTTCAAGGTAGGTAAGGACTTCAACAAGAAGAAACCGCTCATCATCACCGACGAGAACATCCATCAGTTTATCTGCCCCGACTGTTGCCACGCCATCCCCGGCGACGACATCATGGGATACATCGACAACAAAAACCGCATCGAGTTGCACAAGCGCTCTTGTCCCGTTGCCGCCAAACTGAAGTCGAGCTTCGGCAACCGTATCGTCGATGCCAAATGGCACATGCACAAGAAGCTGTTCTTTGAGGCTACCATCGAGATAAAGGGTATAGACCGCAAGGGCTTGCTCCTCGACGTGAGCCGTGTCATCAGCGACCAGCTCGACGTGAACATACACAAGCTAACTATCAGCAGCGACAACGGTATCTTCGACGGAACCATCGAACTGAAGATTCACGACCGCGACGATGTGCGCCTCATCATGGACCAACTCAGGACCATCGACAGTCTGCAGGATGTACAGCGCATCCTGTAATGCTGCGTATTATTATATAAATGTACGCACACCTTACAAGGATAATGCAGAGGGTATTCAAGGCAAGTTAAGGGACAATGGTTTCGGCTACCCCGAAATCGTAATCTAAACAGAAAGGGTGTTGTCCCTTAACTTCCCTAACTCCATTAACCCCATTAACTTCCCTACCCCCCCTAACTTCCCATTAACTTCCCTAAAACTCGAACTACTAAAACATAATAACAGACTATGAAACAACTAATTCTACCTTTACTGATGATGCTCGCCGTGCTAAACGTATCGGCAGCCAACAAGTACGACAATCCCGACACCCTCTTTGTATCGAGAGACGGCACCTGCGAATTCCGCAACATAGACGAAGCCATACAGGTTTGCCGCGCCTTTATGACCTACCAGAAGGTTATCTTCGTCAAGAAAGGCGTGTACAAGGAAAAACTCATCATCCCCTCTTGGCTTACCAACATCACCATCTGCGGGGAAGACCGCGACAACACCATCATCACATGGGACGACCATGCCAACATCAAGATGCCGATAGGCGGACTGGACTCCGACGCTTCGGCAAAAGGCAAGCCCATGGGTACCTTCCGCACATACACCCTCAAGGTGGAGGGTAGCAACATCACGCTGAAGAACATCACGATAGAGAACGGTGCTCCACGTCTGGGTCAGGCTGTAGCGCTACACACTGAGGGTGACCACATTACAGTAACCAACTGCCGCATTTTGGGCAACCAGGATACGGTCTACACCGGTGTGGGCGGTACACGTCTTGCTTTCTACGACTGCTACATCGAGGGTACTACCGACTTTATCTTCGGTCCTTCTACCGCATGGTTTGAGAACTGCGAGATACACAGTAAGCAGAACAGCTACATCACGGCTGCCTCTACGCCCGCTACGGAGAAATACGGATATGTATTCCACAAATGCCGCCTCACAGCTGCTCCGGGTGTCGACAAGGTTTACCTCGGACGTCCTTGGCGCCCGTATGCCTATACGCTCTTCATCGACTGCGAAATGGGGGCACACATCCGTCCCGAAGGTTGGTTCAACTGGAACAACAAGAAGAATGAGGAAACGGCACGCTATCTGGAATACAACAACCATGGTGCCGGTTCTGCCACCAGTTCGCGCGTAGCATGGAGCCACCAGCTTTCCAAGAAAGAGGCTGCCCAGATTACCGTAAAAAACGTATTGGGTGAATAAGCCGAACCACACAACAATCGGAATGGTTTGCTCCTGATGAGGTGATTTAACCACGAATCTAACGAATCTATTTCTCCCACAGATTCCACAGATCTCACAGAACATTCTTGTTTGCAAAGGCGTAAGCCATTCGTGCGATTCGTTAGATTCGTGGTTAAATTCCTCATCAAGCGTTAGCCATTCCGTTTATTCCGTGCCTTCCGTGTTCGATAAAACATTCGGGTTATTCCTGCGATTCGTGTTCGTAACACCGTGAAAGACAAGAAAAGGAGTTAGCGCAGGACGCACCAACTCCAGAACGATTTCCGAGAAAAAAATATAGGAAATCTTTGTAATTGCTGCAAATATAGACTTTCTTTTCCAAACAGCCAAGTTTTTTCCCTAAAAAAGTACGATTTTAACATTGTGGGCGTATACATTCAGAATATTTTCCGTATCTTTGTAGCCAGTATCTATTTCTACATTAATAACTAATCTCAACACAAACGATGAAAATTTTAAGAACCTTACTGCTCGCATTCCTCCTGCCCGTATGTGCCATGGCCACGGGATGGAACGAAGACGAGTACAAGCGCATCGAGCAGAGCATCCAACTGCCCAAGCTCAACGAGCGTAAGTTCCTTATCACCTCCTTCGGAGCGAAGACCACTGCTACGGCGGCCCAGAACCAGAAGGCCATCAACAGCGTCATCTCGCTCGTGTCGAAGAAGGGTGGCGGCAAGGTAGTGATACCCAAGGGTACATGGAACACGGGTGCCATCGAACTGAAGTCGGGTGTCAACCTCGTCATTGAGGAGGGTGCCACGCTCCACTTCGCCTTCGAGCCCAACCTCTATCCCCTCGTTCGCACGGCATGGGAAGGACTGGGCTGCTGGAACTACTCGCCCTGCATCTACGCGTACAAAGCCAACGACATAGCCATCACCGGTAAGGGTACCATAGACGGCGGCGGCAACAACGACACCTGGTGGCAGTGGAACGGCAACGCCTTCTTCGGTTACAAGAAGGGCGTGACCACCGAGAACCAGAAAGCAGGCGCGCGTGCCAAACTGCAGAAGCAGGCTGAGGACGGCGTGCCTTTCGACGAGCGCAAGTTCGGTCCCGGCTCAGGTCTGCGTCCCCAACTCATCAACCTCGTACACTGCGAGCGCATCCTTATCCAGGGGCTGAAGATGATCAACTCGCCCTTCTGGGTAATGCACCCTCTGCTGTCCAAGAACATCACGGTAGACGATGTGTATGTATGGAACGAGGGACCTAACGGCGACGGCTGCGACCCTGAGGCATGCGAGAACGTACTGATACAGAACTGCGTGTTCCATACGGGCGACGACTGTATCGCCATCAAGAGCGGACGCAACAACGACGGGCGCCTCTGGAACAAGCCTTCCAAGAACATCATCATTCGCGGATGCCGCATGGAGGACGGACACGGTGGCGTGGTCATCGGTTCTGAGATTTCGGGCGGATGCGAGAATGTCTATGCAGAGAACTGCGAGATGGACTCACCCCATCTGGAGCGTATCCTGCGCATCAAGACCAACAACTGCCGCGGCGGTCTCATCAAGAACATCAACATGCGTAACGTTACCGTGGGACAGTGCAAGGAGGCCGTGGTAAAGATCAACCTCGACTATGAGTCGAAGGAGGCTTGCTACCGTGGCTTCGAGCCTGTGGTACACGACGTGAATGTGGAGAACGTTACCTGCAAGAAGAGCCAGTACGGTGTGCTCATCATCGGGCGCGACCAGGTGGAGAACGTCTATAACATCAACGTGAAGAACTGTAAGTTTGACGGCGTAAGCGTACAGCCGGTCAAGGTGACAGGGAAGACACGCAACGTAAAGTTCGACAACCTCGTCATCAATGGTTCGCTCGTGCTCAACGAGGGCGAGCAGCCATACAAGAACTACTCTGAGTGGCTTACCTACAGCGAGATGAAGCGTGTGCCCCACTCTTACCTGCTCGACTTCAGCACCAAACCCAAGTGGAGCTACGTCATGGGCATCGAAATGGAGGGCATGCTCGACACCTACGAGCACTACAAGGACGGCAACACAGCCATCCTCGACTACCTCAAGGAGTATCCCGCCACCATGATTGATGCGGAGGGCAACGTGAAGGGCTACAAGTACGAAGACTTCAATCTCGACAACGTACGCACAGCCAAGTTTATCCTGCGCATGCACAACCTCTTCCCCTCTAAGGGAACGGAACTCGCCCTGAAGACCATCTTCAAGCAGTTGCAGAACCAGCCCCGCACCAAGGAGGGCGTCTACTGGCACAAGGCCATCTATGCCAACCAGGTATGGCTCGACGGTATCTTCATGGGACTGCCTTTCTACTGCAACTATGCCGTACAGACCATGAAGCCGAAGAAAGCTAAAAAGATTCTCGACGATGCAGTAGACCAGATGGTAAAGACCGACCAGCGTACCTACGACGAGAAGACACAGCTCTGGAAGCATGCCTGGGACGAGACGCACCAGCAGTTCTGGGCCAATAAGGAGAACGGCAAGAGCCAGCACACATGGGCAAGAGCCTTGGGCTGGTTCGTCATGGCCATGACAGAATGTCTCGATGCCATGCCCGAAGACTATGCACGCCGTGGCGAGGTCATCGCCCTGCTCAACAAGGCGATGAAGAGCGTGGTGAAGTACCAGGACAAGAAGACTGGCGTATGGTACGACGTCATGGACGTGAAGAGCGACAAGAACTATCTGGAGAGTACAGCCTCCAGCATGTTTGCCTATGTGCTACTGAAGGGCTACCGCAAGGGCTACCTCTCTGCCGAATACCGCGACGCTGGCGTAAAGGCATACAAGGGCATCCTGAAGGAGTTTATCAAGGTGAATGCCGACAAGACCATCAGTCTCACACGCTGCTGTGCTGTCAGCGGTCTCGGCCCTGGCCCCGGCCCTTATGTCAAGAAGCCTAACTACAAGCGCGACGGCAGTTTCGAATACTATATCAGCGAACCCATCCGCGACAATGACCCCAAGGGCGTAGGTCCTTTCATCTGGGCAAGTCTCGAGATGGAACAGCAGGGACTATAAGATATAGAATTCAAGCAAAATAAAAAGGCACGGAATAACTACGGACGTTTATCTTGGCAAAACAAGAATGTTCCGGTTATTCCGTGCCTTCCGTATTCGAAAAAATCACAAGGCGCAAGCCATTTGCGAAATCTGCGAGAGAAATACAAAGAGCAGCGGCAAGCCATAGTAGGTGCAGCGTCCCCGCTGCACTCCACAAAAAGCGTTGGGTTATGGTACGGCGAGGGCGCTGTACCTCGTATGAAACATGCAGCGAGGACGCTGCACCTACTACAGACATTCGTGCGATTCGCGTTATTCGTGTTCTATTTCTCACTTTTTAGTATATTAACTGAAATTTAATACGATTTTTTGTAACACCAAATACATTTTTTTATATCTTTGCAGCAGAAAAGCAGACATACAGTCTACTGTACTGCTCACTATGCGAACAAAAAACAATTCACATATTTATTAATCCTTTAATTCTTACGTTTATGAATAAAATTTTACGCAACGTATTCCTTGCAGCAGTAATGCTCATATGTGGAGGAGCAAGCGCTCAGACCTACCTCTGGCAAGAAGATTTCAGCAGCTACGAAGCAAATGACGTACCATCAGGCGGCGACTACAGCTATGTTTGTGCTGGTTCAACAACAAAAATCTATAAAGACAACTTAGCTGGTGGTACAGCACCCGAACTTTTGGTAAATAAGAGTAGTTACAAAGGTAGCTTCTCTGCCACTATCAAATTAAACGGGGCAACAGGTAGCGCAACGCTCGCCTACAAAAGCAACAAAAATTCACTATCTGTCACAGCCGAAAATGCTACCGTTGGCGACATTACTCGATCAGGAAATGACAATTCATGCCCCATCACGTTTGATGAAAATGCAACGGAAATAACAATTACATTTAAGACAACCAAGAGCGATAACGTTCGCCTTGACGACATCAAACTGTACCAAGGTGATGCAAAGAAGCCCACTGGCCTTTCATGGGGTACAGCAGCAAGAACCGTTACCATCGGTAGCAACGACAACGTGTTCCCCACATTGACCAATGCCAACAACCTGGCTGTTACATACACCAGCAGCGATACTAACGTAGCTACAATAGCAGAGGACGGAACCATTACCCTTGTAGCTGCAGGCAAGACAAACATCACAGCTTCTTTCGCTGGCGACGACAATTATGAAGCAGGTGCTGTAACCTATGAGTTGACCGTAAAGGCTGCACCTACTGTTGACATCAGCAACACTCCCGAGAACCCTTACACTATAGCAGAGGCTAAAAAACTCATTGCTGCCGGAGAAGGTTTGGATACTAAAGTTTATGTAGGCGGTACTATTTCTAAAATAACAAGCGTTGACACAGGAACCTATGGTAATGCCACTTATTACATTTCTGACGACGGTACTACAACAAGCGAAATCGAAGTTTTCCGCGGATACTACCTCAACAATGAAAAATTCACATCTGCAGACCAGATAAAGGTTGGTGACCTTGTTACCGTCTATGGAAAACTGATAAGCTATAACGGCACAGACGAAATCAATAGCGGCAACTACATCTATGCTATCCAGAGAGATCCTTCCGGCATTTCTTCTATCTCTGCCGACGAGGCAAACGCTGACACTCCTGCTTACAACCTCGCCGGCCAGAAGGTAACAGGCTCTTACAAGGGCGTTGTTGTCAAGGGTGGCAAGAAGTTCGTTCAGAAGTAAGTTTCATAAGGCTCCATTCTTTCCTCATGTTTTATGAGGAAGACATACAATCATAATCGTCCCCTGCTTTTCGCGAGAAGAGCAGGGGATTTTTAGTAGGTGCAGCGTCCCCGCTGCACTCCATTGGATGGGTTTCAAACTACTACAGGCGGCCTCGCTGCCCCCCTATAGTTATTATTTCCCATTTGCGCTTCTGCCCTTTCAGGGCGCACATAAAAAACTCTCGCAAATTTCGTAGATGAGCTTGCGCCCCGTGATTTTTTGAACAAGAATCCCACAAAAACAACTGCAAAATACTAACAAACATAGAAGAATATGAAATTAGACTGTTTATCCTTGTGCGTTTCTCCTTATTTTTTCATAACTTTGCAACGTCATACTCCAATATGAGAGTGGAGACAAAAAACTGAAACAAACTACAACATAACCAAAGACAAACAGTCAGAAAATGAAAAAGACTTCATTGACATTACTCGCCGCCTGTATGCTCTCTACCGCAGTACAGGCGCAGGCTCCCGCATTTCCCGGTGCCGAAGGGCACGGCCGCTATGTTACCGGTGGCAGAGGCGGCAACATAGTACACGTTACCAACCTCAACGATAAGGGCACGGGGTCTTTCCGTGCCGCTGTATCCGGCAGTTCCAAGAAGATTGTGGTCTTCGACGTGGCAGGTGTCATCCCCCTGGCGTCTGACCTCACCATCGGTGAAAACACCACCATCCTCGGACAGACGGCACCCTCGCCCGGCATTACCCTGCGCTACTATACGGTACAACCCAAGAGCAACTGCATCATACGCTTCGTCCGTTTCAGACGCGGCCAGGAGAAGAACATCAACGACGGAGCGGACGCCACATGGCAGCGTAACGTGACGGGTGTCATCTTCGACCACTGCTCTTTCTCGTGGAGCATCGATGAGGTGGCGTCGTACTACGACAACAACAACTTCACCATGCAGTGGTGCACCATAGCCGAGAGCCTTACCAACCCCGGCCACTCTAAGGGAGCGCACGGCTACGGCGGTATATGGGGCGGCAAGCTCGCCAGCTTCCACCACAACTTCATCGCTCACCTGATGAACCGCGGACCACGTTTCTGCGGAGCACGCTACGGATGGACGGGCTACACCTCCAACTACGAATACACGACCTACAACTGGAAGACTCCCGTGCAGGCAGAGAACGTAGACTTACGCAACTGCGTGATGTACAATGCGCAGGGCACCTGCTATGGCGGAACTGGCGGCGGACAGATAAACATCGTGAACAACTACTTTAAGGCTGGTCCCAGCCAGAACCTTACCAGTACGACGAAGAACGGAATCAGCGTGAGCGTAAGCAACGGTAAGGAACGCGGCAACCAGGAGCGCGTCACCACCGTGTCGGTAGCAGCATCGGGCAACACCGAAGATTCCAAGTATTACGGCATGACGAGCCGCTACTACATCTCGGGCAACACCACACACACCACTGCCGACAATATTAAGAAGAACCGTGACTGGAACGGCATCACGTACGATAGCGGTGTAGAGAAATTAGACGGCGAATACTACTCGGCAGATACCAACAACTACTATGGCGACGCCGTGGCACATACTACCATCAACGGCAAGTCGTACGTAAAGATAAAGATGGACTCTCCCGCCCCCACCGGCACCGTTACCACCCATACGGCAGAGAATGCCTTCGATGCTGTGTTGGCACACGCCGGAGCGTCGCTCTACCGCGACGAGGTAGACGCACGCTACATGGAGGAGGCCCGCACTGGCACCGCCACCTACAAGGGCACCACGACCAATTCGCCCGGCATCATCGACCTCGTGTCTGACGTGAACGGATATACCGAGAATAACTTCGGTACGGGCAGCAGAGCGACAGGATTTGACAGCGACAACGACGGCATTCCCGATGCATGGGAGATTGCCAACGGACTGGACCCCAAGAATGCATCGGATGCCCTTACCTACTCGCTCGACCCGAAGGGCTACTATACCAATATCGAGGTGTATGCCAACTCGCTCGTGGAAGACATCATGAAAGCGGAGAACGAGAATGCCCAAGATTCTGTGGACGAATATTATCCCGAGGTAAAGACCTCCGGCATCGCCCATGCCACGACTGGTGGCAGTACAGTGGTCTCCATCGCCTACTACTCGCTCGACGGCAGTAGCCTCGACACGCCGCGCAAGGGGATATCCATCCGCAAAATAACATACAGCGACGGCAAGACGCTTGCCGACAAAGTAATCATGTAGGGCAAGCCTGATTGGCTTCCATTGCCAATAACCGAACGTTTTTTGTTGGTGTGGAGTGCAGCGAGGACGCTGCACCTACTATAAAAACGGGGTTCGGACAATGTCCGAACCCCGTTTTTATTATATTTTCCGGTGAACTAAGCGCCAGAGATTTAATTCAGCATATCCAGTGTTATTTGCATACGGTCAGGATTGAAGACGATAGACGGATTCACCTTCAACAGCTTCAGGAAATTGCTCCATTTCACCTGCTTGTCGAATACAGAAGAAGTGTAGTTGTACTCCACGTTTTCCAGCGTTATCGAGTTTGCGAAATACGAACCCTCAAACAACTGCTTGCTAAGCTGCTCAGCGGTATCATAATCCTTTTGCTCTAAAGCATCGAGCATTTCATTGAGTTTCTCCCTGCCACCCTGCAACAGTGGGACGAAATACTCCTCGTTCATGGCGAACAGGTTAACCGAGGGCGAAGCATAGATATACTCGTAGTTGGCATCGGCATTCTTAGGTTTCATCGTCGTGCGTATGTATGCCATATCCTTCAGCTGAGTCAGGTATCTGTCATATATTGCCTTTATTTCAGCCCGTTTTTCGGCAGGCAAGTCTTCAGACAGCGATGTCTGTCTCAGCACGTCTGACATGCAGAAGCCATACCCAAACACGTAGTGCGATTGTTCCAAGTAACAGTAAATGCCGGTGTATAGCTGCTCCAGCTCTTCCATCGGCAACTCGTCAGGGCTTGAGTATTCTTTTTTGATAATATCCTGCAAATACTTTCGATATGTGTAGTATGTGGAGGATTCCATGCCTATATTGACGCAGGATACAGAGGAGTTCAATGCTGTCTCTATGCCGTACTGCAACTGCGTGTCTGCATAGTTTGCAGCATACCATTCGGCAGCCTCCTGCAGTATGGGTGTCAGCTGCGACATTTTCCTGAGGTCATAGAAACCATGCGATGTGTATGAATCGGCATTTTCGGGATCAACATAGGAAGCAGTAGCCACGTCTACATAGTAGTCAACCAATTCACGCGACTTGGTCTGCAACTTTTCCTCATTGTCGCCAGCCTCTGAAATTTTCTTCAGGTATTCGGGGAAATATCCTCCATCGGTCACCTCGGCCGAAAGGATGCCATAGTCGAATACCTGACTATAGGCTGCCATATTCTCGAGGGTCGCCATGAGACAGCACTGTGTAAACAAAGTCTGCATCTTCACGCCCGATTCTTTTACCGCATCCACAATATCGTCTGCTGCCAATCCCTTTCCTTCATTGAAACTGTCAAATACACAGGCACGCGTACTCGGTACATCCTTCACTGGTGAGAAACCGCCGCCATGGCCAAACGCCATCAGGACATAATGGCGTGCCGGGAATTTCTCGGCAGCCTTTTTGATGAAGTTGGCAAGGCTGTCGACATTGTTCAGCGGATAGTCAGTTCCGGCATACTCCCTACCATTGAGCGTTTTCAAGGCATAGTTATATTTTTCTTGGCAATAATCCAAGTAACCTTCACCCGTTTTAGACGGCTCTACGCTATTGTCGACCGCCGTTGGGTTTATCGTATCCGTATCGAAATACAAGGTCTTGTCTAACGATGGGTCTACATTAGACATTCCATGACTCATACTGGTCTTCACCAGTCCCATGAAGTTGACATTCTTGCCTATCAGTTTTTTCTGATAGTTGGATGCCATTGTTGCCAAGTCTCTTGAAGTAAAATCATCGAGTCCTCCAGCCATACCCCAAAAGATAACGGTATAGTCTGCCATTTCTTTTGACGAACCGCCGCCGGTTCCTGAACCTGCGCCCTGACCTGGATCGCTGTCGCTACACGACACGAGGGAGAGAGCCATCGCCAACAAAGGAAGGAAGGCGAAAAAAAGTTTTTTCTTCATATTTTTCCTGTTTTTATGTTCTTTCCGCAACACTATCAATCTTTCTTACCTTAAGTTGCCAGGCTGTAAGATGCTGTCCGGCAGCTTGCCACATCAGCGATTCCGCCCGTCTTAGTGCTGCAAAAGACTAACAAAATTCTGAATGACGCAGCAAAGTTAATCATAATTTCTGAAAAAACGCAAATAACAGGGCACTAAAAATCCCCTGCTCTTCTCACGAAAAGCAGGGGACAGTCATGTTATATATCCTTCTCATGAAACATGAGAAAGGAATGGAGCTTCTACGATTACTTGTTGATGAACTTCTTGCCGTTCTTGATAACGAGGCCCTTGGTATCGCTTGCTACCTTCTGGCCCAATACGTTATATGTTGCAGCATCTGCATCGGAAGAAACCTCAGAAATAGCAGAGTTGATGCCACTTGCGCCACTTACTGTTACTTCCTTGATAGCAAATCCACCTTTGGTTTCTTTAACGATAACCTGGTCGTCTGTTGCAGTCAATGTTATATTCTGATAGTCGTAACCTTCCTCAGGCTTTGCACCAAATGTAGGTATGGTTCCCGTTGCACCAGAAGTGATTTCAAATACAGCAGCTGTACTCCCCTTAGATGCTACCGTGAGGACAACTACATCGCCGACTTTTGTATCCACATTAATGCTATAGCCCTTGCCATTTGCAATCAACTGTTCGTCAGCAATCCGAAAGCTCTTCGTTTTTTTACCAGATTCCTTGTAGAAGAAAACAATAGGAGTATTATCCAGTTCCAAAGAAGAGTAGTTAGCCTTGTCAGCCTTAATGTAATCAAAATAACCCTCTGCTGTAGTACCAAAAGTAAAATCTGCAGAATTGTAGATAAAATCTGAGGCTGTCTTTCCTGCTAAGGAATAAGTCTGAGCGTTAACACTTGCAGCCATAGCTACGGCTGCGATAAGAGTAAAGAATTTCTTCATACTTGTAGTTTTTAGTTTATTATTAGTAAAAAGTGTTATGCATTTGTAGGTGATGCAAAGATAGTTTTTTTGTCTGAAACCGACAAGACTTTTAACGAAGAAAGTTTTGCAAACGTTTACGTGAATTACACCGCGCGCGTTGGCACAACCTATTTTATTTTATATTACTTTTGTAGGCGGATACTAAAAGTATTTTTTAGTACACTACCAACATCGTTCAGCGAAGACTAACCACACAAAAGAACAAACCTAAAATAATAAAACATCAAAACAATGAGAAAAAAACTACATTTCAAGCTCAGTCTGCTTGTCATGCTGTTGCTCCTTGTCGCCCCTGCGGCAAAGGCGCAAGACGTGACGGCACTATGGGACTTCAAGAACAACTTACCGGAAGGCATCCAATCGATAAGCTTCCAGAACGGAACCGGAACTGTCGCTTCTACCGTAGAGGGAATCTCCATGACGGTGAATGCTACAAGCGGAAAACTGGCTGGCAGGACAGAAGGCGATGCCCAGTTTAACAGCGGCACCATCCTGCAAATACCCGTCAAGTCGGCAAAGGATGTCGTTACCGTTACCAGTTATCCTAACTACCACTACTACACGGTAGGCGGCACTGCAGCCACTGCCGACGTAACAGCGCACAAGGCTACATCGGCAGAGGCAGCCCAGGGCTACGTGGAGATAGTAGGTACAGGCAGCAGCTACCTCTACCAGATAAAGGTGGTACAAGCAGGCACCATCCAGGAGAAGCGCCTCTACTCTACCGACTTTACCGAATGGGAGAAAGTGAGCGCGACCACTCCCGCCGTCACTGTAGAGAAGAAGACCATCTACAGCAAGGAGGACTTCACCTTTACCCTGAACAATGTTGCCATAGACCCGACAGGTACCAACTCGAAGTTCTCCGATGTCGTAGGCTACATGCAGACCGCCAAGTATACGGGTTCTGACGAGGCAGCAATGCCTTCTGCCATTACCTCTGCACTTGCCAATATCACCAAGGTTACCCTCCACCAGGCAGCAACCGGCGGCAACCGAGGCATCAAGGTATCGGTAAAGGGCGCCGGTGACGAAAACTGGGTAGTGCTCCACAACCAGAGCATCGTCACTGCAGGAGGCGAAGACCTCAGCCTCGACGTAAACCGCACCAACTGCCAGATTAAGTTCGAAGCATTTACCCCCAAGCAGAACGGCTATATTACCGACCTTGCCATCTACGGCAATGTGGACATGAGCCAGACACCCATGCTCGGCAGCTTTACCCTGAACGGCACCAAGTATGAGGCTGTAGACGTCTTCGAAGAGGACAACAGCGGCAATCAGCTTGCCACCATCAACGTATCGAAGAAGGCAACCCTTATCTCCGAGAGCAACCCGCTCGTCGACATCACTGCCGACAACGGTACCATCACGAGCGTTACATACAACACTACCGGCGAAGGCGCAGACCAGAAGACGGTGGTATCCATCGTGGTGGAGATTAACGGCAACGAGGTAACCTACAAGCTTACCGTAGGCTTCAAGCCCGACTTCACCCTTACCTATTATAATATAGACGGAACAACAGCCCTCGCCACCCAAGAGGTGGAGCAGGATGCTACCATCACAGCCTTCAATGACGACGCCAAGGACAAGGTAACCGTTGCCAAGGGAAAGAAGTTCCGCGGATGGGCTCCCTCGTTCAAGAAGGACGAGAAGAAGTACACCGCAGACTACGTCGTAACATCTGCCCTCAGCCTCTACCCTGTCGTTACCGACATAGAGACTGCCAGCGATACGGCACGCTACGACTTCAACCTGCAGAAGGAAGGATTCGATGCAGCCGACCACGAGGCTTTCAATGTGGAAGGCAGCGGAAAATGGCACGACGCTAACCACGGATGGGCCTTCTCTGCTACAGACAAGATACAGCTGCTCATGGGCGGCACAGGTTACATCAAGTTGACCCTCTGCCAGTACTCTAAAGGCACCATTACCCTGACCGACCCCAACGGCAACGTGGTAAGTTCCGTTTCAGCACAGGCCAGCAAGGACGGTAACATCTACCTGCTGAACAACACCTGCCTGGAAGACGGCAAATACGTGCTGAGCTTCAGCGATGTTACCTACCTCCACAACCTCAGCATCGTAAACATGAACGAGGAGGCTTACAGCAAGCACAACAACTACTACCTCGTAAAGAAGGGCGACGCCAACAGCTTCCTCACCACCCTCGAGACGGTGAACGCTGCCAATGCAGCCTCTGGTGCAGCACGCTCGTACATCCTTGTACCGGACGGCACATACGACCTCGGCGAGCGTTGCCTCACCACCATCAGCGGCAACAACATCTCCATCATCGGCGAGAGCATCGACAAGACCATCATCGTCAACACACCGTACGATGAGGGTATCGCCATAACAGCCACCCTGTACAACACCAGCACGGGTCTCTACATGCAGGACCTCACCCTGAAGAACGCTTATCCGTACGATGCCGCAAACACCGGCCGTGCCGTGTGTCTGCAGGACAAGGGTACACAGACCATCTGCAAGAACGTGAAGATGCTGTCTTACCAGGATACTTACTACAGCAACAACAACAGCGGCCAGTACTACTTCGAGGATACGGACATCCACGGTATCGTAGACTTCATCTGCGGTGGCGGCGACGCCTTCTTCAACAAGTGTACCATCACACTGGAGCCGGGCAAGGACGCACACATCACTGCTTCCTACACCGACGGCACCAACTATGGTTACGTATTTGACGGCTGTAAGATTGTGGGTGCCGAGAATGACAAGTACGACTTCGGTCGATCATGGGGCGGTACTGCAAGATGTGCCTTCCTCAATACCGTGCTCGACGAAAACGCAGCCAAGAACATCATCAGTTCGCGCTGGGCGCTGGCAGGCATGAACGTGGTAGCCAAGAACTTCTGGGAGTACAACACGCTCGACGAGAACGGCAAGGTCATTTCTCCTGCCGAGAACAAACAGACGTTCTATCAGAGTACAACACAGAATACTTACAACACCATCATGACTGCCGAGAAGGCTGCCGAGTTTGCCCTCGACAAGGTGTTCACCAACTGGACACCTGCCAAGTACACCGTACAGAACCCGGTGAGCGACCTGGCTGTCAACGACGGCGTTGTAACATGGACTGGCTCTGCCGAGCTTTATCTCGTAAAATTTGACGGCCTATACTACTGGACCGACGAGAAGAAAGTAGACATGAACGAACTCGAGATAGAGGACTACAAGACCATCAGTGTGCGTGCTGCCAACGCTATGGGCGGTCTGGGCGAAGCTGCCACCTACAGCAATCCTACCGGCATCAAGGGCATCGCTACTGACGCTGCCGACGCCGTAAGCACTGTCTACTTCACTGCCGACGGCATGCAGGTAAGTCAGCCCAAGCATGGCATCAACATCGTTGTCAGCACATTGGCAGACGGCACCAAGAAAGTAAGCAAGGTTGTCGTGAAGTAATCCGACATCCTCTCTCCGCCAAGCGGAATAACGTTTAAGGGCAAAAGCACGGATACAACGTCATGCTTTTGCCCTTTTCTGCATTGCCGACAAGTACCTTTCGACTATCCTTGAGGTCACCGACAAAGTCTCCAACATTTGCTTGGCGGAAACTGATGGATGTCACAAGTCATAAATCATGTATAAGAACAACCCAATGGCCTGTTTTATCACTTCCTATGCGTTGGATAATTCCATGTTTTTGCAGTTCTGCCAAATCTCTTTTAAGCGTGCGCGGGGAAATGTTTATGGCTTCGGACATTTGGATAATTGTAATGTCTGCCGATGATTTTATCAGGTTGCAAATGTCTCTATGCCGCTGTGACAATACAAATTCGTTTACAGTGCCATTTACAGTGCCATTTACAGTG
>CAVCGV010000035.1:0-24660 GCA_963601815.1 bacterium
TTTTCCTCCTGCCCGATTGTTTTATCTCCCGCCCTATATTTACACCTCTTTTTTACAGGAACAGCGATATCAAGAAAAACTTCTTGAGGAAAAAGCACAATACTCTATCGAGGGAAAGAACCGAAAATCCTCGTAGGAGAACAGGCGAAAAATCTCAAATATCAGTATCTCAATAAAAAAATCAAGTACCCCCATTTCTCCTCTCTCCTCCTTATATACTTATAACTTATTAATAATTAATTAATTATATATTATATATAATAAGAAGGTGAAAAATGGGGGTACTTGTTAAAAACAACTGAGATACTGATATTTGAGATTTTAGACTAAAAAAGGAAACGATAAAATCACATAACTCTTTAAAAGGCAATAACTTGCAATATTTACAGCAAGGTCACCCCAACAATACCGAAGACCTGTAGGCGCACAGTATTCGTGAAATTAACCCTCTCAGAGGCAGCAAAAGACATGCAAAAAGTACTTATTCCGATGGTAACGCCCCCACATTCCGCTCATCTCAGTGAAACTAAATTTACGTACTCAGACAACAAATATAACGAGATGTGTGGGCAACAACCAAGCAAGCCATAGTAGTGTGCAGCGTCCTCGCTGCACCATAACCATGTGGGTACGGCGAGGGCGCTTCCTATGCCACCGTCCTTTACGCGTCAGAAAAAAGAAAATGCCGAAAAGTGCCGAAAAATGCCGCTAAGTGCCGCTAAGTGCCGACTGCCAAATTCTAATGTTGTAACTTTGCATCGTGAACAAGAAAAAAGATCTCCGCAACCCGAACAAATCCCGAACAAATCCCGAACGCAAACCAAGTACTTCCAAACGTCATGAAACCTACTAACAAAGAAACCATCAAGCCCATCATGCAGTTCGCCGTCAGCGTACTCACCGTCCGTCGCAACCAAACAGAAAGGGCCAACAAGCGAATAGCCAAGGCAAGCCATAGTAGGTGCAGCGTCCTCGCTGCACAACAACCAAACAAGCAAACCGTAGTAGGTACAGCGTCCCCGCTGCACAACAACCAAACAAGCACACCAGATGTCAATACAACAGCTTGACACTACCGAGGATACCTGCTGGCAAGAGCGACTTGTCCTTGGTACGATACTTGGCATTCGTCCATATCCCGGAGAAAGGAGCCTTACCCTCGTCCTTGCCCTGCAGGGCATTGTGCCAAGTGTTAGCCACCACTATCTCCAGTGTATTGTTTCCGTTCTTCAGAACATCCATCGGCACACACACCTCGTAAGGTGCTGTCCAAGCATATCCGCAATGCTTGCCGTTGATACGCACGCTGGCTACGTCAGCCAGATTCTCGATACATATCTTCGCACACGCACCGTTCTTTTTCCCGTCGGAAACACCTCTCCACCTGAACGAAGTACTGAAGGTAGCATGACCGCTATAATACTTCATGCGCAGGTTTTCCGCCTTCGACCAGTCGAATGGCAAACGGAGCGTGGTGTCCTGTGCCGTCTCCTCGAAGCGTACCTGCCATTTGCCGTCGAGCGACAACGTATGGGGCGTATCCTGCGTGCACGTAAAATTGTCTACCGTTGCCTCGCCGCCTTGCTTGAATCCGACAAGAGCCGAACCATAAGGCGGAAAGGATACGCGCACCGTTTCTTTTCTGTCACGGAAGCGCAGGTCCAGCGTACGGGCAGAATCCAACTGGTTGGTCAGGAAATAGATATCTGTCAACCCACAGGTGTCTTCTGCCTGTCTGTCTGCCGAATTCAGCAGGCGGTGTGCATAGTCCATACCATCGGGCAACTCCACATCGGGCGACAAGCCGTACTGCGAGAAATCACTCGCCCGGTAAGGGCTGTCTATAACGACGACACCCGCCGCCTTCAGTTCGTCTATCTTGTTTCTCACCGCAGGAGAGAGCGTCTTCTGGGGCACGACAAGGACACGGTACTGGGGACTATGCGCCAAAGGCTTGCCGTCTTGCAGCATCACGATACAGCCCTCGTGTGCCTGCGCCATACCAAGGAGGGCCTCCTTGTTCATGGAGTCGTACTTGTACCCATGCAGCGCATTACACCAGTCTTTCAGGTCCAGGATGTTGGCAGCGTGCGTTACCCCCACGGGCGACTCCTCGAGAGGTATCCCCTCGTTGGCGATACGTTTCCGCTCGGCAGCCACCCTCTGTTCGCCGAAGACACCGGGAAGCATCTCTACGAGTTTGTCCGGAGTAAGCGAGCGCGAAGGCAACTCTTCGCCGGTAAAGACGGCAATATCCACCACCGGTCTCCCCTTCTGCAACCATTCCTGGCAACGGGTAATATAGTCGACAAAGCCGCGAGCCTCCGGATACCACGTATTGTCGCGCTGGAAGAAGAGTCCGATTCCGTCGAGCGTCATACCCGGCTTGCGGTCCATCCAGGGGTTGTGCGCCGTGACATGGAAGAAGAGTTTGTTCATACCCAAAGCCAGGTTGCGGTCGAGCAAAGGCTTGAGCATGGCGGGCGTCTCGTTCCACACCCCTCTCACCTCTGTAAATCCTTCTGCCTGCACGATGTTCTTGCCATAGATGTGTGCACCGCTCACGGCGTCAAGCATGTCTGCCGGTTTGTCGTGAGTAGGCGAATTGAGCCAATACTCACCCATGGGATGGTCGGCATAGCGATAATGGGCGAGTCCGTCGGCGGGAAAAGTGGGGGCTATGCTTTCGTGCGAAACCATCTTGCCGTGCTCATGTGCCAAACGGGTAAAAGTCTGGAAGAACTTCTCGTTGACGAGGTCGTTGACGGTAAGGCGTACATCCTTCAGTACCTGTTCGCTCTTGTCGACCGACACCATTGGCACGCCCGCCATTACGGGCAGGAAAGGCAAGAGGTCATAGCCGCGCCGTGTCCGAAACTCTTCGGCAAAGCGTTCGCCCCAGTTCTGACTACCACACTCCCACGAGTCGATGTGCAGATACTTCACGACTTCGGCATGCGGACGCTTCAGGAAGAGTCCGTACCATGAGTCGAAGAGCTTCTTTACAGCGGCAGGCGAGAACTTGTCCACCTCCAGTCCCTTGCCGTCTCCCGCCGTGGCATTGGTCTGCCCCGTAGAGGTGTGGCCCATGCGAAGCAGACGCCATGTGCCCTTGGGCAACTTCTTCTTCAGTTTGCCGTTTATCAGCACTCCCGTTACTCTTCCGTCCTGTAGTTGCAGTCTTGCCACATCGTCCATGTCTATCACGTCTGCTGTCACCTGCCCTTCGGTATCGATGCGCCATACGGCAGCCGACTTCCCTTCATACTGGTTGATGACAGGGGCGCTGGAGAGTATCACATTCTGCAGTTTGAGCACCGGTTTCCACTTGGCGGCATCCATATCTTCTGCCCCCGGAGGCGTACCTTCGGGTGTCCATACGAAGCGGAAATACTGCGCTGTGGTGGCGGGCAACGAGAAGGTATAGTTACACTGGGTGTTCTGCCATCCCTGTCTGGGCGGCACGAGCTGCTTGACGTCTCTGAAATGCACGCCGTCCGAAGATGCCTGCACCAGCAACCGCTGTGCCTGTATGTTGTTTCCGTTGGGCTGCACCTCCATGCTCCTCACCGTTACGGGCGAGGCGAAAGAATAAGTTATCGCCGACGGCTTGGAGGCGAGCCAGTATCCCTTCTTGGTAGAGATGCCTTCCGAGAGGTCTACCTTGGCGGGAGAGATACGCTGCGGAGCCTCATCGTACCTGACGGCAAAGGCGGCAATGTCGCGGTAATAGCCCTCGCGGGTCTCGGGCTGGGCAAGCGTCATGCCCTGTATCTTCGCACCTCCCTGCACGATGGAGTCGCTCCACACCACTTTCTGCATCGACTCCTCGGGCCGAATGGCAGGACTGCCCGCCAGGGCAAAGCCGTCGCAGATATGTATGCCCATTTCCAGCCCCAACGAGTCGGCCTGCTGGAAAGAGTAGTCTACCATGTCCCAGAACTCGGGTGAGAGCTGTGCTGCCTTGCCGCCAAATTCAGGACGTTCTTTCACGCCCCTTATCGGCATGAGGTAAGTTCCCCCAAGCCCCACATCCTTCATGGCAGAAAGGTCGGCATGGATGCCTGCCTTCGACACGGCACCGTACATCCAGTACCAGAAAGTCCATGGCTTTGTGTTGTCGCCGCCATGTGCGACGGCGGAGGCTACAAGGAGTGCCGAGAGGGTAGTCACGGCAAAGGGTCTCTTCAACTTCATCTTTCCTATTCTATATTGAGCGTAAATGTTACGTTTCCTTTTCCGCTGAGCCACTTGGGCTGTGCTGAGGGTCCGTTGAGGTCGGTGGTGTTTACCTTGTTGCGAACGGAGGGAATCACCTTGAATACGGCAAGCCCTGTCTGGGGCAAAGTATAGAGCAGTTGGTCACGCCCGTCGCGAGGGGTAAACACACCCATGTGTTCGTCGCGCGTCAGTCCGGAGAAACTTATCTTTCCCTCGCCCGTCTGCAACTGCATCCACTTCACGTTGGCAAAGTAGCCCTTAAACTCGGGGTACTCCCAGCTCTCGCCTGGTATGGGGTCGTTATAGTCGTTGTGCCAGTAGCCGTACTGCGGGCCCTGCTCACGGTTTTGCCATACACGGTATGGGCCGTTGCCCACCCACGATTTGCTCTTCACCTTCAACTCGGGATAGTCGAACGCCATGCACATCATGTCGACAACGCCGCCGAAATTATAATTGCACATAATGTCCACGCCGCCATTCTGCAGGAAACGCCAGTTGACTGCATCGAGCGAACCATGCTTGTATTTTACGGTCAACTCGCCGTCCTTCCATTCGAATCCGTCGAAAGCACCCTGGTCGGCAAACTCCGTATAGAGCGTCTTTTTCTTCTCGGCCTCCTTGTCGTCATGGTTGTAGAACTGGTCCAGGCTGCGGTCACTGCGTCGGGCTGCCACGAAGCGGGGACCATTGGTAAGGGAGAATGTCTTTCCTGCCACATCCACACACAACAGACGACCGTTTTCTTTGGAGAAGCGATAAGTCTTCGAGCCGGATTTTACCGTTACGTCCTCTGCATTCTCACTGTATTGTGCCTGGGTGTCAACGGCTGTCTTGCCGCACTTGTCGGCAAGGCGTGCGCTCCACGTCATTATCTCCTCACCATCCTTGTCTGTCGCCTTAAGTTCTATGGCGTCGGCACCTGCCACCATCGGCACCTTTACCAGTGCCTCCTTACCTGGCGCCACATCGGGCGAAGTAACGTTTCCCTGCTTCAACACCTTAACCTGCGACAAACCTGTTTCCGGCATCTGCAACAGGCGATAAGAGAAGCGGCAATCCTTCAGGTTGGTAAAGTTATACTTGTTGGAGAGGGTCAGCTCGCCCTTCTCCACGTCGTTCCATGTCAACTGCACAGGGCTCCACACCTCCTTGATAGTATAGAACGATCCTTCCTTCTCGAAATGTGGTCCCACGATGCCATCGGCACCAAAGTTACCGACACAGTCCAGTATGTTGTCCTTGTCGGTTCGCATCACGCCCTGGTCGCTCAAGTCCCAGAGGAAACCTCCTGCACAGCGAGGGTTCGCCATCATCATGTCCCAGTAGTCTTTCAGACCCGCTCCGTGTCCGCCGTCATACAGACCGTGAAGAAACTCGGTAGGCATGAAGATTTCCTTCTGGCGCATATACTCCTGGGTCTCGCCATACGAACGGTAGTGCTTGGTCTCGAATCCGTTGCGGTTTGCCCAAGGATAGAGTACCACACGTTTCTGCTTGTCCCACAGCGCAAAGTCGGGCTCCAGTTCATAGTTGAAACCGCCCTCGTTGCCGTTGCTCCAGAAGATGATGCTGGGGTGATTCTCGTCACGGGTAACCATCTCCTTCACGAGCTGTTTACCCACGATGGTGGGATGTGCCCAGTGCCATCCGCTCAGTTCGCACTCAACATAGAGGCCGAGCGAGTCGCAAGCCTCCAGAAACTCTGGGTCGGCAGGATAATGGCTCAGTCGCACGGCATTCATGTTCATGCTCTTGATGAGTTTCACGTCCTCTATGTTCTTCGCCTTACTGAGCGTTCTGCCCGTTTCGGGGCGGAAGCTGTGGCGGTTCACACCCTTGAAGACAACCTTCTGCCCATTGATGTACACGCCGTCGCTGGCACGATATTCGATGGTACGGAAGCCAAACTTCTGACGCTCCTTATGAAGCGTCTTTCCGTTGGCATCCTGCAGGGTAAACACGGCAGTATAGAGGTTAGGCGTTTCGGCTGTCCACTGTTTGGGGCTCTTCGCCATGAAGTCTATCTTCGCTTCGTCGCTGCCACGTGCGTCCGTCACGTCCGATGCTACTACCTTTCCCTTGCTGTCGAGAATCTCGGTCTTCACCTTCGCCCCCTTGATGGCGCGGTTCAGATAACAGTCGGCCATAAAGTGTCCGTCCCCCTTGGCATCGAGAGCCACACGGGCTATATTCTGCGCAGGCTTTGCCACGATAAAGACAGGACGGAAAATGCCGCCAAAGTTCCAGTAGTCGGCACGGCGTTCTGCCATATTCACCTGACTGTTGGCACTTTCCTTGCTTACCTCTACCTCCAGACGGTTCTTGTGCTTGCCGAAGAAGATGCGGTCGCTCACGTCGAAAGAGAAGCGGTAGAAGCCGCCCTGATGCTTTCCGCTGCCGGCTTTTCTGCCGTTGATGGTTACCTTGGCATCGGTCATTACCGCCTCAAACACGAGTTCTATCTGCTTGCCTTCCCATGACTCGGGCAGGGTAAACTCATACTTATAGCGTCCCTTTTCGTCGGCAATGCCCTCAGGATTGGGCTTGCCATAGAATCGCATACCATACTGATAAGTACCGAACCCCTGCAGTTCCCAGCAGGAAGGCACGCCTATCTTGGTCCACTTGCCGGCATTTCTGCCGCCCGTGCAATAGAAATCCCAGTTCACCATGTCGTCGCAACCATGACCGGAGAGATACTGGCGCTGTGTTTCCACTCCTCCCTGCGCGTTGGCTACCAAGGACATTGTCCCCAAGGCTATAGATAAGAAAGTCTGTTTTAAGTACATAAAAAAATCTGTGTTTGCTTTTGTCTTAATAGATTCGTTAGTTTCTCAGGCAAGGTTCTAAAAAGATGTTCTTCCATACGTGTTTTTAGAACACACCTTATATTTATTAAGACTCACAAACACAGATTTTGTAACTATTCATAAGACTCACAAGTACGTGAATTCGCTACCCTTTCAGCCACAACTTCATCAGTTGGTCATCTATGTAATATGTTCCGAGCGATGTTGACACCAAGTGATACTCCAGCAATTTCTTGATGGCAGACTGAACGCTACTTGCCGAGCGCAGGTTATGCCGCTTCACAAATGCCATGGAGGTAATCTGCTTGGCAATGCCATCCTTGGCTATCGCATAGAGCAGTTCCTTCTGGGGGAGTGTGAGGCGAGACAAGATTTCACAAAACTTATGGTCGTTGTCGAGAATCATAGAGTGGATAATGCTCTCTGTCATCACTTTGTCAGCCTTCCCCCTCACTTCCGTTTGACTGAATGCCTCGTGGAAAACTTTCTGTAGATAATAGGTGTTGCCACCAAACGTATCATAAACATAGCGAACAACATCTTCTTCCACCTCCTTGTCAAAGGTAAGGAATAATCTTTGGGCAAACTCCAGATACTTGGCATAAGGTATTACCTCCAGGTTCATGATGTCGGCACTATTGTAGAAAGGATGCGCCTTCTCCGAGAACATCTCGGTGATGAGGTGTCGCTCGCTGCCCGAGAATATGAAGTTGGCATTGCTGCATTTCTGTACATGCGTTCGCAGTATCGCCTCCATATTCTTCTCCGGATAATAGCCTACCTGCTGAAACTCGTCTATAGCAACGACACATTTTCTGTCTGCCTGTTCTAAACAAGCGAATACTTCCTCCAATGTATAGAGCGGATTGGAGATGTCGCCTAACGAAAGGTTGAAGGTAGGCGTGTTCGAGACAGGATCATAGCCGAAGCAACCATTAATAGACTTCAAGGTGTTGACCACCATCTTGAGCATTTTCTGACTGCGGCGAGCTGCCTGTTCAAATACTGCTTTCCCCAGTTCGAAAGCAAACTCATGGATGCTCGAAGTGCGAAGTATATCAACGGAAATCGGGATAAAATCATCCTTTATAGCAGCCGAGTCGAGGCAAAAGTCTATAAGTTTACTCTTGCCCACACGTCGTGCTGCCATCACCACGATGTTCTCGCCCGAAGTAACTTTTCGGATGATTCTTTTAGCCTCCACCTCTCTGTCGCAGAAGTACTCAGGCTTTATCTTGCCTGTGATTATAAAAGGATTCTCCATACGCTCAACCTAATTGATTATTGAATTCGCGGACAAAGATAATAAGAATTATACAATTATGCAAATCGAATTATGCAATTTACATAATCCGATTTGCATAGACACCATACCTCCCCAAAAAATAAGTACGGCGAGGACGTCGTACCTACTAAAGCCATAAGAGGTATGACCATATTGTCCGATGAGGTATTCATTTGGCAATGCGCCTGTCATTTCATCCGCATGAGAAAATGGAGGGTGTAGGTCTTGGTCTTGTCGATGGAGTACTTCTTCAGCACGCCTGGGCCGCAACTGCTGTTGCCCAAGCCCAAGACTGCACAGTCAAGATTGAGATACGTGTAACGCAAACCATGATTTCCCGACTCACACAACTCGAAATCGTGCTGGGCAGCATACATCTCCTGTGTACTGTATGGCAAGGCTGAGAAACTGACGGGCGCATCCTGCGCCACAATTTGCAAGACATTAGCAGCATTCTTGCCGCCCTTGCCACTCAGGGAGGTAAGTTCGATGTACGAACATTCCTCATGGTTGCCATTATCCTGCGGACGGGGATAGTGCGTGAACTGGTTTTCCACACTACTCTCGTACCACCCTATCGGACAAGCCTGCTTGCGGTCAGGATAATTTTCCCACGGACCTCTGCCGTACCACCTCACTTGGTCGAACGACTCGTGAGGCAACTGCATCATCAATCCCAGGCGTGGAATCTCGGGCAGACTGCCCTCAAAACTATAGGTAGCCTTCACGTCGACAAAGCCATCTTTCTGCGGAACGACCTGCAGACGGAGACGAACATTGCCGCCTTCCCTGCCCGATGCCGACGATCCATCGCCACCATAATGATACACATATTCGCCATCCTTCAAAGGAATAGCGGAGAGTGTGCTGTCGAGCCGGGTCTTCTTCCAGTCTTTGGCTATCCAATTGCCAAAACTCTTATCGTTGTCGGTTGGCGCACGGAAGAACTGGGGAGTAACCATTGTTTTTCCCAACAAGGTTTGTGCAGAAACCGCAGCTTTTCCCTTTGCCAAGCTCATACCTGCAGCCAAAAGATGATCGCTCAGCACCACTTGCTGGGTAATGGTTTCCTCGCCCTTGGGAGAAAGCACCTTCAGCAGCAGCCTTGCATCCTTGTCCTTATCAAACTTGAAATCGGACACCCGACAGAGCAAGGCACTGTCGCCCGGCATTACATTAGGCAGCTGTAGTAAACCTTTCTTATCCTCTTTGCCATTGTTGCTGACCGCATACTGGCAAGTGAACCCCTCGAGTGAAAGATGAGCATGATGGTTCTTCACCCAAACTTCACCTCCTCGCTGAGTTATCCACACCGGTGCATAAACATGCTTTACCTCCTGATACTTAGCCGACACAGAGCGGTCGGAGAAGACCACACCGTTGAGACAGAACGCCTTCAGGTTAGGCTTGTCACCGAAATCGCCTCCATAGAGCACATGATTGGTACCAGGGGCATAGATTCCCTGGTCTACCCAGTCCCAGATGAATCCACCTGCCATCCGAGGGTTACTGTACATCTCGTCCCAATACTCCTTAAAATTGCCCAGCGCATTACCCATACAGTGGGCATACTCGCTGGTAAGCACCGGACGATTGTCGTTTTTCCTTAAGGCTATGTCGAGAAGATGTTCCCAACGGGCATTCTCGGCTCTCTCCTTGTCGCTGCCCTCCGGAACACCGGGGTTCAGATACTCCTGCTTTACACGCGGATAGAAACGGCTCAAGACATCCACACAACTTGGGTCGGTCGCGTCGTAATCCTGCTCAGAGAGACCACGCGAGGGGTCGAAAGGAGTCTGAGCACCCTCGTAATGCACTAACCTTGTAGGGTCGAAGGTATGAAGCCACCCTGCCATCGCTGCCTGGTTGGCACCGAAACCGCTCTCGTTGCCGAGGCTCCAGAAGATAACCGAAGCATGGTTTTTGTCTCGCTCGGCAAGCCGAACGGCTCTGTCGAGAAAGGCTGCGTTCCAGTCGGGTGTGGAGGCCAAGGTTCCACGAAGTCCATGACTCTCGCAGTCAGCCTCATCCATCACATAGATACCTGCGCTGTCGCAAAGTTCATACCAGCGGGGCACGTTAGGATAATGGCTCGTTCGCACAGCATTTACGTTAGCCTCTTTCATCAGTCTAATGTCCCGTTGCATCATTTCCTCGGTCATCACACGCGCCAACTTAGGATCGTGCTCATGGCGGTTCACGCCACGGAGCTTGACGGGTTTGCCGTTTACCGTCAGTTGTCCGTTCTCCACCGAAACCCAACGGAAACCGATGCGCTGCTCGGTCTGCTCCACTACGTTGCCCTGCTTGTCCAAGAGCACCAAGGTGAGCGTATATAAATAAGGTGTCTCGGCAGTCCATGCATGGGGTTTCTCCACCACAGCCGACATACGGTCGAACTTTCGGCCGCCACGCTGCGGATACCATTCGTTCATCAGCGAAGCCTTATGGCTAAGGTCGAGGATTTCCACGGCGTTCGCCTTCAAGTATGCCTCCATCCCGTCATTCTCCTTATCAGAAGTTTTCAGCATCACACTCTTGCCATCAGCATCCTTCAGAAAAGCCATGAGGGAATAGCCTTCTCCCTTCTCGCCTGCAGCCACAGCGAGCTGCGGATTAATCTGAAGCGTGAAGTCGCACGGGCTATCCGTAGCAGAAACATTCGCAGGACTGACGGCATAATCCTTCTTTACCTGCGAAAGCACAGGAAGGGTACGTACGGCAAAATCGCGTATGCGGACATTCGGCGTGGAATAGAGCAACACGTCACGATGGATGCCGCCGAAACGCCAGAAATCCTGGTCTTCGAGATAACTGCCGTCACTATACTTATACACCTCTACGGCTATCTCGTTCTTGCCAGCCTTGAGGTAAGGAGTGACATTAAACTCGCTTGGTTCCATCGACCCCTGCGAATAACCCACCTTCTCGCCATTCACCCATACATAGAAGGCACTCATCACTCCCTCGAAACGAAGGAAAGTCTGGCGGTTCTTGCCAAGAAGTTGCGAGTTGGCGTTCAGAGTGAAGGTACGCTTGTACTGCCCCGTAGGGTTGCGCTCTTCGTAGGTAGTCCAGTCTTTCTTGGGTTCAGACATGACGTAAGGCGGATTTATCTTGAAAGGGAAACCTGCCGACACATAGATGGGAGTACCGTAGCCATTCACCTCCCAGTTGGCAGGCACGGCAAGCGTCTTCCAGTCCTTGCAACTGTAATCCGTACGATAGAAGTCCTTGATACGCTCATCAGGCGTCTTGGTCCAGCGGAACTTCCACTGGCCATTGAGCGACATCTGACTATCTCCCTTCTTCTGAAAATAAGGGATAAAGTAAGCACGGGCTGGTTCCCTGTTGACGGAAAGCACGTGCTGATCTTCCCAATCGTGGTGCACAGCAGCAGCCTCTGCCGAAACGACAACAAACGGAGCCGCTTGCGAAACCAATGCCACACAAGCCCCCAAAATAATCCGGTATGTTCTCCTAATTTCCTGCATATGAATTCTTCACACTTCGTTCTTCACTCTTCCTACTGTACTTCCAGATAATCGAATGCCATATCCTTCACACCCGACACCGTTACCAGATAGGTACCGGCATTAATCTGCGAGTCGGTAGTAGTACCGATGGTCTTAAACTTGTTGGGAGTTTCCGGGAAAGTCATGTCCCTGTCGAGCATCACGATACCGTTGGCATCCACAATCTTCAGTCTGCCGACACGAGGCATTCCGGTCGTATTCTTGTAACGGAAACGCAACATATACTGGCGAGCCACACCCGGAAAGATAGTCCACTCTACCTTGTCGTCGTCATGGACCAAAACATTCTTGTTCTTGTCATTCTTCCTGTCGTCCACCTTATAGCGGACGGCAGGGAACACGTCATTGTCCTTCGGCAGCAGTTCCTTGGGATATTTCTCCACCACCTCCTTGTCAAGGTCGGCCCAGAAGGTCTTGCTCATCGTTCCCTGCGGTTTTGCCTTGAAGTGGGCATAAGGAGCATCAGCCACATTCGTCTCGCCCTTCGCAGCAATGGCTATTGCAGAGATGATAGCCTCGCCGACCTTTACTTCGGGGAAGGAGACAGTAAGCATGCCGCCCTTTACATGTACATTCACCGTCTTCTTGAAAGCTCCAGCAAATCCTGCCTCAGCCCAAAGGTCCAGGTTGTCGGCCACCACCGAGTCGTTGACAGCCACATCGAAGATGCGTTCTCCCTCGCAGTCGATGGCAGCACCATAGCGGTCGCCCAACCACGGTTCGGCGAAGTAAAGTTCTACCCTGTAATCGCCGTCTACCACCGGAAACTGATACTTCAACTCATGGCGTCCCCAACGGAAATACTGGAATAGTTTCGCATCTTCATCCACAGCATCTTCCATCGCGGCGACAGAGGTCTTTGCAGAAGAAGAAACCGATGTTCCCGAAGCCGTCTTATTCAATCCATGAATCATGGAAGTGATGTGTCCCTGACTGGCCAGGTATGGGTTCAATCCGAAACGCTCTGCCCAGGAATGGGAATAGACGCTGTCGTCCTGCTCCCACTCGTTGCCATAACTGTCCACCAAGGCATCGCCGCCACAGTTCACTCTATATAAATAGGTGTACCCGTCGGCTGGTTTCAACAGGTCGCAGTTCCGGTCGGCAGCAGTCGGCGTGTCTTTGTCCACACATACCTGCTGTGCCTTCGGGTCGGTAGCAAGAGCGAAGGTGCCCTTGGCATAATGGTCGCGGTACCAGTAGAACACTTCAGACGGTTGCTCCCACGGAGAAAGAAGTCCCTTGTAATTGAACGGTCCCACCTTGTCTATCATGCGGTAAGCCTCGTCGGGTTGCACACGTCCCGGATTCTCGTGAGAAACAAAAATCCACTGGAAATGTCCGCACACACTGTCCTTGGCACTTTCTGCAAGCATGGCCTTCTTGCTGAGCAAGGCTACGGCCGCATCCTCCGTGTAAGCCTTTTTCAGGGCATTCTCATCGCCTGCATGCTGTTTCTCGGCATCTGCCGTACGGAAGCCCAAGGTGCGCCATGCACCATACTCTCCGTTGAGCAACTGGTTAGGCCGTTTCAGTTCGTTGTCATAGTTGTCGGCTGTACCGCCATAGGTTCCACTCCAGTTTTGTACCACATTCCAGTCGCTGCCCTCACCGCCATTGCACGTGGTGATGGCACGCATGGTCTGCGCCGTAGGGTCCATCTCACGGATAATTTCCGCACACTCCTCGGTAAAGTCTTTTGGTAACACACTCTCGTTCTGGATGCCCCAAAGGATAACACTCGGAGAGTTGCGGCGCTCCTTAATCCATCTACGCAACAGATTCTTGAAATTCTTGCGGAAAGCAGGGGTATCGTACCAAACATGGGCGGAGAACTGGCTCCAGAAGAGCATTCCCTGCTCGTCGAGCAACTGCTGGTAGTAGAGGTTGTGGGGCTGGTGAGCCTCACGGAAGGCATTGAAACCTGCCTGGCGCATCATCTTCACCCTCGCAGCTATCTGCTCGTGGCTGAAAGCATGGCTCTGCCCGAAAAGATGCTCATAATCGCAGGTGCCGTTGATAAATACGGGTTTGCCATTGAGATAGAAACGGCCGTCCAGGGTATCTATCTTCGATGAGTCGCCCTCCAGTACTGCCTGCCTGTGGCGCAATACTGGCCAGGAGAGGTTGCGAATACCATACGGGGTCGCCACATCGTCGACGGTCTTGCCGTCGCGTTTGATAATGCTGGAAAGCGTATAGAGATAAGGATCTTCCTGGCTCCAGAGATGTGCGTCAGTCACTCTCGCCTGCTGCCGCACCACCTTGGTTTCGCCGACAGCCAGCGTTATCTTCTCGTTCTGGCGGAAGGCGGTCTTGCCGCTGTTAAGTGCAAACTTGCTGACGAGTTCTATGGTCTGTGTCTTGCCGGAATAGTTCTTCACTTCCGTTTCCACAAAGACGCTGTCACATGTCACATTGTTCCATACGTGCACACCAAAAGGTTCTATCCTCACCTCGTCGGTCGCTATCAAGGATACTGGTCGAAAGATACCGAATGGCTGACTTCCCTCCGAGAAGCCCCATTCAGACGAGCATCCTCCGCAAGGCCAGGGATTGGCGGTCTGCATGGCGGGATGTTCCACCTTTACCGTCAGTTGGTTGGTTCCGTCGCGCAAGGCACGTGTCACATCGAGGGTGTAGCAGGTCCGCCCCACCAGTTCCTTGGGGAAGTGTTTGCCATTGAGGGTCACGGTGGCATAGGTTCCTACGCCTTCAAACTGCAGGAAATAGCGTTTGCCTTCCTCCTTGCGAGTCGTAAACTCTTTCTGGTAGCGTGCCGTGCCGTGCAGGTTGCCGTGTTTGAGCTGACGATAGCCATAGTAGTCGTCCAGGTTATTGGGCACATCCACACGGAAGGTACCCGCATTGGATGTTATCGCCTTCTCGGTAGTAGAACCGAACTTCACACTCCATGCTTTGTCAAGGCTCTGCACCATACGCTTGCCCTTCTTCTCGGGAGCGGGGAAACTGACTGTCGAACGTCCCATGGGCACACTCGTGGCTACGGCAATACCCCGCTGCCCTGCCTTGTTGACGGCACAGTAGAAATGGTAAACTACACCTCCGTGTTTGAGCACATAACTCTTGTGGGCAAACATGTCGTCATAGGGCTTGGAGGGATACACCAGGTCGGCACCGTCCCAGTCCTGCCAGTTTACGAGGTCACGGCTCACGGCAAAGGTGTTATAGGCATTGTAGGGGCGGTCCGGACTGTAGGCAGAGAAGTAGAACATCACATAAAGCGGCGATGCTTTTTTCTTTCTGCGCCCTTTCGACGGACCGGCAAAAGATGTAGGGAACTTTACGATCTGGGCATCACCGGTAATGATGCCGGGAGCCTCGTGGAAGAACACGGGGTTGCCTCCCGGATGCTGGGCACTGCGAAGGGGCAGTCGTTTCCATTGTGTCATATTGCCTGAAAGAGCTATCCCTATACGCTCAGCCTTCAGGTTGTTGGCGGGATTGATGCCGCCTGCGTTGTAGAACATAACGAAAGGCTTGCCTAACGACTTCGACTTGTCCCAGTAGACGGTGCTCTTGTAGTGGGTAAGTTTCTCCCACCATTGTGCATCCGCATCTTCGATGGAGAGGACTGGCGTTGGCGATGTCTGCCACTCATGCGCCTCGGTAATGCTGCCCTTGGTAAATGCCATACCCATATTGAGCGGAGCACGTACGGCCTCATAACCGGTACCCACTCCACCGAAATAGCTCATCCAGTGGCGCCCCTTGTACTTGGCCATCTCATAAGTGCCGCCCCACGCCCAGTCTATGAGAGCAGGATAACCGGCACGCTGGTTCATGTCCCATCCCTGGTCGGCATAAGACAGCAGGCGGCCCTGTGTCTGCCAGTTCAGCAGGTCGTCGCTCACGGCAAGCCACGTCTCGTAGCCACGACCGTCGGTACCGTCCTTACCATTGTACACCACATAGGTCATGTACCATCTGCCGCCCTCACGGTAAACCATAGGGCAGTCTATCTTGTGCCAGTTGTCCTGAGGGGCTATTGCCATGCCGTACTTGTAGGGGGTCTTCACCTCGTCGTATATCTTTTGCATCAAGGCGTGGTCTATCTTTTGCGAGCGCTCTGTTGTCTTAGTGACTTTCCTGCCCTGCGCCATAGTCTTGCCGGTCTTCTGGGCCACAGCCGACAGACAGCCTGCCATGAGTAGTATCAGCAATGCCGTTCTTCTGTTGTAGAATATCATATAGGTTTCTTATGTCTTTTGTATACGGTTTCCTTTCCGTGTCTTCAAGTAGTAGTTAAGAGGTGACGGCAACATGCGCCCCACCTTTTTTTATATATAGACGCCCGTACTGAGCTTTTGTACCTATCCGCACATAGAGAAGAAGGTGCCTACGCATAGCCCATAAACAACATTATAGGGATTAAAATTTGGAGAGTAAGCAGATTTGTCGTATATTTGCAGCCAAAACAACCAAACACAGCTTTTGACTGTACCATCACTTTTTTGCAACATCATGACTATACGCAATTTTCTCATTTCCATACACATCACCCTCGTTGTCCTTCTGACAGCAGGCTGCACCAACCATGCCAAAACTCGTTTTGTCATAGGCGTTTCGCAATGTTCGGAGGATATCTGGCGCGACAAGCTCAACGACGAACTGAAGACGGGAGAGTATCTCAACGATTCCATTATCGTCAAGTTGGCTTCCTCCAACGATGACAATGTATTGCAAAACAAGCAGGTGAACCAGTTTATAGACGAGGGCGTAGACCTCCTTGTCATCTCGCCCAACCAGTTGAGCGCCATTTCCAAGGCTGTGGAACGAGCCTACGACAAAGGGATACCTGTAATACTCTACGACCGCAAGACCAATTCGGACAAGTATACCGCCTTTATAGGATGCGACAACTACACAATAGGCAAGGCTATGGGCAACTATATCGCCCAACAGTTGCATGGCAAAGGACGTATCGTGGAGATTTGCGGTCTGGAAGGGTCGTCGCCTGCCATGGAGCGCCACCGTGGTTTCATGGATGCCGTCAAGCCCCATCCCGGCATCGAGGTAGTGGCTTCGGAAGGTGGCGACTGGAAGGAGGAAAGCGGCATCCGGGCGATGAAGCGCATCCTGCAGAAGACCAAAGACTTCGACTATGTGTTTGCCCATAATGACCGGCTGGCATGGGGTGCCTATGTGGCAGCCCGTCAGGCTGGGCTGGAAGGCAAGTACAAGTACACCGGTGTGGATGCAATGGCAACGGAGGGAGGCGGACTGGAACTGGTGCGCGACGGTGTGTTCGACGCCACTTACCTCTACCCTACCAAAGGCGACGAGGTGATAGCCCTTGCCATGAAGATACTCACCCACAAGCCCTACGAGCGCGACAACTACCTGAGCACCTCCATCATTACCCGCGAGAATGCTGAGATTACCCTCATGGAGGCACGTGACGCCGAGCGACAGGCAAAAAACCTGAAGACACTGCATAAACAGGTGGATCAGTACCTGTCAGACTACAACTCGCAGAAGGTCATCCTCATCGGACTGGGCATCTTTCTGCTGGTCATCATCGTGGCAGCAGTACTTATCTTCCGCGGATACGTCATAAAGGCACGGCTCAACGAGGAGCTTGCACGCAGGAACAGCGAGCAGAAACGCATGAACGAAGAGCAGAAACGACTCAACACCGAGTTGGCGAGCAAGAACGACGAACTGAAGCGGCTCAACGAAGAGGTGATGGAACTGACCCACTCACGTCTGGTATTCTTCACCAACATCAGCCACGAACTACGTACCCCCTTGACGCTTATTGCCGACCCCGTGGAAATGCTCCTGGAGGACAAGACCATCAAGGGCAAGAGCCGAGACCTGCTGAAGATGGTACAGCGCAATGCCAAGGCTTTGCAGCAACTCGTAGGCTCTATCCTCGACTTCCGCAAGATACAGAACGGCAAGATGGATCTGAAGCTCTGCCGCTTCGACATCGTAAAGACCTTGGAGGTATGGACGGGCGACTTCGCCCTTACTGCCGAACGCAAGAACATCCGTCTGCACCTGGATGTTTCCCTTTATTCTGCCTCGCCCGAAATCGTTGCCGACGAGGAGAAGATTGCACGTGTCGTGTTCAACCTTCTGAGCAATGCCATGAAGTACACCCCAGCAGGCGGCAACATCTTTGTGTCGCTAAAGGACGGAGAGGGTGACAAGCTTCGCATTGACGTGCAGGATACTGGCAAGGGCATAGCCCAAGAGGAGGCCGACAAGGTGTTCGAACGGTTCTTCCAGGCCAAGGGGGCTGCCAGCGGAACGGGTATCGGACTAGCACTGGTAAAATCGTTCGTGGAACTGCACCATGGCGAAGTAAAGGTGGAGAGCGAGCCTGGCAAGGGTTCCGATTTCTACTTTGTAATACCACGCATGCAGGAAGGGGAAATACAAGTTGTCCACACCACTGACAAGGATGTGGATAACTCCACAAGTTTCTCATCTGCAAGCAACAAGCAATATGTAGACGAGAGCGTAATACAGTATATAGACGACGGCAACAAGCATGGTGGAAAAGTTCAGCAGCTGGTGGAAGACACTGGCAACAAACCTACGATACTGATTGTAGACGACAACAATGACATCCGTGAATACGAGCGCACCCTCCTGCAAGACTCTTACGTCGTCCTGGAAGCATCCGACGGCAAGGAGGGCCTGGAACTGGCAAAGAAGGAAGTGCCCGACCTTGTCATCTGCGACGTTATGATGCCCGTCATGGACGGTCTGGAATTTACACAGCAGTTGAAGACACTTACCGCCACTTCCCATATCCCCGTCATCATGCTCACCGCCAAGAACCTGGAAGAACAGCGTGCTGAGGGCTACGAGCATGGTGCGGACTCGTACATCACCAAGCCCTTCCACAGCAAAGTACTCCTGGCCCGCATAGACAACCTGCTGAAGCAGCGCTGCCTATTGAAGCATGTCTACCAGAACGGCAAAGAGGCGGAAACAGAAATAGCCGACTCTCAGTTGGAAGACCGTGACAAGCTGTTTGTACAGAAGTTGCGCGACATCATACAGCGCAACATGTCTGACAATGAGTTTGGCGTGGAGGACATCGGCCGCGAAATAGGTCTGAGCCGCGTACAACTCTATCGCAAGGTAAAGGCGATAACCGGATCGTCGGTGGTAGACCTGCTGCGAAAGGCTCGTCTGGCGAAAGCCAAACGCCTGCTCGAAAGCCGTAGCATGAGTGTCAGCGAGGTGGCGTACGAAGTGGGATTCTCTGCCCCCTCCTATTTTACCAAGTGTTTCAAGGACGAGTATGGTATGCTGCCAGGAGAAGTGGGCGCATAGTAACAGCCACCTTTACTCCCAGTCCTCAAACTCCAGCTCCAGTTCTACGTACTTAGGCTTCCGTGTACTGTTCTCCTTGTCAGCCTTTCGTGCCTCCTCCGATGAGGCATTGCTCACGGAGAGTCCGAGCAGGCGGATGGGATGGCTGGACGAATAGTCCACCTGTTTGAGCAACTGCTTGGCGAGGGGCAGGATGGCGTCCTTCCTCTTTAAGGTTTTCTCTTGCGAGATGCTACGGGTAATCTGTGTAAAGTCGGCGAACTTCACCTTTAGTGTCAGCGTCCTCCCCTCGAAGCCGCTCTTGGCGATGCGTTCCGTCAGTTCAATGACCGTATGGTAGAGTTCGATGATGACAGCCGCCTTCGTGTAGATGTCTTCGAGGAATGTCTGTTCGCACCCCACCGACTTGCGCTCCCTGTAGGTAATGACCGGGCGGGCGTCTATGCCTCGTGCGAAATTGTAAAAGACGTGGCCTGCCTTGCCGAACACCTCCACAAGATGGTTCTCCGATACCTTTCTCAGGTCTGCCCCGCTGAAAATACCCATGAAGTGCATCTTCTGCAGCGTCTTCTTTCCTACACCCCAAAAGTCTTCCACAGGCAGTTGGGCAATAAAGTCGAGCGCCTTGTCGGGATGGATGGTGCAGATGCCGTCGGGCTTGCGGTAGTCGGAAGCCACTTTGGCGAGAAACTTACAGTAGCTGATGCCCGCCGAGGCGGTCAGCTCCGTCTCCTCCTTGATGCGGGTCTTTATCTCCTTGGCAATGTCCACCGCCATCTCCATCCCTTTCTTGTTATGGGTGACATCGAGGAAAGCCTCGTCGATGGAGATGGGTTCGATAAGGTCGGTGTATTCCTGGAAGATTCGGTGAATCTGCTCCGATACTTCCTTATAATGCTCGTGCCGGCAGGGTACAATGATGAGATCCGGGCAGCGTTGCTTGGCTTGCGCTATGGACTGGGCAGAATGTACGCCCCACCTTCGTGCCTCGTAGCTGGCGGTAGACACCACGCCTCGCGGTCCGTCGAAGCCGACGGCTATTGGCTTGCCCCGCAGTTCGGGGTTGTCTCTTTGCTCCACTGCGGCAAAAAAGGCATCCATGTCGATATGTATGATCTTTCGGTTTGTCATTCTTGGCGTAGTTTAGGCAATGGATAGAAGCGAGAAATAAAAAGCCTGCCACTAAAGGTCGATGGCGAAAGGACTTAATGTTTTCACAACGGAATAATCCTTATTGGGGTTTGCTAAAAATCTGTTGCAAATATACAAAGTTTTTTTGTCCTTTCCAAATTAAGCCAAATATTTTTGTGCTTTTGTACCTGACACTATGGAAATGTAATGGCGTGCCCAGAAACTAACCTGCGCATTTTTTACCATTTTTATACCTACCCGTTTCGGAAAAGTGTAGTTTTTAACCCTTATTTTTATAGGAAAAGTGTAGTTTTTGTTTGACTATTTCGCAAGAAAAGTGTATATTTGCGCCCGTAAAATCACAGAAAAAGTGTAAACATGCTATATAGAAAGATAGAAAAATATATCGTAAGCCATTTACAATCTGAGAATAACAAGATTCTGATCATAGATGGTGCACGCCAAATCGGCAAGTCATATATCATACGGGAGGTGGGACAGAAGTTGTTCCCAAACTTTATCGAACTCAATATGGAGACGGATAAGGTGGGCGACCAGAACTTTGCCAATGCCAAGACTGTGGATGATTTCTACTTGGCTTTGAGTGCAGTGGCAGGTGACAAAATGAAGGGCAAGAAAGAAACTTTGGTCTTCATCGACGAGATACAAGCTTACGACCACCTGCTTACTCTGCTTAAGTTCTTACGAGAGGACGACAAGTTAACATATATCTGTAGTGGCTCGCTCTTGGGCGTCACCTTAAAGACGACTTCTTCCATTCCACTTGGCAGCATAGAAATCAAGCACATGTATCCATTGGATTTTGAGGAATTCCTGATAGCCAACGGCGTGGGAGAACTCGTGCTGGATACGATGCGTAAGAAATTTGCTGCCAGGAAAGCGATGCCTGATGCCATCCACAACAAACTCTTGGATCTTTTCAAAAAGTATCTTTTGGTGGGTGGACTTCCCGATGCCGTCAACGAGTTCTTGGCAACCAAGAACATCGTAAATATCCGAACCATCCAGAATGAAATCCATCATCTCTATGGGGTGGATGCTGCTCGTTATGAGGAATCTCACAATCGCTTGAAGATACAACGCATCTATGGCATGGTACCCTCTAACTTGGAGAACAAGAAGAAGCGTATCGTGGCAAAGGATATTGAGGACAAGAAGGGCAAGCGCATGAGCGACTATATGGAGGAATTTGACTATCTAATTTCGTCAGGCATCACCCTCGAAGTAAAAGCCATCAGCAAGCCAAGTTTCCCTCTGATAGAGAACAGCGGCAAGAATCTGCTCAAGCTTTACATGAATGACGTAGGCATCCTGACGAGTCTTTTCTTTGGCACCAATATCAAGGCGGTGATGGAAGACATGGCAAGCATCAATCTTGGTTCTGTCTATGAGACGGTAGTCGCACAGGAGTTGAAGGCACATGGCTTCCACCTTTACTATTATGACAACAAAAAGAATGGCGAGGTGGATTATCTGATAGATGACATGGCGAATCTCTCTGTGCTACCTTTGGAAATCAAGTCGGGCAAGGATTATCAGTCGCACAGTGCCTTGGACAAGTTCTTGGGGATAAAGGAATACAATATCCACCAAGCATTTGTGCTGTCGAACGCCCAAGAGGTGGAGACGAAGGAGGGCATCACCTATCTGCCTATATATTATATAATGTGTATAGAGTCTGGTAAGGATAACGATAAAGACAAATTGCTGATATAATTTGACTAAGGCGGGTGTATAAACTTACGAAAATCCGTTCATGTAATATCACTGATGTTACATTGAACGGATTTTTGTATCTGATGAAATGATTTTTATCACAGGTATTCAAGCCTTTATATAATTTTGCGGCAGAAAACCAAAATCAACGCTAACAACATTAAACGCAAGAAGTATGAACACCTTATTTAATGGAAAGAGCGCAGCCATGGTGCTTGCACTTTCATTGGTAAATGTTTCGGGTGCTTTCGCACAAGACGACAACGCCAACTCCAAGGAGGAGGGTAACCGCAACGTGATGCTCAACGCTGCCAGTGCCAACGGCCCGCGCGAGATTCAGATAGGTCTCCCCTCAGCCGATGTCAACGTCCTGGAGAACGGTCTGCCTGTCACCTATGCCACCAATCCCCATTCCGTAAACACCATCTGGCGTGGCGATGCGAGCTTGAGCCACCAGGGGTTGCTCAAGATAGCAGAGACAGCCATCACCACGGGCAACATCGGCTATGCAGTCAACTCTTTCACCCAGAAGGGACAGAAGGGATTCAACGGCACGCTCAACTACAAGAGCAACCACTTCGGCTTGCAGGAGTTCTCGCTCAACCTGAACGGAGACTTGGGTAAGGATTGGTACTACAGCTTCAACATGTACCAGGACTTCGACCCTGGAACATTCAAGATAAAGTCTACTCCCTATCAGGACCGCACCCAGATATACAAGGCGCTTATCACCAAGAAATACAACGGCGAGCGTGGCGAGTTTACCGCCATGTACAAGTATGCCAACAGCCACAATGTGTACAACTACGCCACCCAGAGCGCACCCTTCATCTACGTGGGCGACGGCAGTGTAAAGGAGTACGGTAAATTCAAGCTCGGTACGACCTCTTATCTCCCTATCGACAACGAGATGACTTACAGGGATATGCGTACAGGCGAGCTGAAGCAGACCTCGCTCTACGACGCTTGCCTCAACAAGGCGAGCGAGGTAACGCTGATGAACAACTACCGCTTCGACAACGGACTGAACTGGAAGGCAACCCTGAAGTACGACCACTCACGTGGTGCGTTTGTTTACCAGACCCCGATGTCCATCCTCGACCTGCAGAGTAAGGACAATCAGGATAAATATTATGTGTACCGCGACATAGACGGACAGACCAAGGACTACAACGGACAGTATGTGCAGACCCGTATGTCGTGCCTCAACGCAGGAACCATCGACGAGGTTCTCTTCACCACCGAACTGAGCAAGCGTTTCAGTACCTCTACCCTCCGTGTGGGCATGAACGAGTGGTTCTACCACATCGACTACTGCTCCAACACCACCATGTACGACCAGAGCGTGCCTTCTGATGGTACTTACGCATTGCGTGTATGGGACGCCAATAAGCGCGACAGCTACTTCTACGACTTCAACAAGAACTCTTCAGAATACTACAAGGGAAGCGAGAACAAACTGGCGTTCTACTTCACCCACGACTGGGACATTACCAAGAAACTGAACCTCTACTACGGGGCCCGACTGGAGTGGCAGCGACTGAAGGGTGAGAATGCTGCCGTAAAGAACGCACAGGGCAATTTTGTAGGCCGCTTTGCCGACTACTATCTCGGTGCTACGGCAGCCGACGGAACCAAGATTTCGCCCGTGGACCTGAGCTACAACTGGCTGAACTACGACTTCTCCGTGGCTGCCACCTATAAATTGACAAACAACTTCGGTTTCACCGGCGACTTCACCTACATCGTGCAGCACCCTAAGTTTGAATCGTTTGCACCTGCCGACCTGCCCAATGTCGACAAGATTTCCGTACCACTCGGTCGTGTAGGTATCTACTACAACAACTCTTGGTTGAGCCTTACCTCGTTGTTCTCATACATCTCTAAGACCAACAACAACTCTACTCTCAACCTGCAGCACGGTAGCGAGATAAAGGCAGCTCCTCTCACCTACGACATCCAGACATGGGGATGGACAACAGACGCCGTGGCTCACCCGTTCAAGGGTTTCGACTTCCATTTCCTCTTCACCTATCAGAAGCCGACCTACAAGAAGTATGAGACCAGCATTACCTTCAACGACGGATATGTGGGCAACATCAACGCCACAGGCAACATCGTGGCAGAGGTTCCAGAGGTACTCATCGAGTTGGACCCAAGCTACATGATTACCAAGAACATCAAGCTCTGGACCAGCTTCCGCTACTTCAGCAAGACCTACGCCAACATCAACGAGGCCTATTACTTCAACGGCCACTGGGAAACCTTTGGCGGTGTAAACTGGCAGGCTACCAAGCGGTTGTCTCTTGGTTGCACAGTAGTCAACTTCCTCAACCAGACTGGTGCCAAGGGCAGTATCGCCGGTGCCGAGCTCATCACCAAGGAAGAGGCTCAGGGTATCCAGAACAAGCTTATGACGGGCAGCTACCTCCGTCCGTTCACCGTGGAGTTCTCCGCCTCGCTGAAGTTCTAACGCTCCCAATCTTCAAGGAAAAACAGAAAAACAAAATGATAAAAAGGTACAAAGGTAAATAGAAATCAACAGGTAAACAGAAGTAAAGGATAACAAAAAACAAAGCCAGTTCTGCATACAAAAAGTGCAGAGCTGGCTTTCATTAAT
>CAVCGV010000036.1:0-24609 GCA_963601815.1 bacterium
CGGTATCCTCTGGCAGCGTACCTTCTTCGGCTGGCTCGACAAGTGGCTGAAATAACCAGGATGAAAGTCACCATCAACAACAACGCTTTCACCGATAAGATTAAAGGCTATTACGCTATTGGCAATCTGCCTTAATGGTGTAATAGCCCTTAATTTATTAAAGAGCAATAAATAATAGCACCACGTCTTTGCTCGCTAAATAAAATTTCTTATTTTTGCAATATCTAAAATGGCTCATTATGAAAACGACTAAAGAGTACATATCATTAATATCCTCTCATGCCGAGGAACTTAAATCAGTATTTGGCATAAGGTCATTGCGCATTTTCGGCTCTGTCTCACGAAACGAGCAAAAAGAAGGCAGTGACATAGATGTCTGTGTCGATATGGAACCAAAGATATTCTTGGTTGTTCGGTTGAAGCGGTTCTTGGAAAACCTGTTGCAATGCTCTGTCGATGTGGTAAGAATGCACAAGCACATAAACCCTTATCTCCTTGAAGAAATTAATAAAGATGGAATATATGTTATCCAATAGAACATTGGGACTTCTACGTCAAATACACGATGCAATCCTTCAATTGAAAGATTGGAACAAAAATATTCTTTTATCTGATGACTATTATTGTTCTCCAGAGGGTATGAAGAATTTGGCAGCAGTTGTATGCTAATAGAGGCAATAGGTGAAAGTGTCAAACAGATTGTACAGAAGGAAATTTATTGCCACTGCGTCCAGAAATACCGTGGAAAGATGTTATAGGCATACGCAATCACATTGCTCATGGCTCTTCGATATAGATGGTGATATGGTCTTCGATGTCATAAAGAATGATTTAGACACTTTACTGGAGGCTGTTCAATACTTTATTGACAATAATTTGTAGCATTTCAGTGGTACTTCCGTCAAAAATGAATTAAGTGGAAAGTCCTGTGTTATAAGGACTTTCCACTTATTTTATTGAGAATCAGACATTTCTGCTTATCCCTCAACGGCGGCCTGCGCCGCAGCAAGGCGGGCGATGGGCACACGGAAGGGGGAGCAAGAGGCATAGTTCATACCTACCTTGGCACAGAACTTGACGCTTGACGGTTCGCCGCCATGCTCGCCACAGATACCTGTGCGGAGGTTAGGACGTGTCTTGCGACCGTTCTCTACCGCCATCTTGATGAGCTGGCCTACACCCTCCTGGTCGAGCACCTGGAAGGGGTCTACCTTCAAAATCTTCTTCTCCATGTAGGCAGGGAGGAAGCTGGCGATGTCGTCACGAGAGTAACCGAAGGTCATCTGTGTGAGGTCGTTGGTACCGAATGAGAAGTACTGTGCCTCCTCGGCTATCTGACCGGCGGTGAGGGCAGCACGTGGAATCTCGATCATCGTACCAATCTCGAACTCTACCTCGATGCCATACTCGGCGAATACCTCCTTGGAGGTGGCGAGGATGATGGACTTCTGCTGTTTGAGCTCCTGAACTGTACCGATGAGCGGAACCATAATTTCAGGGCATGGGTTGTAGCCTTCCTGCTTCAGTTCGCAGGCTGCACCGAGGATGGCGCGTGTCTGCATGGCTGTAATCTCCGGGAAGGTGATGCCCAGACGGCAACCACGGTGGCCCAACATGGGGTTGTTCTCAGCCAGGGAGTTGACACGTTTCTGAATCTCGGCTACGCTGACGCCCATCTCCTTCGCCATCGTCTCCTGGCCAGCGAGGTCGTGGGGTACGAACTCGTGGAGAGGTGGGTCGAGCAAGCGGATGTTGACGTGGCACCCATCCATAGCCTTGAGTATGCCGTAGAAGTCGGTCTTCTGGTAGGGGAGGAGCTTGGCAAGAGCCTTCTCGCGGCCTTCTACCGAATCGGCAAGAATCATCTCGCGCATGGCCACAATTTTCTGGTCGTCGAAGAACATGTGTTCGGTACGTGTAAGACCGATGCCCTTGGCACCGAAGGCACGTGCCACCTCTGCGTCGTGTGGTGTGTCTGCATTGGTGCGAATCTCCATCTTGGTGTACTTGTCGCAGAGATCCATCAGCTCCTTGAAGTCGCCGGAAAGTTCTGCCGCCTTGGTCTCGATCTGTCCGGCGTAAACCTGGCCAGTGGTACCGTTGAGCGAGATGAAGTCTCCCTCCTTATATACTGTGCCGTCGATTTCTACGGTCTTGGTCTTGTAGTCGACATTGATGCCGCCAGCACCCGAAACGCAGCACTTGCCCATACCGCGTGCCACTACGGCAGCGTGAGAGGTCATACCGCCACGGGCTGTGAGAATGCCTTCGGCAGCAGACATACCTGCGAGGTCCTCGGGAGAAGTCTCGATACGTACCATTACGACTTTCTTTCCGTCAGCATGCCACTCCTGTGCGTCGTCGGCATGGAACACAATCTGTCCGCAAGCGGCACCAGGAGATGCTGGCAGACCCTGTGTGATGACCTTCGCCTTGGAGAGGGCGAGCTTGTCGAATACGGGGTGGAGGAGCTCGTCGAGTTTCTGGGGCTCGCAGCGCAGGATGGCTGTCTTCTCGTCTATCATGCCCTCGTGGAGGAGATCCATGGCAATCTTGACCATCGCTGTACCGGTGCGCTTGCCGTTACGGGTCTGGAGGAACCAGAGCTTGCCTTCCTGTACGGTGAACTCCATGTCCTGCATGTCGTGGTAGTGATGCTCCAGCTTGTCCTGAAGGGCGTCAAGCTCTTTGTAGAGTTCGGGCATTGCCTCCTCCATGGAAGGATACTTCTCTACACGCACCTCTTCGGAGATTCCTGCACGCTTTGCCCAGCGCTGTGAGCCAACCTTGGTAATCTGCTGTGGAGTGCGGATTCCCGCCACCACGTCCTCGCCCTGGGCATTGATGAGGTACTCGCCGTTGAAGAGGTTTTCGCCATTGCCAGCATCACGCGAGAAGCATACGCCCGTAGCGGAAGTGTCGCCCATGTTGCCGAATACCATCGCCATGACGGATACGGCGGTACCCCACTCGTCGGGGATGCCTTCCATCTTGCGGTAGAGGATGGCGCGGTCGTTCATCCATGAGCGGAAGACGGCGCAGATGGCGCCCCAAAGCTGGTCGATAGGATTGGTGGGGAAGTCCTGGCCTGTCTGCTCTTTGATGGCAGCCTTGAAGAGGGTAACCAGTTTCTTGAGCGACTCCACGGAGAGGTCCTTGTCGAGGGTTACGCCCTGTTCTTCCTTCACTTTCTCGATGATGGCCTCGAACGGGTCGATGTCTTCCTTGTTGACTGGCTTCATACCGAGCACCACGTCGCCGTACATCTGTACAAAGCGGCGGTAAGAGTCGTATACGAAGTGAGGATTGTTGGTCTTTGTTACCAGGCCCATGGCTACCTCGTCGTTGAGGCCGAGGTTAAGAATGGTATCCATCATACCGGGCATGGAAGCACGGGCACCGGAACGGACTGAAACAAGGAGAGGATTCTCTACAGAACCAAACTTGCTGTTCATGAGTTCCTCTGTATGGGCCACGGCAGCCATCACTTCGTCCTGGAGAAGCTGTTTGATGTTCTCTTCGCCTACCTTGTAATATTCGTTGCAGGTATCGGTAGTGATGGTAAAGCCTGGAGGAACAGGCACACCGATAAGATTCATCTCTGCCAAGTTGGCACCCTTTCCGCCGAGAGCCTCACGCATCTGAGCGTTTCCTTCCGCCTTTCCGTTGCCGAAGGTGTAAACTCTTTTTTCGTTCATGTTCTTGAATAGGTTTCTAATTGTTAGTTATGTTTTTGTTTTCTCTAATGCAAATGTACATATTTAATTCCTTTCTGCCAAACTTTTATGGCGCTTTTTGCTAAGTCTACTTTGCATTTTGTGTTGTTTGCGTACACACTGTGTTTTTAGAGTGGGTAGCCTGTGGGCAAGCGGGAAGTTCTGTAGGCGTAACTATGTTGTCTGTGGAGTGTGAACGGCATGGTGGCCGGTAGTATATATATAATATGTTCGCGTGTAAGGGTAGGTTGGGGTAGGGGAACAGGTAGGTGGGTGATGCAAAATATGTTATTGATGTCTTTTTTTCTTCATAAAAAAATATTAACTTTGCAGCCAAATTAAGAAAACATTATGGCAAGAAAGCGTAAACCATTACCACTTTTAGAGAATATTACCATAGAGGCAGTAGCGGCAGAAGGCAAATGCATCGCACATGTGGACGACCAAGTAGTGTTTGTTCCGTTTTGCGTGCCTGGAGATGTCGTAGACATGCAGGTGGTGAAGAAAAAGCATAAATATTGCGAGGCCAAGGTGGTCCGTTTTGTCAAAAGGAGTGATGTGCGCCAAGAGCCGATGTGCGAGCATTTCGGTATCTGCGGCGGTTGCAAATGGCAGAACCTGCCCTATGAGGAGCAGCTCAAGGCCAAACAGCAGCAGGTACACGACCAGCTTACACGCATAGGCAAGGTGGAACTGCCTGAATTCCGCCCCATTATGGGTAGCGTGAAGACGCAGGAGTACCGCAACAAGATAGAGTTCGGGTGCAGTAACAAGCGGTGGTTTACCAGTGAGGAACTGGCTGCCTTGCCCCAGAAGTCGGACGATGACGTGTCGACGCTGAAGGAGCGCCACGGCCAGAATGCCATCGGTTTCCACATTACAGGTGCCTTCGACAAGATTTACCCTATCAAGAAGTGCTGGCTGATGGACAACCTCTGTAACGAGATTCGCAATTTCGTGTTCGACTACGCAGACTCACACGACTTTACGTTCTATGACCTGCGTGAACAGCACGGACTCTTGAGAGACATGATGATTCGCAACTCGAACACAGGCGAATGGATGCTCGTGTTCCAGTTCCACTATGACGAGGAGGGAGACGAGCAGAGAGCCCAGAAACTGATGCAGCAGGTGGCAGACAGGTTCCCGCAGATAACATCGTTCATGTATGTAGACAACCAGAAAGGCAACGATACGTTCAACGACCTGGAGCTGAGCCTCTTCAAGGGCAGCGACCATATCTACGAACTGATGGAGGATTTGCGCTTCAAGGTGGGGCCCAAGAGCTTCTACCAGACCAATACCGAGCAGGCTTACCACCTGTACTGCGTGGCACGCAGTTTTGCCGGACTTACCGGTAACGAACTGGTGTACGACCTTTATACGGGTACGGGTACGATAGCCAATTTTGTGGCGCATCAGTCGAAAAAGGTCATCGGTATAGAGTATGTGCCAGAGGCGATCGAAGACGCAAAGGTAAACTCGGAGATAAACCGCATCGACAACACCCTCTTCTATGCCGGTGACATGAAGGACATCCTTACCGATGAGTTTATTGCCAACCATGGCCGTCCCGATGTCATCATTACCGACCCTCCACGCGCAGGCATGCATCCAGATGTGGTGAATGTCATCCTTAATGCCGCACCGCAGCGTATCGTGTATGTGAGCTGTAACCCCGCCACCCAGGCACGCGACCTGCAGTTGATGGACGGCAAATACAAGGTGGTGGCAGTACAGCCTGTAGACATGTTCCCCCATACGCCGCATGTAGAAAACGTCGTGCTGTTGGAGAGAAGATGAAGGACAAAGTAATATTTAACTAACACCTAATAACTACTGTATGAAAAAGATAATAACAAGCCTCCTGCTTGCTGCTGCCGTGTGCTCGGCCCATGCGCAGGAAGACCAGAGCCGCGGCATCCAGTTGCCTGCATGGCTCGGTAACGTGAAACTGTCAGGCTACGGCATGGTGCAGTATCAGTATTCGGGACAGCGCGACAAGGAGTCGAACACCTTCAACCTCCGTATGGCGCGTGTGTCGCTCGACGGAAGGATAGCCCGCGACTTCTACTGGAAGGCGCAGGTGCAGTTTAACGGCAACACGTCGAATCTGGGCAGCAGTCCCCGTGTGGTAGACCTCTTTGCCGAATGGCAGAAATACGGATTCTTCAAGGTGAAGATAGGACAATTCAAGAATCCCTTCACCTTCGAAAACCCCATGAACCCCATAGACCAGGGCTTTATGAGCTACGCGCAGAACGTAAGCAAGCTTGCCGGCTTTAACGACCGTGCTGGAATGCACGCCTCCAACGGCCGAGACATCGGTCTGCAGTTGCAGGGCGATTTCCTCAAGAATGCCAGCGGCCGCAACCTGTTGCATTACCAGATAGGCGTGTTTAACGGCCAGGGCATCAATACCAAGGATGTGGACAACCAGAAAAACATTATCGGCGGTGTGTGGGTAATGCCCGTGGAAGGCATGCGTATAGGCGCCTTTGGCTGGACCGGTTCTTATGCCCGTGAAGGAACATGGACCGACGAAGCGGGAGGCGAAAGGAGCGGCGTGCGCAAGTTGGCGCAGAACCGCTACGCTTTCTCTGCCGAATACAAGGCGTGCGACTGGACATTCCGTACAGAGTACATCCATTCGTCGGGCAAGGCTTTTGCCAAGAGCATCAACAATTTCAACGACGATGATGCCAAAAACTGCAACCTCAACAGCAAGGTGGGTAGCGAGGCACAGGGTGTGTATGCGCTCGTCATCGCGCCTATCGTGAGCAAGAAGCTGTATGTGAAAGGGCGTTACGACATGTACGAGGACAATGGACATACGGACAGGATGAAGACGCAGTATGAGGTGGGACTGAACTATAACATCAGCAAGAACTTCACCATCCTTTCAGAATACGCCTACATCAACGACCGTACTGCTGCGAAGCACAACTATTCCATGGCAGACGTCGAGGTTTGCTTCCGATTCTAAACTTTTCCTATAAGAAAAAATAACTCAACTTCCTACTGAGGTAGGAAGTTGAGTTTCGTATAAAGTATAGATGATACAAAACTATGAATGATTCTGAACAATCCTATGAATGCCACGAGCATCACCATCACCATCACCATGAGCACGAACATCACGAACATCACGAACTTCATCACGAGCACCACCATCATGAGGGGCATGAACACCGCCACCACGATGGCAGTAGGCACCACGAACAGCACAAAGAACGTGCGTGCAGTAGTCCCCGCCGCAAGCGGAGAATAATAGGCAAGGTGCTGTTCGCTATCCTTTCCGTAGTGGCTTTGCTGATAATGGCAGCCTGCGTATGGATAGCCGTGTATGGAATTTACTAAAACGAGTAAGAGAAGCCTACTGAAGCATACTCCTTGAACTGCCAATAGCTCTGGTCGTCCTTGCGAGTGGCTCCGTCGTCAAAGCGCGGGTAGAGGAACAGGTTGGTGGAAATGTACCTGTTGAACTGGAACGTTATGGTGTTTTCCCATTCCAGTTCGGCACGCTTGTAGGTAGTGTAACCATAGAGGCGCGTCTTCCACTGTATGTTGTCGGCAATTACCCAACTGAGGTCTATGGTCGATTCCGAACCATAGTCGCTCATGCTGTGTCTGCCTTCCTCCAAACCGTAGCGGGTGGAGAGCGCCTCTCTGCCAACATACTTCCAGTTGTAGGCCAGCGGAGCGATGTGTACACTACCTTTCAGCTTGTGGCTCAGCCAGTCTACCGTATAGTCCATACCGACAGAGATGTTGAGGTTGAACGGAGAGAAGAAGTCGGAGTACACAAAGTGGTCGTTGCTTTTCAGACCGTGCGTAAACTGCGTCTGCGCTATCAGCTGAAGCGTGTAGTACCAGTTCTTGGTGGCCTGCAGTCCCAGTTTTCCTGTGTATCGCAGCAAGTCTTCCGTAGTCTTGTATTTGTGTATGGAGTCGGCACTCGAAGTCTGGTAGCCCAATTTCATCTCCAGCTTGTTCTCCCACTTCACTTTCTGCTTGTTGTTGTAGTTGGCCTGCATGGTTACGCTACCCAGCAGCGAGTAGTTGCTTTCTCCGCCCTTGTACCAGTTGTCCGATACGTAGTTTTGCAGGAACTGCAGGTAGTAGTCGCCCGTTACAGTCCAGAAGTTGGGCTTTGTTACCAGGATGCCGAGCGGCACAACGTCCGGTTCCAGCGCTTCGGGAGCTACATCCTTAACGATGTCGGGAGCCGACACATGCGTAGCCTTTTCCGATACGATGGGTGCACCTATGGCATTGAGGCGCGTCTCGTGGTTACGTACCAAGTCGGGCCTGTTCAGATAGACATTCATGAGCGCCTTGTCAATGGATGCCTGCAGACTGTCGTCGTTCGGGATGCCTTCGGGATGGAGTCGGAGGAAGCGCCCAGCCGGTTCGTGATAGAAAGTAAGCGGCGTGAAGAGCTGTGTGTATCTGGTGTCGCCCGTGCCGGTGGCAGAGACGGAGTCGATGCGTAGTTTGCTTGCCGTAAGCGAGTCTACGTATTCGGCAGTGCGGTCTTTCTTCTTGCTGGAATAATGCCTTTGGGCCTGCATCTGCCAAGAGGCGAACAGAGCCGCAAGCAATATAATATAAAATTTGGAATTCATACCTGTTATTGTCAATTTGGGCACAAAGGTAACAAAATAATCTAAATTCAATGCCATTCTTTACAATAATTTTGGTTGGTTCATAAAAATACACTAACTTTGCACCGTTGCAACAACAGTACCCCTATGGCAAAAGGTAAAGTGCTGCCCTGAATTAAGCATGACAGGGCAGGTTTTGCTGTTGTGCAGCCATAACAAGACAATTCTAAAAAAAATAATATCGTGGCTGAAACAAAGTACATTTTCGTTACTGGCGGAGTGGTTTCTTCACTTGGTAAAGGAATCATCTCTTCTTCTATCGGTAAGCTTCTGCAGGCCAGAGGCTACAACATTACCATCCAGAAGTTTGACCCTTACATCAACATCGATCCGGGAACACTCAACCCCTACGAGCACGGCGAGTGTTACGTGACGGTGGACGGTATGGAGACCGACCTTGACTTGGGGCATTATGAGCGTTTTACCGGCATACAGACTACCAAGGCCAATTCTCTCACGACAGGCCGTATCTACAAGGCGGTAATCGACAAGGAACGTCGTGGCGACTATCTGGGCAAGACCATCCAGGTGGTGCCCCACATCACAGACGAGATAAAGCGCAACGTTAAGTTGCTCGGACAGAAATACCATTATGACTTTGTCATTACAGAGATTGGCGGTACCATCGGCGACATAGAGAGTGCGCCCTTCATGGAGGCTATCCGCCAGTTGAAGTGGGAACTGGGCAAGAATGCGGTAAACGTACACCTTACTTATATACCATACCTGAAGGCTGCCGGCGAGCTGAAGACCAAACCTACGCAGCACTCTGTCAAGGAACTGCAGAGCGTGGGTATTCAGCCCGACGTCCTGATTCTGCGTACGGAGATGCACCTCGAAGAGGCCATGATGAAGAAGGTGGCAAGCTTCTGTAATGTAGACCTCGACTGTGTGATACAGAGTGAGGACCTGCCGAGCATCTACGAGGTGCCTGTCAACATGCAGAAGCAGGGACTGGACACTGCCATCCTGCGCAAGATGGGCGAGCCCATCGGCGAGACACCTGCCTTGGGCCCCTGGCGTACCTTCCTGGATCGCCGTAACAACGCCAAAGATACGGTCAATATCGGCCTTGTGGGAAAATACGACCTTCAGGACGCTTACAAGAGTATTCGCGAGAGCCTCTCGCATGCCGGTACGTACAACGACCATAAGGTGAACATCACGTTTATCAATTCAGAGTACATTACCGAAGAGAATGTGGCAGAGCAGTTGAAGGGTCAGGATGGTATCGTGGTGTGCCCCGGTTTCGGCCAGCGCGGCATAGAGGGCAAGATAATAGCTGCCCATTACACCCGTACCCACGACATCCCCACATTCGGTATCTGTCTGGGCATGCAGATGATGGTTATCGAGTTTGCCCGCAACGTGCTGGGTTACAAGGATGCCAATTCGCGCGAGATGGACGAGAAGACTCCGCACAACGTGATAGACATCATGGAGGAGCAGAAGAACATCTCCAATATGGGCGGTACCATGCGCCTCGGTGCCTACGAGTGTGTGCTGAGACAGGGAAGCCGCGTCTTCGAAATCTACAAGAAGGAACATATCCAGGAACGCCACCGCCACCGCTATGAATTCAACAACGAATTCCAGATGGAGTACGAAAAGAACGGCATGATGTGTGTGGGACGCAATCCGGAGAGCGACTTGGTGGAGATAGTGGAGATACCCGGACTGAAGTGGTATGTAGGTACCCAGTACCATCCCGAATACCAGAGTACGGTGCTGAAGCCGCATGCTCTCTTCGTAGACTTCGTCAAGACGGCTATAGCAAACAAGAAATAAGAAGAATATGCAGGAGTTGAAGATGTTCAGGAGTTAAAGACTCCCTAAGACTCCTTAACTTCCAAAAAATTAAGATGAACAAGAACAACATTATCGGCTTTCTTCTGATAGCCGTCGTATTGATAGGTTTTAGTTGGTATTCTCAGCCTTCAGCCGAAGAGCAGCGGGCTGCCTTCGTACAGGACTCCATCGCCAAGGCAAAGCATGCCGAGATGGAGAAGTCTGCCAAGATAGCTGCTGCCAAAAGGCAGGCAGCCGCCAAGGCACAGGTGGAGGCAGACACTACCGCTCTGTTCCATTCAGCCCTGAGCGGCAATGCGCAGCCGATTGTATTGAAGAACGACAAGGTAGAACTGACGCTCAATACCAAGGGCGGTACGGTACAGAAAGCCGTCATCAAGGGCTATGTAGGCCATAACCTGAAGGTGAAGGACGGTTCGGCAGATGCCAAGGACGTGACGCTCTTTGACGGCAACGACCAGAGCCTCAAGTTTATGCTCGAAGCGAAAGATGCAAACATCATCACCAGCGACCTCTACTTCACACCTTCCAACCAGACCGACAAGTCTGTCACCCTCACAGCTGTGGCTGCACCGGGCAAGACGCTCACCATGACCTATACCCTCGGCGATGACTACATGCTCCACATGAGTTTCTCGGCACAGGGCATGGCTGGACTGTTCTCGCCCAACTGTAGCAAGATGGATGTGGACTGGAGCGACAAGGCACGTCAGCAGGAACGCGGATTCATGTTCGAGAACCGCTATACTACGCTTACTTACCATAAGGCAGAGGGCGGTACCGACTACCTGAGCGAGGGAAGCGAGAAGATAGACGAGAAGATAGAGGATGCCATAGACTGGGTATCGTTCAAGAACCAGTTCTTCTCTGCCATCATGGTGGCAAAGGATAACTTTGCACAGGATGCCTACATGACATCTATTCCTCAGGAGAAAGGCTCAGGCTATCTCAAACAGTTCCAGGCCAAGATGAAGACTGCTTTCGACCCTACTGGCAAGAAGGCATCCGAGTTTGAATTCTACTTTGGTCCCAACGACTTCCAGATACTGAAGAGCACGGAGAAGGAAAGCACTTTCGGCAAAGACCTGGAGTTCCAGAAGCTGGTTTATCTCGGATGGCCTATCATCCGTTGGATTAACCGTTTCTTCACACTTTATGTCTTCGACTGGTTGAGCGAGGTGTTCCCCATGGGCATCGTGCTGATACTCATCACCCTTCTGCTCAAGCTTATCACCTATCCTATGGTGAAGAAGAGCTACATGAGTTCTGCCAAGATGCGCGTCTTGAAACCGAAACTCGATGCAGCCACGGCGCAGTACAACAAGCCAGAAGACCAGATGCAGAAGCAGCAGGCCATGATGGCTGAATACGCCAAGTATGGTGTCAGTCCGTTGTCGGGATGCCTCCCCATGCTGATACAGATGCCGGTATGGGTGGCCATGTTCAATTTTGTGCCTAACGCCATACAGTTGCGTGGTGAGAAGTTCTTGTGGATGAACGACTTGAGTACATACGACCCCATCTTCGAGTGGAATACCAACATCTGGTTGATTGGCGACCACTTGAGCTTGACCTGTATTCTCTTCTGTGTGGCCAACCTGTTGTACTCATGGATGACAATGCGCCAGCAGCGTGACCAGATGGTAGGTCAGCAGGCTGAGCAGATGAAGATGATGCAATGGATGATGTTCCTCATGCCCGTGATGTTCTTCTTCATGTTCAACGACTATTCGTCTGGTCTGAACTTCTACTACTTCATCTCCCTCTTCTTCAGTGCTGCCATCATGTGGACACTGCGCAAGACTACCGATGATGAGAAGTTGCTTGCTATCCTCGAGAAGCGTTATCAGGAGAATAAGACCAATCCGCAGAAGAAAGCCAGCGGACTGATGGCCCGTATGCAGGCTCTGCAGGAAATGCAGCAGAAACAGCAGGAGGAAATGGCGCGCAAACGTGCCGAACTGGAAGAGAAGAAAAAGAATCTCGGAAAGTAGAGACCGTAACGTTTATGGTTTAACAAAGATAGTAGTGTGCAGCGTCCCCCGCTGCACACTTTTTTTTGACGCGAGGACGCGTCAGGCTACTATAGTTAGCATACTTGCTGGTTAGTAGTAGATGCAGCGGGGGCACAGTACCTCCTATGATTACCACGGCGCTGATCGTTGGTTCAGCCCGCTTCAACCGTACAGGGGTGTTTACGATACAATAAAAGCAAGAGGGTGTGACAAAATGTCACACCCTCTTGGCTTATTATGCTTGGAAAAGAACCGGTCGTTTTAGAAAACGAACAGTCCGATGATGCCACATGCTAACATTACCAGAATGGGGTTTGCCTTCTTGTACATGGTAAGACCGAACGAAAGGAGGAAAATGCCCACGCTGATGGCAAACAGGGTGGGGGAGTCTGCCGGCGAGCCGAAGTTCTCCTTGTTCATCAGCAGTACGGCAGCAGCAGCTATCAGTCCTACAATGGCTGGGCGCAGACCGATGAAGATGTCTTTTACCAGTTTGGAGTCCTTGTGTGAGATTAGGTAATGGCTGACGAGAATCATGATGATAAACGGCAACCACATGACAGACAGCGAGGCAAGGATGGAGCCTAATATTGCCGCCCATTCCGGATAGCCGGCATGGAGCACGGAAACATATCCGGCATATGTGGCACAGTTGATGCCGACAGGACCCGGTGTAGACTGGCTGATGGCCACAACGTCAGTAAACTCGGCATTGGTGAGCCATTGGTTTTTTACCACAACCTCGTTGTGGATGAGTGAAAGCATGGCGTAGCCGCCACCGAAATTGAATGTACCGATATTGGTAAATATCCAGAATAATTTTAAGAATATCATTTTTTTACCTTTTTACTTTTTTACCTTTCCATATAGCCATCCCAGCACGCCCGCAGCGATGATGATGTAAATAGGCGACACGCCGAACAGAGAAATGAGCAGGCAGCAAACGACCGGAATCCAACAGTTGTAGCGGTTGATATTGGCAGTTTTTGCCATTTTGAAACAAGGAGCCGCAATCATGGCCACAACGGCGGGGCGTACACCGCAGAAGAACTTTTGAACGTAGATGTTGTCTTTGAACTGGTTGAAAAACATCGCGATGATGAGGATTGTAATGATGGAAGGCAAGGCGATGCCTAACGCCCCCACAATGCCGCCCCATACACCTTTCAACTTGTATCCGATATGGCTCGCCATGTCTACGGCAAAGACACCCGGTGTGGTCTGCGCCACCACCATGATATCCATGAATTCCTCTTTCTCCATCCATTTGTTCTTGTCTACAAATTCCCTTTCCATGATGGGAATCATGGCGTAGCCTCCGCCCAGGGTGAAGGCTCCGATTTTGTTGCAAGTAATAAAAAAACTCAATAACATCTTTCTTCCTGCTTAATCATTACTATTTTCATTCTAACAGGCTGCAAAATTACACATATTTTGTTAAATCTGCGCAAGTATAGCGTTTTAATCGCCTTTTTTGTGTTTTTATTCCGATAATAATCATTACCTTTGCAAGATATAAAACAATTTTGACTATATGAATCTAAAGGTACGTTTGGCGCTGATGAACTTCCTGGAATTTGCAGTATGGGGAGCTTATCTTACATCTATGGGAACCTATTTGGGCAGCATCGGAATGGGCACACAGATAGGTTGGTTCTATGCAGTACAGGGCATCGTTTCGATATTCATGCCTGCAGTAATGGGTATTGTGGCAGACCGTTGGGTGCCAGCCCAGCGCCTCTTGGGCTACTGCCATTTGCTCGCCGGTCTGCTCATGTTCGGGGCAGCCTATATGGGGCAGCAGGGCAACCTTCCACTCGTCTTTTGGTTCTATACGTTTAGCGTAGCGTTCTATATGCCTACCCTGGCATTGAGCAACTCCGTGGCCTACAATGGTCTGACGCGGGCAGGTATGGATACCGTCAAAGACTTCCCGCCCATACGCGTGTTCGGTACAGTTGGTTTTATCTGCATGATGTGGCTTGTAGACCTTATGGGTTTCCAGCCCAACCAGAACCAGTTTGTCGTTTCGGGCATCGTCAGTATCATTTTGTTTCTTTACACGTTTACCTTGCCAGCTTGCCCGGTAAGTGACAACGGAGAAAAGAAAAGCGTTGTCGACGCATTCGGTCTGCGTGCCTTTACCCTGTTCAAGCAGAAGCGCATGGCCATCTTCTTCGTCTTCTCCATGCTCCTGGGTGTAAGTCTTCAGATAACAAACGGTTTCGCCAATCCTTTCATCACCTCTTTCGGTGCCGATCCGCAGTATGCCGGAACATTCGGCGTAAACCATGCCAATATCCTCATCTCGCTCTCCCAGATTAGCGAGACATGTTGCATCCTGCTCATTCCTTTCTTTATGAAGCGTTATGGCATCAAGAATGTCATGCTTATCGCCATGTTCGCATGGGTGCTTCGTTTCGGTCTGTTTGGTATAGGCAATCCGGGCGGACGTGTATGGATGTTCGTGCTCTCCATGCTGGTATATGGCGTGGCGTTCGACTTCTTCAATATCTCCGGTTCGCTCTATGTGGACAATGCCACCGACCCTGCTTTGCGCTCCAGCGCACAGGGACTGTTCATGCTGATGACCAACGGAGTGGGGGCTACCGTGGGTACCCTTTCCGCACAGGCAATAGTAAATGCCCATACCGGTGCTGACGGCATGGTAGACTGGTCTTCGTGCTGGCTCATCTTTGCCGGTTACGCATTGGTGGTAGGTGTGCTCTTCTCCTTGATGTTCCGCCCCAAGAAGTCGGAGCTGCACGGATAAACGGCAAGAAAGATAAAACGAGAAACGGTTAGGGCGGTAACGGGGATGCTCCCGTAACTGTCCCTTAACGCAAACGAGTTTGTAAGAAAACAATCGTAGAATGTCAGAATTAGTACAATTGAAGGTAAACGGGTTGTCGAAGATCGTAGGCTCCGACGACTTGGTGCTGATAGTGCTCACCGACCAGTTGGCTACACGCCAGTTGGTCGTACCCTGCGACGAGCACATGGGTTTTCAGCTGCGCCTGCGTATGGATGCTTCCCTGCATGTCCATACAGACCGTATGCTGCCCGAGGTGCTGGTAGGGTTGATGGGCGACAATTTCAAGACGGAATACCATTTCTTAATTAGTGCCTTGAAGGATGGAAAATATCTTGGCAAGCTTGTCAACAACCAGACGGGAGAAACCCGCGATATGCGTTGTGCCGACGGCATACTCTTGTCCTTGGTGACCTCCATCCCCATATTTATTGAGGCATCTTTGCTCAAGATGCAGGCTGCGCGTATGGATGGCGACATGATGCAGGTTCCCCTCCCCATCAATGTTGTGACAGACGACATGCTGCAACAGTCGCTGAAACATGCCATAGAGAGCGAAGACTACGAGATGGCTTCCAGTCTGCGCGACGAAATAAAGAAACGCCACGAGCGGAAAGAACGCAACGAAGGCAAACAACAATAAAAGAAGATGAAAGAAGTCCGTTTTTTCTATGTTCCAGATGCGGCAGAAACCACAGAACTGCCGATGGACGAAGCCTTGCATGCGCTCCGTGTGCTGCGTATCAAGACTGGTGACGAGATATTCCTGATGGACGGCGTCGGAAGTTTCTACCGTGCCGAGGTGACACTTGCCGCTACCAAGCGCTGCCTCTACGAAATAAAGGAGACGATGCCCCAGCTGCCAACCTGGAAGGGACACATCCATCTGGCCATAGCCCCTACCAAGGTAATGGACCGTATCGAGTGGATGGCCGAGAAAGCTACCGAGATAGGGTTCGACGAACTAACGTTTCTGAACAGTCAGTTCTCCGAACGGAAGGTAATGCGTACGGTTCGTCTCGACAAGATAGTGGTGTCTGCCGTCAAGCAGAGCCATAAGGCATGGAAACCAGTTGTAGGGTCCATGGTCTCGTTCCGCGACTTCATAGCCCGGCCGCGTCCGGGACGCAAATACATTTGCCATTGTTACGAAGAGGTGGAGAAGAAGGACTTCTTTACCGAACTCTCCAAACCCTTTGCCGACGACGAGGCTGACGTGACGGTACTCGTAGGTCCAGAGGGCGATTTCTCCATCGACGAGGTAAGGGCTGCCGTGGCACAGGGTTACATATCGGTAACACTTGGCACGAGCCGCTTGCGTACCGAGACGGCTGGTCTGGTGGCTGTGGCGATGAGCAATCTTGCACGCCGTCTGTAATGAGTTTTTCTACGGGAAAGATATCTTAAGTTATGTATAGATTGAAGACTAACAAGTCGTTTGTTTGCTGCCTGGTCATGGTGCTGGCTGTATGGAACACGCTTACATCTTGTTCGGGCGACGATTATCTCAATGCCATTCCTTCCAAGAGCATCGCACTCATGTCGGTAGACCTTCAGGCTTTGTCGGCTCAGAAAGGCATGGACGATAAGGCAGGGGCTCTCAAGCAATTGCTGCATGTGGACGATGTGTCCGGATGCGGCATTGACGTTTCTGAAAAAATATACCTCTTCGAGACGGCCGAGGGCAACCTCGGCCTTTGTGCAAAGGTGGAAGATGAAGACGATGTCGCTTCCTGGTTGGGCAAACTCGAGAAGGACCGTTGCTGTTCTGCCCTCACTGAGCGAAAAGGCTACCGTTTTTCCGTTCTCGACGGGACGTGGATGGTTGGGTTTTCTTCAGCCGCAGTTCTTGTTATGGGACCTGTCGTGCCGGAAGGACAGGCCGACCTGCAGCGCCAGATGGTGAAGATGCTGGGCGCTGAAGAGAAATCGGGCATCAAAGGCTCCAGACTGTTTGCCCGCCTCGACAGTATAGCCTCCCCTGTGGCTCTGGTGGCACAGGCGCAGGCGTTGCCCGAGAAGTTGGCGGCACCTCTTACTCTTGGCGCTCCGAAGGGAACCGATGCATCGCAGATCATGGTGTCTGCCGGCATGAATGTAGAAAACAAGGTGATGCATGTAAGCGCCAAGACGTTTTCTTTCGACAAGGGCATAGACCAATCCCTGCAGAAATCATGGCTCAACTGCCGTTCCGTCCGCGGCGACTATCTCCGCAGTATGCCTTCTGGTGCGGCAGCCGGACTGTTTATGAACGTAAGCGGCAAGGACTTCTTGCCCCTCCTTCAGGGCAACGCCAGTCTGCATACCCTCCTGTTAGGTATCAATACGGCCATCGATATGGACAACATCATCAGGAGTGTGGACGGCGACCTGGCTTTGGTCATTCCTTCTTTCTCCGGCGACAATATGCAGATGAGGATGACGGCAAAGTTGGCACATGCCAACTGGCTTAACGATGTAGACTACTGGAAGAAGTCGTGCCCTGCCGGGACGTCCATCATCAACTGGGGCAAGAATGCCTATCGGTATGGTGACGGCAAGACTTCGTTCTTCTTCGGCGTCACCCCCGATTTGCAGTTCTATTGCGGAAATGATGCTGAGGCAGCCAAGGCGGCACTTATCCCCAGCGACAACCCGCTTCCCTCCGACGTGCAGAAAATGCTGAAAGGTAAGAAGATGGGTATGGTGCTCAACCTCGGTCTTACGGACAATAGCAGCAAGGATGTTATGGGAGCCGTATCGGCTCTGCTCCATCCTCTCTTCGGCAACGTGGCGTGCATCGTATGCACCATGCAGTAAACATGCCGGATGAAACTAAAAAGGGCAAAGCGCAATCCGTAGAAAGAAGAAGACCATATAAAGAAGAAGTTTAACGTGCGTGTAGAATTCATGACACGCCTATAGCAATAAAAAAGTGGAGACAATCAGTTTTCAGTCGGTTCTGCCACAGGTCTTTTCCCAGCGTACCGACCTTGTGTCGGAAGTGTGGCAGCAACAAGTGGCTTTCCACAAAGGCCATCTCTATCTGGTAGAAGCCGAGAGCGGCAAGGGCAAAAGTACATTTTGCAGTTACATCGTGGGTTACCGCCACGACTACAGCGGCAAGGTGATGTTTGACGCAGACGACACCATGCAGTACAAGAGTGGCGACTGGGTAAAGACGCGTATGCACCATGTTTCCCACCTCTTCCAGGAGTTGCGCCTTTTCCCCGAACTCACAGCCATGGAGAATGTGGAGATAAAGAACCGCCTTACGGGATTCAAGAGCAGGCAGCAGATACTGCAATGGTTCGACATGTTAGGCATAGCCGACAAGGTGGATGCCAAAATCGGGCACATGTCTTTCGGTCAGCAACAGCGTGTGGCAATGATACGTTCCCTCTGCCAGCCGTTTGACTTCATCCTTGCCGATGAGCCTATCAGCCATCTCGACGATAACAATTCGCGCATCATGGGCGACATCATGATGCAGGAGGCCAAGTCCCAGGGTGCCGGAGTCATAGTCACCAGTATAGGCAAGCACATGGACCTGCCCTACGAGCATGTCTTCCGATTGTAGAAAAGCTAAATCTACGGACATTTTTTTCATGGGGAACATTCATGGGGAACCCGTAAGGAACCCGTGAGGAACCCGTAAAGAACATACACCAGTAACTTACTCTAAAAGTCGTGAAAATCGTGCGATTCGTGTTCCGTACATGTACTCAGTTATTCATTTCATCATTACTATAAATTCAGAATTGTAATGTCTCTCGTTTGGAAATTACTTCGTCAGCACATCAGCATACCCCAGTTTGCCGGATTTGCCTTCGCCAATCTCTTCGGTATGCTTATCGTCCTTTTCGGCTTCCAGTTTTATAGGGACGTGCTGCCTGTCTTTACCCAGCAAGACAGTTTTATGAAAGCCGACTACCTCATCATGAGCAAGAAAATAAGTATGGGGAACACCATCAGCGGGCGTTCCAATACTTTCTCCAATAGCGACATCGAGGATATCGGTGCACAGAAATTCGTGAAGAAGACCGGACGCTTTTGCTCTACGGAGTACAAGGTGGATGCCTCTATGGGCGTGAACGGTGTGAATGTGCTCAATTCGGAAATCTTCTTCGAGAGCGTACCCGACGACTTTGTGGATGTCTCCCTGCGCAACTGGAAGTATACTGCCGGCGAAAAGGAAGTACCCGTTATTCTCCCGCGTACGTATATTAATATGTATAACTTCGGTTTTGCCCAGAGCCATTCGCTGCCCAAGATAAGCGAAGGACTGGTGGGCATGATAGACTTCAATATCTTCATACAGGGCGACGGCAAAAAGGAGCAGTTCAAGGGAAAGGTGATAGGATTTTCTAACAGACTCAATACCATCCTCGTGCCGCAGGCATTTATGGACTGGAGCAACCGCGAGTTTGCGCCCGACAGGCATAGTGAGCCCACGCGCCTGATAGTGGAGGTGGGCAATCCTGCCGACGAGAATATTGCCAAGTATCTGGACGATAACGGATACGAGGTGGAGTCGGACAAGCTCGACTCCGAGAAGACTGCCTATTTCCTGCGGATGACCGTATCTATGGTGATGGGTGTCGGACTGGTTATCTCCCTGCTCAGTTTTTACATACTCATGCTCAGCATCTATCTGCTGGTGCAGAAGAATTCCTCCAAGTTGGAGAACCTTCTGCTTATAGGCTACAGTCCCGCACGAGTGGCCATGCCTTATCAGTTGCTCACCATCGGGCTGAACATCGTGGTGCTCGTGGTGGCATGGGTGGCGCTTTACTTTGCCCGCGGTTTCTATATGGAGTTTATCGTGACCATCTTCCCTGGGGTAGACGAGGGTAATATGCTGCCTGCCATACTCTTAGGGTTCAGTCTCTTTGTCCTGGTATCGCTGGTAAATATCGTCACCGTAAGGCGTAAGGTGATGGCCATCTGGAAACGTAAGGAATAGAATTTGCATAAAATCAATACTTTTTCACGCGTCTGTAACATATATATCGAAAAATTTGTTTAATTTTGCGGCATAAAACAAAAAAAGGACTTTTGGTCCGCATTATTAACTAATTTTTATCTTAGGTATGCAGAAAAGATTGCATTTGCTTATCGCTGTTCTGATGCTTGCAGTATCAGCCGCGATGGCACAGGTTACCACTTCTGGCATTAGCGGTAAGGTGACCTCGCAGGGTGATGTCGTTATCGGCGCCACAGTAACTGCCACTCACAAGCCTTCGGGTACCGTTTACCGTGCCGTTACCAATATGGACGGCCGCTTCACCATTCAGGGTATGCGTCCCGGTGGACCTTACAGTGTAGAGGTTTCCTACATTGGTTACCAGCCCAAAACTTTCCAGAACGTATCACTCAGTCTGGGTGAAAGCCAGAACCTTTCTTGCTCTCTCCAGGAGGACGCTCACCAGCTTGACGAGGTGGTGGTAGCAGGCAAGGCCGGACTCAACGGTTCGAAGACAGGTGCTGCACAGAGCATCAGCTCGCAGATGATACAGGATATGCCTTCCATTTCGCACAGTATTGCTGACGTGGCACGCATGAACCCACAGTTGTCTACCAACTCGCAGAGTGGCGCCATGTCGTTTGCCGGTACCAACAACCGTTACAACTCATTCCAGATAGACGGTGTGATGAACAACGACGTGTTCGGTCTTACTTCTAACGGTAGCAACGGTGGCCAGTCTGGTACCCAGCCTGTGTCTATGGAGACCATCGAGCAGGTACAGGTCAATGTGGCTCCCTTCGATGTGCGCCAGGGCGGTTTTACCGGTGGTGCCATCAACGCTATTACCAAGAGCGGTACCAACGAGTTCCACGGTAGTGCATACTTCGACGGCAACAACGAGAGTCTCGTAGGCCGTCACTACAAGAAGTTGGACGGTACTTATGCCGATCCTTACGACAAGGAGAAAGAGGTACGCCTCGGTGTTACCCTCGGCGGTCCCATCATCAAGAACAAGTTGTTCTTCTTTGCCAACTACGAGTACGCCAACAAGACTTACCCCACACAGTACGGCTTCGGCAGCACTGGCGCAAAGTTCGATTCTGACGAAGCACAGAGCCTGCTTGACAAGCTTATCCAATACGGAAAAGACCACGACGGTTATAACTACAGCACCTCATGGGCCAATGATGACAAATATGTAAAGAGCCACAAGGGTGGTGTGAAACTCGACTGGAACATCAATGACTTCAACAAGTTCTCTTTCCGTTGGAGCCTTGTAGATGCACGCCAGTTGCTGGGTCTCGGAACGATGTCTACACTTAACACCACCGACCATCTCTACGAGTTCCACTCCAAGACAAACTCTTTCTCTGCCGAGTTGCAGAGCCGCATCTCTCCCGCATTGAGCAACGAGGCACGTCTCTCTTATGTACGTGTACGCGACAGCCGTAGCTCTGGTGCTGCAGCTCCCTCTATTACTATATATAATGTAGGTAACGGTACCGTGAACATCGGTAACGAGTATTCCTCTATGGCGAACTCGCTCGACCAGGACATCTATACTGTGGAAGACAACTTCACATGGTACCACGGCAACCATACCTTTACATTCGGTACACACAACGAGTTCTATAAGTTCAGCAACCTCTTCATCCAGAACCTCTATGGCTGCTACTATTTCGACAGTCCTTCCGACTTTACATCTTATCTGGATTCTTATTATAATGGACAGCCGAACGGTGCTCTTATCAAGAACTTCTATTACACACAGGCCAACGAAGATATTACAGGTACTCCTCTCTGGGCTCCTACTTTTGGTGCCGGTCAGTTGTCTTTCTATGCACAGGATAAGTGGGACATTACCACCAGCTTCCAGCTTACATACGGTCTGCGTGTAGACGTGCCTCTCTTCTTCGATACTCCTACAGAGAATGCTACATTCAACAACTGGGCTGCAGCTCAGGGCTACAACTATACCACCAACCACAAGCTCTCAAGCGCTCCCATGTGGAGTCCGCGTGTAGGTTTCCGTTGGGACATCAACAAGGACCACAACTTTATCCTTCGTGGTGGTATCGGTGTGTTTACCGGCCGTATCCCCTTCGTGTGGTTGAGCAACAACTTTACCAACACAGGTGTACAGTTCCAGTCTTATTCTGTAAAGAACAGTTCTGCTGTAGAGTTGGTTCTCGATCCGAACAACCAGACTGCTAATGCCAGCCAGCTCAAGGCTAGCGGAAGCCAGTTGGTTAACGTGTTCGACAAGAACTTCAAGTTCGCTCAGAACCTGCGTATCAACCTCGGTTTCGACTTCCGTCTGTTGGACATCGACTGGACTGCTGAGGCTATCTTCAGCAAGAACCTCAACGATGTGTACTACAAGAATATCGCATACGAGGAGACTGGCGAGACATTGGGACAGACCACTTACATGTACTGGGACAACCGTCCTGTATTCCAGAAGGTGCCTTCTGCATCCAACTTCAGCAACATTTATGCGATGCACAACACCAACAAGGGATATTCCTACAACCTCTCTTTGCAGGGTACCAAGCACTTCAACTTCGGTCTTGACCTCTCGGCTTCTTATACCTATACCAAGTCAAAGGCCATCAGCAGCGCCATATCTTCTGTGGCACAGAGCAACTGGCGTAACAACTCCAGCCGCTTCTCGCCCAACGACCCGGAAATGGCAAACAGCGCATTCAACGTGCCTCACCTCGTAAAGGCATCTGCCTTCTACCACCTCAACTGGGGACCGAAGAAGCTCTTCACTACTACTGTCGGTCTTATTTACCAGGGACAGAGCGGTGCTCCTTACTCACTCTACTATAACGGAGACCTGAATGGTGACGGCGCTTCCAACGACCTTATCTTCATTCCTACCGATGAGCAGATAGACCAGATGAAGTTCACCCCCATCATGATGTCTGACAACAAGACCGTGAAGTACAGTCAGGATGACCAGCGTGCCAACTTGAAGAAGTGGCTCGCCAGCACAGCTTACCTCAACGAGCACCGTGGTGAATACTACGAGCGCTATGCTGACAACCTGCCTTTCGAAGGTCACTTCGACTTCCACTTCGGACAGAAGTTCGGTATCAAGGTTGGTAAGTATGTACACGCTTTGGAGGTGACTATGGATATCCTCAACGTTGCCAACTTGCTCAACAAGGATTGGGGTCACACCTATGGCAGCAGCTATAGCAACGAACTTGTTACGCCTATTACCTACAAGGGCAATGGTGCGTTCCAGTTTGACAACGACTCTACTACACCTATCAAGTACTACTCAGACTACTATAGCCGCTGGCGCGGTCAGATTGGTGTGAAGTACACATTCTAATAGAGTCTATTGACTCCATATAACGTAAAACGGCAGAATCATTCATTTGGTTCTGCCGTTTTTTCGTGCTTTTACGTTATCACGAATCTATCATAGCCAACGGATACATATTACGGTATCATCACACCTTTTTACGGATAAACGCACGAAGATGTTTCGTTTTCGGGAAATTATTGCTATATTTGCATCGTGGCGGATATAAGAAAACATCCCCATTATAAAAAACACAAAACTATGGCTATACAGAATACTGAAACCATCAGCGAATACAACAGCATCTTGGGAGTGGAGACCCTTCACCCCCTTGTTAGCGTCATTAACCTGTCTAAGTGCAAGCCCATGCGCCACATGCGCCACACCATGCAGTTTTATGCCGTGTTCCTCAAGGAGGTAAAATGCGGCGACCTCATCTACGGACGGCAGAAGTACGACTACCAGGAAGGTACCGTCGTTTGTACGGCACCTGGACAAGTGGTAGGAGTGGAAGACAACGGAGAAATAATCCAGCCTAAGGGCTGGGCGCTACTCTTCCATCCCGACCTCATCCACGGCACCCATCTGGGTAGACACATGAACGAATACAGCTTCTTCTCCTACGAGTCGAACGAAGCCCTGCACCTCTCGGAAAGAGAGCGCACCATCTTCGTCGACTGTCTGCAGAAGATACAGCACGAACTGGAGCACGATGTGGACAGACTCAGCAAAAGGCTTATCGCAACGAACATAGAACTGCTGCTCGACTATTGCCTGCGTTTCTACGAACGCCAGTTTATTACCCGCGAGAAAGTTAACAACGATATATTGGCAAAGTTCGAGAACTTGTTAAACGACTACTTTAAAGGCGATACCCCCGTCAAGAACGGCTTGCCTACCGTAAAATACTGTGCCGGAGAGATGTGCCTTTCGCCCAATTACTTCGGTGACCTCATCAAGAAAGAAACCGGAAAGTCGGCACAGGAGATTATACAGAACAAGATAATAAGTGTCAGCAAAGAACACGTGCTCGACACTTCGAAATCGATAAGTCAAGTGGCTTACGAATTAGGATTCCAGTATCCGCAACACTTCAGCCGTCTCTTCAAGAAGGCTGTCGGCATGACGCCCAACGAATACAGGATCGGGACTATATAAGGCATGTTCTAAAAAACATCAAGTACAACTTTTTCTATTTGTCAAGAATTAGAGAATTGTAGAATTTTTATTTTCTCGGAATTATTAAGAATTACGGGAAATTCTTTAATTCTTGACTTAGTAATGTGTAAAAAATAACTTGAGCAAAATTGGCTTCATGTGCGA
>CAVCGV010000037.1:0-24008 GCA_963601815.1 bacterium
ACGCTTTTGCCCTTACAGGGCGCACGTTAACCACATCGATATAAATCCCAGGGTGTCGCTTCGCTTGCCCTGGGCTATGCGCAGGTTGCCCTTTCAGGGCGCTGGGGTAACTGTAGACGGTACGGCTTACTTGAGGTGCAGCGGGGACGCTGCACGCTACTACGGCTTGCCTTTCTGATGATAGTGCAGCGAGGACGCTGCACGCTACTAACATTCCCACTTGAGGTGCAGCGGGGACGCTGCACACTACTACGGCTTGCCTTTCTGATGGTAGTGCAGCGAGGACGCTGCACGCTACTAATATTCTTGCTGAGGGTGCGGCGGGGGCGTCGTACCTCCTACGAACCATGTTTCGTGACGCTTAAAAAATATAAATGGGGATGCTTTGTGTCTTTATCCCGATTTTTCTCTTTACCTTTGCAGCCTGTAAAAAAATATCATAGATACGAAATGAATCAGTTTAGCAAAATGATTGCAGCACAGCTCGCCTTGACAGAGCAGGCTGTAGAGAATACATTGGCATTGCTGGATGAGGGGTGTACGGTTCCCTTCATCTCCCGTTACCGTAAGGAGAAGACCGGCAACCTTGACGAGGTGAAGATAGAGGCCATAGCACAGGCTAACGAAAAGCTGAAGGAGACGGCAAAACGCAAGGAGACCATCCTCAAGACCATAGAGGAGCAGGGCAAGCTGACCGATGCGCTGAAGGCACGCATAGACGATTGCTGGAACGCTACCGAACTGGAGGACATCTACCTGCCCTACAAGCCCAAAAGGCGCACACGTGCACAGATAGCCCGTGAGGCTGGACTGGAGCCGTTGGCGCAGACACTGCTCTTCCAGCGCGAGCGAAACATCGTGCAGGTAGCCCGCAAGTATGTAGGGGAGAAGGTGGCAGACGTGGAGGCGGCTCTGCAGGGCGCCAAGGACATCATAGCCGAGATGATAAACGAGAGCGAGGAGAGCCGCAATGCCGTACGTGGCGAGTTTCGGCGCGGAGCTGTCATTACGTCCAAGGTGGTGGCGAAGAAGAAGGACGAGGAAGAAGCACAGCGTTTCTCCGACTATTTCGACTTCTCTGAACCTCTGAAGCGATGCAGCTCCCATCGTTTGCTTGCCATGCGTAGGGGCGAGGCTGCCGGAGTACTGCGTGTCAGCATTTCTGCCGACGACGAACAGTGTACTGCCAAATTGAAACGCCATTATGTGCATGGCTACGGAGAGTGCCAGACACTGGTGGGCGAGGCAGTGGACGATGCCTTCAAGCGACTGCTCAAGCCAAGCATCGAGACCGAGTTTGCTACACTCAGCAAGCAGAAGGCTGACGAGGAGGCGATTGCTGTCTTTGCCGACAACCTGAGGCAGTTGCTCCTGGCAGCCCCGTTGGGACAGAAACGCGTCATGGCCGTAGACCCCGGCTTTGCCAACGGGTGTAAGACCTGCTGCCTGGATGCGCAGGGCAACCTCGTTCACCACGAGATAGTATTCCCCCATCCTCCACGCAACAAGCGTGCAGAGGCTACTGCTGCCATCCTGCGTATGGTGAAGGCTTACCAGGTAGAGGCGATGGCCGTAGGCAACGGTACTGCGAGCCGGGAGACAAGCGACTGGCTGCACGCCATCAGTTTTCCGCATCCTGTAGATATCTATGTGGTAAGCGAGGACGGTGCTTCCATCTATTCGGCATCAAAGACGGCGCGCGATGAGTTTCCCGACGAGGATGTGACGGTACGCGGGGCTGTCTCTATAGGGCGCCGACTGATGGACCCCCTGGCAGAGTTGGTGAAGATAGACCCGAAGAGCATCGGGGTGGGGCAGTACCAGCATGATGTGGACCAGGGCCTACTGAAGAAAAGTCTCGACACGGTGGTGGTGAGTTGTGTCAACTCGGTGGGAGTCAACCTCAATACGGCTTCGCAGCACCTCCTTACCTATGTGAGCGGTCTGGGGCCTGCTCTGGCGAAGAACATCGTGGAGTATCGTCGTGACAACGGGTCGTTTACCTCGCGTGCCCAACTGAAGAAGGTGCCCCGTCTCGGTCCTTCAGCCTACGAACAGTGTGCCGGGTTCCTGCGCATCCCCGGTGCCAGGAATCCGCTGGACAACAGTGCGGTGCACCCTGAGAGGTACGCCCTGGTGGAGCAGATGGCGAAAGACCGTGGCGTGACGGTAAGACAACTGGTGGAGGACAAGGCATTGCAGAAAGAGGTGGATGTACGCAAGTATGTGTCTGCCGAGGTGGGAATGCCCACCCTTACCGACATCATGGCCGAACTGAACAAGCCGGGCCTTGACCCGCGCGGCAAGGTGGAGAAGTTTGAGTTTGACGCTTCCATCAAGGAGATGGAAGACCTGCGTGAGGGAATGGTCGTGCCGGGCATAGTGACCAACATCACCAAGTTTGGTGCCTTTGTAGATATAGGTGTTCACCAGGACGGACTGGTACATATCTCCCAGTTGGCCAACCGCTACGTGTCAGACCCATCGGAGGTGGTGAAGCTGCACGAGCACGTCATGGTGCGCGTCGTGGAAGTAGACCTGAAACGCAAGCGCATCGCCCTGTCGATGAAGGATGCCAAGTAAAGGCGTGTCAGGTAAAAATAAAGAGGGAATCTGCCATCGGGCAGATTCCCTTCTTGGATTGTTGTCCTGTACAGTCTTTTGTACACTTGTGCGAAAGCCAGACCTATCACATCTTTTTACTTTTCGCAACAAATCATTTATTCGTTTGGTTATCTAACGATATACTTCTTTCCTTTAGTTACATATACGCCTTTGGGCAGGTTCTGCTGACTGCTCTTGCCCACTTCCTGTCCGTTGATGTTGTACAGCGTGTCGGTCCCGGTGCCTTGGGTGTCGTCGCCGACATATTTTATGCTGGTAGCCTCTCCGTCTATGTACATGACGCCCGCCTTGGCATCGGAGTCGGTCGGGCGGAAGTAAGCGCGGTAAGCCTTTATCTTGCTCTTGCCTATCGATCGGTAGAACATTCCGCCAGAGATAAAGTACAAGCCTGATTCCAGATACGATGCCTCTCCATAGTATCCCGTGAAGTCGTAGTGCACGCCCGGTACTACTGCCTCACCCTCTACTACCTCCACGCTGTCGATGTCGAACGTGGTGTCCGCCGCCTTTGTTATCATCAGGAACGGCGTGTTTGCCTCGATGTGGTCGGTTCTGTGGAATGACAGCGTCTCGTAAGAGGCGATGTCGAAGGTGTATACGTAGGTGCCGCTTCCGAAGGTGGCGGTTATCTGGTCGGCATCCATGCTGAACGGGAGCACCACCGTGTTGTAGTTAGTCGTGTTGAAGGTACGCTTCAGTACCACGTGCTTTATGCCGCTGCATCCTGTAGGCATTGCCTCGTTCTCGTCGAGCACGAGCGTGTCGACAACAGCCTTGTCCATCTCGCCCAGGATGTACTGCAGGCCTGTAAGGGCGTTAACCTTGCCGGCACCAGCCTGTTTGCCCTGGTCGTAGAAATGGTTTCCTTCTCTGCAGTATTCGTCCACGTCGGCAGTCTGCTGCGCGATCGCCTTTATCTGCTCGTGTGTCAGGTTGGGGTTCGCCTCCAGCCAGAGGGCAGCGATGCCTGCCATGTAGGGAGAAGCCATCGACGTTCCGCTCATGGCGCAAAACTGGTAGGTGGCGTTGTTGTATGTGTCGGTGTTGGTCAGCTTCTTCTTGTCGGTGCTGTATGTATCATACCTGTTGAATGCAGACACCGTGTAGGCTCCCGGCGCTACGACGCAGGGCCATTCCGTTCCGTCGTAGCGTGTGCCGTAGCTGGAGTAGTTTGCCACTTCGCCTTCCTGCGTTCCCCATGTTCCTTTGGCGTTCGACAGTTTGTAGGTTTGGTTGTTGTAACTGCTGGTGAAGCTCGGTGTGGTGATGTATGCGCCTACCACCAGCATTTCGCTGGCACTACTGCTGCTGTTAGCGGTTCCGTTGCTTGTCAGTTCCTTGGTGTAGTCGCTGAAGCTCGTGTTAAAGGGGCAACCTTTGTCGTTGTAAACGGTCACCTTCTGTCCTTCTTCGCTCGTGATGACATAGGCTACGCGGTAGTAACTGTCCTTTCTGAGCGTATTGCCGCTTATGGCGTAACCGGCAAGTCCGTCGTGTATGGTCTCCTTGGCAATGTTGATAGAGGTGCCGTCGTAGAAGAGGTCGTCGTTGAGGTGCAGACTTGTAGCCTCACCGTTTACGATGGCAGGGTATCTGCCGAGAATGGTAGAACATCCGTCAGCGATGGTCAGCACGATGATGTCCATGTTGATGGGCGAGGCGTTGTCTGTCGTGATGTAGCTCTTTATCTGGTCGTAACTGGTGTAGAGGTCGAAGATGGCCTTCATTTCGTCGGTCGACGACGTGAAGGTGTGCTTCTGTACGAGGATTTCGTTGCCGCTGTTGCCTGCCGAGTTGCACGCCACGATGTCGTATTCCTTTATCAGGCTGTTGAGTGCCTGCGAATAGAGGTCGCTGCCGTCGTGAGGACCTACTATCGTGCCGTACGACATGTTGGTAACCAGTCGCTGTCCCTTAGCCTTGCAGTATTCAGCCAGCGTCTTGAGAGCCGTGAGGTCGGACGCCGTAGACATGATGGGGCCCATGGCGAGGTCGGCCTCTGGTGCCACGCCCTCTATCTGGAAGTTGTCACCTTTATAATATCCTGCGGCAATACCGCTCACGTTGGTGGCGTGTGTGCTGTACATGTAGTCGGTAGTGTAGGCGGCAATTTTGGCAGAGTCTGTGATGGCCGATCCGTCCTTGCTGATAATCATCTTGAATCGGCTCTTGCCGTTCTTGTCGAGGAACATGGCATGGTTTGGGTCGAACCCGTTGTCGAAGATGCCTATCATGACACCCTTTCCTGTATATGCGCGTGAGAGGCTGTTGGCAGCGAGCTGATTGGATGCGGTGTTGCCGTTGTGTACGACGTCTACGCCCGTAACGGTATTCGCCTTGTTGAGGTCGAGGTTCATGCTGTACTCGTTGAAGGAGATACGCTCCACGTCCTTGTCCTCAGCCAGAATCTGCAGACTGTCTATAGTGGTGGTAATGATTCCGAAATTGTTTACCAACGTGGAAATGTGGAAACCTTTCGATTCGAATTTTGCCATGTCGGTCCCTGCAGTCATCTGCACGGTGGCCTTATAGCGGTTGTCTGACTTGCCGGCGGCGGCGCTCTTGCCCTTGGCAGAAGGTGCACCGCCTGCGTTCTGTTCCAACTGTTGCATGGCAATCATGCTGAAGGCATCAAACTTCCCAGTTCTTTCTGCCTTTTTGTAGTCGGTAGCGTAGCCATTTGCACATAGCAACACGGCTACCATTGTTGCGTAAAGGTTTTTCATAAATATTGTATAAGTAAAAGATGATATTTCTGACGGCAAAGATAGTGAAAAAAGCAATGACTCCAAACTATTTAACAGACGTTTACAAATATGGTTTTTAAGGGATTTTTGCATAAAAAGTGTATATTTGCCTTGATGCTCCGCTCGCTTTGGCTTTACTGTATCTTTGAATGGGAAAGTGTGAAAAGCGTGTTTTGAATGTTGTCGGCAGGGGTAGGTGGAAATATTGTTTTTTCCTCCTTTCGGGTAGAAAAACTTGTGCCGTTGGGGTGTAAAAGCTGCTTTTGGCACTGAAAAAGAGTTAAAACGACGTGTTTTCTTGCTGTTGATGCAAATTTTTCATGTTTTTTTCTTGCTCGGTTCAAGAATAATTCGTAATTTTGCCGAGATTTTAAGACAAGGGGGTGGAATTGAAGAAATAGTACACCTCGGAAGATACATTGTGACAAGATAACGATATAATCCAAAAGAGTGTATTGTATAAGTTAAAGATGATATGTTTCTAATGAAATTCCCTTGTGAAGTGTTTAATATTTTTTAAGAATAGGTGCTTGTAGAGAGCGCATGATTTGTGCGTTTTTGTGTAAAACAGGCATCCGTATTGTTGTGCGTGTTCGCTTGGCGGGTGTTCTCTATTTGGGGAACGTCCAGAAAACTTGTGCTTCCTTGGTGGCAGATGCGTCTTCATACATTCGACTTGCGAATGACACAAAAATGTAACTGCTTGTAAAGCGTGTTACAAAATAAATGTTGTAACTTTGCATCGGTGAAAGTCAGTTGCCTTATGCATATATAAAAGGTTGTTTGCCTATAATATAATAAGGTGTAGAAACGAGAATAAACAAAACGACAATACGATGGAAGAAAAGAATTGTAGAATATTGGTTGTGGACGACGAGCAGGATCTCTGCGAAATCTTGAAGTTCAACCTTGAGACCGAAGGCTATTATGTGGAGACAGCCAATTCTGCCGAGGAGGCACTGGAGAAGGACATTGCTTCCTTCCGTTTGCTCCTGCTCGACGTGATGATGGGAGGCATGAGCGGTTTCCAGATGGCCCGTCGACTGAAGGAGGACGAGCTTACCGCCCACGTGCCCATTATCTTCCTCACGGCACGCGATACGGAGAACGACACCGTAACGGGCTTTAACATCGGGGCAGACGACTATATTTCGAAACCTTTCTCCATCCGAGAGGTATTGGTAAGGGTGCGTGCCGTCCTGCGCCGTACGGCGGGCAAGAAGGAGAACGGCAGTCAGCCCCATGTGATAAACTATCAGGGACTGGTACTTAACCTCGACAAGAAGACCGTAGCCGTAGACGGTGCTGACGTGCCTTTCACCAAGACCGAGTTCGAACTGCTTCGCCTTCTGCTGGAAGAACGGGGCAGGGTGTTCTCCCGCCAGGAGCTTATAGACCGTGTATGGCCCAAGGACGTGCTGGTGCTCGACCGTACGGTGGACGTCAACATCACGCGTATGCGCAAGAAGATAGGTCCCTTTGCCAAGTGCATCGTTACGCGCCTTGGTTTCGGCTATTATTTTGATGCCTGACAGATGTTTACTGGCTGGCGCATGGCGGCGGCTTTACTTCCCTTAAAATTCCCTTCTTTCTTGAATGTACGGAAGAAAGAAGCATAACACAAAAAATATGGATAGGCAGAAGAAGGTAGGCAGAAGACTTTATTTTATGGTGTTGGCAGTGTTCCTGGTGTTCGCTGTCAGCTTCATCGTGTTCCAGCAGACACGCGAGAAACAGTTTAAGGTAAGTATGCTCACCCTGCGTCTGGAGAGTTACAATGCCCTTCTCGCAGAAGACCTCGCCCTTTCGCACGACCACGGCGTACTGATGAGCGACACGGTGAAGGACCGTCGCCGTATCATCGTGTCGGAAGAACGTCTCAATGCCTTTGTGCGCGAACATGACAACCGCGATTTGCGTGTCACGCTAATTCATCCCGACGGCAAGGTGCTTTACGACAATATGAGCAAGGATTATGCCCATTTTGCCAACCACCTGAACCGCAAGGAGGTGCAGGACGCGCTGAAGAAGGGTAAGGGGGCGAGCGTCGACAGACAGTCGAATACCTTCAACCGCGACTATTTCTATGTTGCTTCTTATTTTCCCGCCGACTCGCTCATCATACGCAGTGCTCTGCCTTACAACAATGACCTGTCCAAGTCGCTTAGGGCCGACCAGCACTATATCTGGTTTGCGGTCTTTGCCGTCATCCTTCTTACCATAGTGCTTTATCGTTTTACCAGTCGGCTGGGGCAGAACATCACCAAGTTGCGTACCTTCGCCTACAAGGCCGACCATAACGAGAGTCTTGAGGTGGAAGACCTGTCCAGATTCCCCGACGACGAGTTGGGCGAAATAGCCGAGCGCATCATCAAGATGTACAAGCGTTTGCAGACAACCCGTAAGGAACAGGGCATCCTGAAGCGCCAGCTCACCCAGAACATCGCCCATGAACTGAAGACCCCCGTCGCCAGCATACAGGGCTATCTTGAGACCATCCTCGACAATCCACACATCAACGAGGAAACCAAGGCACAATTCCTGCAGCGCTGTTATGCCCAGAGCGAACGCCTCACCTCCCTTCTGCGCGACATCTCTACGCTCAACCGTCTGGACGACGGTTCGGACATGATCGACTTCGAGGCGGTGGACATTGCCCGCATGGTTTCCGACATCATGAAGGAGACAGCCCTACAGCGCCAGGAGCACCAGATGGAGTTTGTCAACCATCTGCCGGAGCGCATCGTAGTAAAGGGCAACCGCAGTCTGCTCTACAGTGTGTTCCGCAATCTTACCGACAATGCCATTGCCTATGCCGGCGACGGAACCACCATCACCCTCCAGGCGAAGGAGCAGGGTAACAAGTGGCATTTCATCTTCTGCGACAACGGACAGGGAGTGCCTCAGGAACACCTTGCCCGACTCTTTGAGCGGTTCTATCGTGTGGACAAGGGGCGCAGCCGAAAGATGGGCGGTACCGGCCTCGGGCTTGCCATTGTCAAGAATGCTGTCTTGCTGCACGGCGGTACCATCCGCGTTGCCAATCTGCCCGAAGGTGGATTGAAGTTTGAGTTCACCATCAAGAAGTAGGATACGCATCCCGAACGCATCCCGAACAAACACACACTACACACGTAGTAGCTGACGCGAGGACGCGTCTTGCTACTACAACAGCTGTCTGTAGTAGTGCGAAGCGTCCTCGCTTCGCCTCAAGAAAGCCTCAAATGCCTGCCTCCTTGAGTGCTAACTGCAGCTGGCGTGTGCAGCGGGGACGCTGCACCTACTACGGCTTGTGCGCTCATTGGACCTTCAGCCCGCCTAACCATACTGGGAAAAATAACTCGGCAGTTACCACGTAGCCACATCATTCTTGCTTAACGAAGTTTAGCAATTAAAATCGTGGGTAATTCGTTTTTGTTATTATGAATGGTGTTTTTGCTTGTGATTTTATGCAGATTTTATGTATTATGTAGCTAATCTGTTACGGAAAATGATGTTAATTTGCACTTTTTATGCAAAAAAGCGTAATAAGTTATATAAAAGTTGTAATTTTGCAGCCGATAACTACATTAATTATAATTTTTATACAAGACGAGAAGTATTATGGAAAAAAGACTTTCGCTATTCTTTGCTTGTCTGATGATAAGCATAGGAGTAGCGTTTGCCCAGATGGATGTGTCTGGAACCGTTGTGTCTCAAGATGACAACGAGCCGATTATCGGTGCCTCCGTTACCATTTCTGGGGGGGCATCTACCGGTACAGTCACAGATGTAGACGGTAATTTCAAACTCAATGTTCCCAAGGGTGCCAAACTGGTATTCAGTTATGTGGGAATGAAAAGTCAGACGCTTCCTGCCGCACCTCACATGACAGTGGTCATGAAGTCGGCTGCAGAGTTGCAGGAAGTGGTGGTTACAGGTCTGCAAAAGACAGACCGCAGACTCTTTACCGGTGCCACCGACCGTGTGAATGCCGAAGAGGCAAAGCTCAACGGTGTGGCAGACATCAGCCGTTCGCTCGAGGGACGTGCTGCCGGTGTATCCGTACAGAACGTGAGCGGTACGTTCGGTTCTGCTCCCAAGATTCGTGTACGTGGTGCTACCTCTATTTATGGTAGCAGCAAACCGCTGTGGGTAGTAGACGGCGTCATCATGGAAGACGTTTCCGACGTGAGTGCCGACGACCTGGCATCGGGCGATGCAGAGACCCTTATCAGTTCTGCCATTGCAGGACTCAACTCCGACGACATCGAGAGTTTCCAAATACTGAAGGACGGTAGTGCCACCTCTATCTATGGTGCTCGCGCCATGGCGGGTGTGATTGTCGTTACTACCAAGAAAGGTAAGGCAGGACAGGCACACGTCAACTATACGGGCGAGTTTACCACCCGTCTTATCCCCTCTTACAGCAATTTCGACATCCTCAACTCACAGGACCAAATGGGCATCTACAAGGAGTTGCGGGACAAGGGATGGCTCAACCTCTCCGACATTCTCAATGGTTCCGACTATGGTGTGTACGGCAAGATGTACGAGCTTATCAACACCTACAATTCCAGTACAGGCAGTTTCGGACTTGCCAACACACAGGAGGCGCAGAACGCTTACCTGCAGCAGGCAGAATACCGCAACACCGACTGGTTTAAGCAGCTCTTCTCTTCTGCCATCATGCAGAACCACTCCGTCAGCTTGAGCGGCGGTACGCAGAAGAGCAACTACTACGCGTCGCTCTCTGCCATGGTAGACCCGGGCTGGTACATAGACAGCAAGGTAAACCGCTACACGGCAAACATGAACGTGACGCACCATATCCTTGACAACCTCTCCATCAACATCATCGGTAGCGGTTCTTACCGCAAGCAGAAAGCCCCGGGAACACTGGGACAGGATGTCGACGTGGTGTCGGGACAGGTAAAGCGCGACTTCGACATCAACCCCTATTCGTACGCCTTGAACACCTCGCGTGCGCTCGACCCCAATACCTATTATCATGCCAACTATGCAGCTTTCAACATCCTGCACGAGTTGGAGAGCAACTACATCGACCTCAATGTAAGCGACGTGAAGTTCCAGATGGAACTGAAGTGGAAACCCATCCACGACCTTGAGTTCGGTGTGCTCGGTGCCGTGAAGTACAGTTCCTCTTCGCAGGAGCACAACATCCTGGAAGACTCCAACCAGGCATTGGCTTACCGTGCCATGGACAACTCGCTGATACGCGATGCCAACAAACTCCTCTTTACCGACAAAGACGACCTCTACGCGCTGCCCATCTCCGTGCTGAAGCAGGGAGGTATCTACCAGCGTACCGAGAACCGCATGACCGACTACGACTTCCGTGCCACGGTCAACTATAACCATACCTTCGCCCAGAAGCACATTGTCAACCTCTTCGGCGGTATGGAGACCACAGACATCAGCCGCAACCGTTCATGGTTCAACGGCTGGGGTATGAACTACCGTGGCGAGACAGCCTACTTCGAGTACCAGTACTTCAAGAAGCTGGACCAGGAGAACTCCAACTACTACAGCTTGCGCAACACCAGTTCGCGCACGGCAGCCTTCTATGCCAACGGTACCTATTCTTATAACGGCAAGTATGTCATCAACGGCACCTTCCGTTACGAGGGTTCGAACCAGATGGGCCGTACCAACACAGCACGCTGGATGCCTACATGGAACGTATCCGGTGCATGGAACGTACACGAGGAAAGCTGGTTTAACAAGCTCAGCCCCCTCTCTCACCTTACCTTCCGCGTGTCTTACAGTTTGACGGGTACACCTCCCGATGCCTCTTACTGCAATGCGCTTACCAAGTTGACGATGAGTACCCCTTACCGTCCTACTACCAGCGACAAGGAGTTGGGCTTCGTAGTGTCGGCACTCGGCAACGAAGACCTTACCTACGAAAAGAAGCACGAGTTCAACTTCGGTGTGGATGCCGGATTCTTCCACGACCGTCTCAACTTGACACTCGATGTCTACCGTCGTAACAACTTCGACGAGATTGCGCCCACCGTTACCCAGTTGCAGGGCATTACCTATGCCAACGTGGGAAGCATGAAGTCATGGGGTGAGGAACTCAGCATCTCTTCTACCAACATCAAGACCAAGGACTTCAGTTGGCAGACCAACTTCATCTATTCGCACAACCGCACAGAGATTACCGATCTCTATAACCAGGGACGCGTCATCGACCTCGTGCAGGGCAACGGTTTCGCCAAGCAGGGCTATCCTGCACGCGCCCTCTTCTCCATACCTTTCGTAGGCATCAACGAGCAGGGCTACCCCGTGTGCATCAACGAGAAGGGACAGGAGACCGTGGGAGACATCAACTTCCAGGAGCGCAACAGCACCGACTACCTCATCTACGAAGGTTCTACCGATCCTATCTACAACGGTTCGTTGGGCAACGTGTTCTCTTACAAGGGCTTCCACCTCAACATCTTCATGACCTATGCCTTCGGCAATGTGGTGAGACTCGACCCTGTGTTCAGCGCACAGTACAACGACCTCACCTCCATGACCCACGACTTCAAGAACCGCTGGATGCAGCCTGGCGACGAGAACATTACCAATGTGCCGACCATCGTGAGCAAGTACGAATACGAGCAGAACAAGACTGCACTTTCCACAGCATACAATGCCTACAACTACAGTTCGGCACGTATTGCCAAGGGCGACTTCATCCGCATGAAGGAAATATCATTGGCTTACGACTTCCCGCGCAACTGGTTTGAGGGTACTGTCGTAAACAACCTCTCGCTCAAGTTGCAGGCCACCAACCTCTTCCTCATCTACGCCGACAAGAAGTTGAACGGTCAGGACCCTGAGTTTATGAATGCCGGTGGTGTGGCTTCGCCTATGCCCAAGCAGTTTACACTGACATTGAAACTCGGACTTTAAAACATATCCAATATATATTCATATAAGCAATGAAGTTACATTATTATATATATACAGCCGTCGTTGCCCTGGCCATGACTTTGGGCTTGACCTCATGTAACGACTACTTGGACAAGCAGCCCGACAGCCGTCTCGACCTTCAGAGTCCCGACGACGTGAGCAAACTGCTCATCAACGCCTATTCGCAGGTACATCCGGGTTATCTGTTAGAGATGTATTCCGACAATACCGACTGCAACATCAATACCGGTTGGGAGGCTGCCGACCGTTTCCAGCAGCAGGCATACATGTGGGACGACATTACCGAGACCGGTGTCTATGAGTCTCCGAGTGTGCTCTGGTCTACCTACTATGAGGCAGTAACCACAGCCAACCTTGCGCTCGACCACATCAACTCGCTCAGTGCTGCCGAGCAGAGCGCTTACAGCGGTCAGAAGGCAGAAGCGCTGCTCTGCCGTGCATACTCCATGTTCCAGTTGGCCAACGTGTTCTGCCAGGCTTACGACGAGCAGACTGCCGACACAGACCTTGGTCTGCCTTATCCCGAGAAAGCCTCTACCAATGTATACGAGAAATACGACCGCGGCACCCTCGCCCAGTTGTACGCCAAGATAGAGAGCGACATCGTGGAAGGCATGAAGACCATCGGCGACAACAACTACGAGAAACCGAAGTTCCATTTCGGCTCTACATCCGCCGCAGCCTTCGCTGCCCGCTTCTATCTCTATTACCACAAGTACGACAAGGCCATAGAGTATGCTAACAAGGCACTCGGTACCACTCCCAAGACCGTGCTCAGAGACTGGGCTACATGGGGTGCGCTTACAGCCAACGGACAGGTAGCACCCAACGCCTTCATCGACTCTTCTGTCAAGGCCAACTTCCTCCTGCAGGTGGTAGCATCAGAGTGGGGAGCCGTAGGCGGTCCTTACCAATATGGCGACATGTACGCCCACAGCGCCATGATTGCTACACAGGAAACAGTACAGTCGGACGGTCCTTGGGGCAACAGCGGAAGCGTGTTCAACTATAGCGTGTTCTCCAATCCGTCATTGTCAAAATACATCGTGCGCAAGATACCTTACGACTTCGAGTATAGCGACATCCAGGCAGGCATCGGTACGCCACATGCCGAGTATGCCGAGTTTACCGGCGACGAGACGCTCCTCGTACGTGCTGAGGCCGAAGCCATGCTGGGGCAGTATGCGGCAGCCATGCAGGACATCAATACAGAGCTCTCTGTCTTTGCCAAGGACGGCGTACAGATAACGCTCGACGAGGTGAAGAACTTCTACAGCGATGCCACGACAGCCTACTACACACCTACCAAGGCTACACCGCGCAAGGCGCTGCACACCTCGTTCAGCATAGAGCAGACCACGCAGGAGCCTCTCTTGCAGTGCATACTCCACCTGCGCCGCATCCTCACCATCCATGAAGGACTGCGTATGCAGGACGTGAAGCGTTACGGCATTACCATCTACCGCCGCAATGTGCGCAGTAACTACAAGATAACCGACATTACCGACACGATGGAGGCACACGACCCGCGCCTTGCCATCCAGTTGCCACAGGATGTCATCGAGGCTGGCCTTCCTGCCAACCCCCGTAACAAGTAATGCCAAGGAACAATGAAAACAACAAAGAAGAACATGAAACGATATATATTCATGATGATGATGGCATTGTGTACAGGCATGGCTATGGTGTCATGCTCTGACAACGATCCCGACAGTGCCACCATCTTCCCGGTCGACTCGCCACAGCGCGATGCTTTCGACCTCTGGTTGCAGAAGAACTATACCAGTCCTTACAATATCGACTTCAAGTACAAGATGGAGGACATCGAGTCCGACTACTCCTACACCCTTGTACCTGCCGACTCGGCCAAGTCGGCCAAGCTCGCCATCCTCATCAAGTACCTTTGGCTCGATTCCTATGCCGAGGTGATGGGCCAGGACTTCGTGAAGTCGTACGTGCCGCGTGTCATCCACCTCGTGGGTAGTCCGGCTTACAACAGCAACGGTACCATGGTGCTCGGTACTGCCGAGGGCGGATTGAAGGTTACCCTCTACATGGTGAACAACCTTACCAACTCGGTGCTCAAGGACTACGACACTATGACACAGTACTACTTCCACACCATGCACCACGAGTTTACCCATATCCTGAACCAGAAGAAGCCTTACGACACTTCCTACAACAAGATAACAGAGTCGGGATATGTGAGCGGCAACTGGTATCAGGTGTCAGATGCCGAAGCGCATGGAGCAGGTTTCGTAACACCTTACAGTATGTCTGAAGGTCAGGAAGACTTCGCCGAGATGCTCTCATCCTACATCACAAAGACAGAGGCACAGTGGCAGGAAATCCTCGACGATGCGCAGAGCAATGGCGGTTCTACGGCAGTGGAAGCCATCGAGCAGAAGCTCACCCTCGTGAGAAACTACATGTCGGAGTCATGGAACTGCGACATCGACCAGTTGCGCAGCACCATCCTGCGCCGCGGTTCGGAGATGCAGTCACTTGATATGGAAAACTTAAAATAAGGACTACACATGAAGAAGAACATATATATGGCTATCGCATGCATCACGGCAGGACTGAGCCTCCAGTCGTGTCTGCACGATGACAAGGAATTTTTCGACGACTCGGCAGCCAACCGCATCGAGAGTACGGTGGAGAACACACAGAAGATTCTCGAGTCGGCAGCTAACGGCTGGCAGTTGCATTACTATACAGGAGAGAGCTACCAGGGTGGTGGCTACACCTTCCTGCTCAAGTTTCAGAACGGCAAGGTGACAGTGGCTGGCGACCCGCAGTTGGCCACCTCGGCAGAGCGTGCCACATCGAGCTATGGTGTAGACCGCAGCATGGGCCCCGTCCTCACCTTCAATACTTACAACTCCATCCTGCACCAGTTGGGTACCCCTACCTACAGCGATATCCAGGGTCAGCAGGGCGACTGGGAGTTTGTGGTTACGAAGCTTACACAGGACAGCATCTTTGTTAGAGGCAAGAAGTGGGGCAACAACATGGTGTTCACACGCCTGCCTGAGAGCATCGACTGGACAGCACGCTTGGACAGTCTTGCCGACGTAAACAAGAAACTCCTCGTCAACTATACCGCAGGTGACGCTGCCAACGCTAACAAGGCGATAGAAGTAGACAACAGCTCGCGCCGCATCTTGTCCCGTTCGGCAGACAACCAGTTGGTGGAGCAGCCCTATTGCGTAACGACTACAGGTATCAGTGCCCTCAACAGCGTTAACATAGCAGGTACGGAAGTAACCGACTTCGACGTAGATGCTGATGGCGTGCTGACAGCCAAGAATGCAGCCGACGTAAAACTTGCCCCCTACACCGTGAGCATCGACACATGGTTGGGCAGTTGGACCCTCGCAAGCATGTCGGGCGGTTGCGACATGACCATCTCCAAGATAGAAGGACAGACCAACCTCCTCAAGGGCGAATTTACCATTAGCGGCAATACCTATGCCGTCGGACTCACCTTCGACCCGAAGACAGGCAAGCTCAATATGGCTTCCCAGCTCATCGACGACCCCTCGGGCAAGTATCCTGCCCTCTGGTTTATGAATGCCGACCTGGACCAAGGCATACTCTTGGGCGAAGGCGGAATGAACCTCGTATGGCACGGCGTTAGCCAGCAGGCAGAGTTTGAGGACGACGGCACATTGGCTTCGGAGGGTTACACCACCGATACCTTTGTGGCACTGGCATGCACCACCGACGGCAATCCTATCAAGGAGAACAACAGTTATGTGTTTGTTATTTCCTGGTATTATCTTTCCAACATGACCAAAAACAATTAAACGGCAACAATGAAGAAACATATAATAATAGGTATGGCTGCCTTGGGGCTGATGGCATCATGCAGCAATGATAGCGACTACCATGCTGTAGCCGAGAGCACCATCAACGTGACCAAGGCAGAAACATCGCTCGGTCCCAACGCCAGCGAGGGACTTGTCACCGTAGACTGTGTACCCGTAGCTGCTTATACCGACGAGCCGTCATGGCTCACAGCCACTATCGACGGCAACAACGTAAAACTGGCTTCGCTTGCCAACGACTCGCGCCAGTCGCGCAATGCCAAGCTTGTCATCAAGAAGGCTGCCAACGACTCCATCGTACTCAACGTGTCGCAGTTCGGGCTGGTATTGACCGTCGACAATGCCGACATCGTGCAGGCTAACGACGGCGAAGGCTCCTACACCAAGGAGTGCTCCAGCAATACGGCGGTAGAGGTAACCTACGCCCCCGACTGGGCAAAGGCCACTGTAGACAACACGCTCGGTACCATGAGTGTGGAGCTGAGCGCCAACACTACGGGCCACTTCCGTGCCGACTACATCAAGTACAAGGCCGCAGGCGTGAGAGACTCCTTCATCGTGAAGCAGTACGATTTCGACAACGACGTGGCAGGCAACTATGTGTTTGCCTACAACACCTTCGATGACGACTATAACGTAGAGTTCAAGACCGTACGTATCACCCTCAGCCGCAGCGGGCTCTCCGTACCGGAGTGGGGCTACACCTTCCCGGTAATCGTCAATGATTCCATCGGCGCCGTACAGATCAAGAGTAACCAGAACATAGGCCGCTTCGGCAAATACTATGTGTACAATGCCTTCGTTGGCACCACGGGCGGCTATTACTACGGCACTACATCGGGACTTATTACAGCCCCCTTCAAGTATAGTGACGAGTACGGCACCTATGGCTTCTTCTCGGGTACTGCCTATAACGTGAACACAGGCCAGGGCATCGACTCGGCTACTTTCCTCGCCATGATTCTCCAGGTGTACAAGGCAAAGAGCCCGTCGAAGTCCAACTACCTGTCAGACCTATTCTGGATAGCCAGTCCCTACTTCCTCAAGGAGTCTGAGACAGAAAGTGCTGCCAAGGCGCTCGGAGCCAAGTACGTGGACAGCAACGCCATGAAGGCCTTCAGCGTGGCAAGAGGCATGAACGAATAAACGAACAGGAAAAAACATAAAAATCATACGGTATGAAGTATTTATCTACCCTTAGTGCAGCCTTGCTGGTAGCAGTAGGCTGCATGGCTGCAGGGACAACGGGAAAAGTGTCCTATGCACAGAAACTGAAGAAGACAGACATCCACAATTTCGTGTCTGTACCCGGTGTGGTGAACCGCAGCAATGCCGCCCTGCAGATGCAGAAGGCAGGCTTCGCCCAGTTGAAGAACGCTCCGTCGAGAGTTTCAGCCGATGAAGCCTCTAACTCCTTCTCGTCAGAAGGCTACGGATGGGTGACAGGCTCTGACGGCAACAACTGGTATTTCACACAGGAGAGTACCTATCGCGACAGTGTCTATAGCGAGTATTATACAGCTCATTTCTATGAGACCTCTACGATTACAGTATACAACAACAACCATCAGCAGGTGGGACAGTTCACTATCCAGGTACCTGAGGGCTGGAGGCATGTGTCGGGTATAGAACCTTATGGCCCTGTTACCAACAAGCTTTTCGATTCCAATGCCTCGACGAACGAAATCTTGGTAGAGTTCCATGATTCCTACATGGGCACCAACAAGTACATGACTCGTGCCTACGACATCACCACCGGCGAGGTGAAGTTTGAGAAAGAGGGTACGGGCGTGGTATTCCAGTCTGCTTCCAACGCATGGACCGTCTTCAACCGCCTTATCATGACCAACGAGGTGGATGGCAAGTACAATGTAGACATCATCGCTCCTCCTACATGGGGACAGACAGAAGCCTACGTGGAGAAGAGCTTCTCGTTCGACTTGGACAACCGCATCAACTATCTGCAGAGCCCCTGCTTCAACTGCTTCGATGTAAACGGCACACCTTACTACGTCATTACCAGCTATGACAAGCCGTTTACCGATACAGATGCTGGCGACGGCACACAGGACATCGTGCAGAATCCTGACAACCATGTGACTCTCTGCACCTACGACAAGAAATTCAACAAGGTGGACAGCCTTGCTGTTTCCATCGCCGTGCCCGACGGTGTCGTTTACCGTTCGGCAGCCTTCGGTCTCTTCGGCAACAACGACCTCTCCCAGGGCTATTACAGCGACAACGGCAAGCTGAACTATGTAGTGGAGTTGCTCGACTACATGTCTTCGCTCGATGCAGACCTTGCCAGCTTCGCAGTCTATGACTCAGAACACGGCAAGCTCAAGGACATCTGCGACAAGGTGACAAGCAACCAGTGGGGTATGCTTAATACGATACACGGCAAGTCAGACCAGATGTGGTTCCTCCAGACGCTCGGCACAGGCGACAACGCCGCAGAGCAGTTACAGCTCGTGGACGTTCCTTCATGCGAGCCTGCTACTTACCTGTCGCAAGAGATAGAGGGCAACGCCATCTCAAGCAACTTCGACCGCTACGCCACTACTGCCAACAACTATGGCTATCAGTATGTCATCGCACTCTCAAGTGCAGAGTCTAACGAGAGCGATGAGGTGTTGGCTCCTATCGCATGGGTAAACCCTGACCGCACCATCGACCATATTGACCGTCTGAACCTCGGTACAAACGCAGAGTATTTTACGCCGCTCATCAACAGCACATCTCTCAATCCTTATCTCTTCGACACGGACGACGAGATGGAGTATGTCTACATTGCAAAGAAGAAACGTGACGACGGCAGCAACAAGGTGGACAATGTGCTTGAGGTGGCAAAGACCGATGGTACTGTTCTCAAGTCTTGGCGCGGTGACGACGACAATGTGTTTACCACAGCTTCTCTGCCACAGATGAATGAAAACGGCAAGATAGAGATGATGGTAGGTTTCAAGAACTATGACACAGGCAAGTACGATATCAGCTTCTATGATGTGCCTTTCACAAAGTTTGCCGAGGGCGGTGACGGTTCGGTAGATAATCCTTATCTTATCTCTACTGTAGGCGACCTGCAACAGATAGCACAGGCTCCTACCAAGGCTTACAAGATTGTCAACGACCTTGACATGAGCAAGAGCGCCTCTTACTGGACTCCGGTAAGCAGCTTTACAGGTGTGCTCGACGGTGACGGACATACTATCTATAACCTCGACATACAGACTTCAGACTCACATGCTGGTCTCTTCGGTACACTCGACAACCTCGGTATTGCCAAGAACCTGACATTCGTGAAACCTACCATCGAGGTGACAAATGGCAACCAGTATGTAGGTGTTGTGGCTGGTGAGACTTCTTATGACTATACACACAAAGGCGAGGACACCAATGTAGACAATGTTCATGTTTATGATGCTAACATCTCTGGTGCTGCAGATGCCACTGTCGGTGGTCTTGTAGGTTGCCAGAACCTCTACAGTACGATAGCCAACTCTTCTTTCCAGGGTGAAATCAAAACTCCCCAAGCCTCTTATGTAGGAGGTATCGTCGGTAAGCAGCGCACCAGCAGTACAGTTACTGCTTCTTATGCTAACGTGAAGGCTGTGGCAAGTTCAAGCCTGGGCGGTATCGTAGGTGAGGCTGGTTCGACACAGGATGGTTGCACCGTAACCAATTGCGAGGTTAAGGGTCTGCTCTCTGCCGAAAACAATGTCGGCGGTATCATGGGATACAGCTATGCTAACCGAATCAATAACTGTATCAGCCATGCAGAAGTGATAGCTACCAATCCTACATCGTGGGGCGGTTATGCTGCCGGCGGTATCGTAGGTGGTCTCGAGCCAGACTGGTCGTCAACAGATTCTTATAAAGTGATAAGCAACTGCGTATTTGACGGAACAGTGAGAGCTACTGATGAAAACGGTGATGAGGTTTCCAACCCTGCCACACTCCACCTCATAGCTGGCAAGACAATTGCCGACGAGGAATATGCAGAGGGTGAGACACACAAGACAGAAAAGCGCATAGAGGGTTGCTACACCACTGTTGACGCAGGCAACACTGATGCTACCAGCGTAGAAGGTGCCTACAAGGCTGCCAAGGACATGGACAAGGCCTTCTTCGAGTCTTTGGGTTATGTTTACGGTTCTACACAGGCTGAGCCTTGGAAGGAACAGGGCAACATTCCTACACTCTACTTCAACAACATCGCAAAGGCTCTCTACGTGAGCAGCGATGACGTAACCGTGGGTACTACCGAGGAGGGCAACGCAGTCATCACGGTTAGTGTATATGGTGTCGACGACGTCGACCTGGAGTCAGACCTCGATGTTTCGGTAAAAGGCAAGAACGCTACTGTCGAACTGGGTAAGGCAGAGGGTAATACCATTCAGCTTACCGTCAAGGGTCTGCAGCAGGGGCTCGATATGGTTACCATAACTTATGGTGATCTGTCTGCCACCGTTACGGTTACTGTGCTCAAGGACTATATCAACGGCATAGAGGAAGCTCCTGCTGCCGACACATTCGCCATCAAGGCTGAGTATGGCGAAGTAAAGGCCGAGGGTGCAACCAGCATCCTTGTCTACGGCATCAACGGTCAGCTGGTAGGCAAGACCGACGGTGCTGCCTTCTCTACCACATCGCTCGCTGGCGGTGTATATGTAGCCAAGGCAACCGACAAGGCTGGCAACAAGGCCACCCTCAAGTTTGTCGTGAAGTAACAGACAATTTTTTGCATGAAACATTTCTTAGAAACTACAAGTATGATAATCGCCTTGGCAGCCTGCTCCGTGCAGGTCGCCAAGGCGATTCCGGCTTATCCGTACCCCATCAAGGTTAAACAGGCTGACGGCACCATGCTCACCATCCTGCAGCGTGGCGACGAGCACGGCCATTATGTAATGACTGCCGACGGCAAGCCGCTGCTCTTCAATGCCGCATCGGGCAACTATGAGTATGCCAAACTCGTGAAGGGTGCGTTGGCTGCCAGTGGCATCAAGGCAACGGAGGCTTCACAGCGTACGGCAGAGGCGAAGGCTTTCCTGCAGAACCAGAATACGGAAGCTATCCTGAACGTGTGTCGTCAGAAACGCGAGGCACAACTGGCAAAGGTGTCGCCTATGCGCCGTTTCAACAGTCAGCAGAAGGTAAGTGCGGATGTGCAGAGCCACAGACTCACCAATTATCCCGTAAAGGGCGAGGTGCGTTCGCTGGTCATCCTGGTGCAGTTTGCCGATACCAAGTTTACTACTACGGGCAGTGACGCTGCGCAGTTCTATAACGACATGTTCAACCAGCAGGGCTTCACTTATTCCAACGGAGCCAACGGCAGTGTGCGAGACTTCTATGTGGACAGTTCGGCAGGAGCCTTCCAGCCCACTTTTGACATTGTGGGTCCGGTAACCCTGCCCCAGAACTGCTACTACTATGGCACCAACCTCGGCTCAGACGACAACCCAGCCCGCCTCGAAGAGTTTGTACGCGAGGCATGCACGCTTGCCGACCCGCTGGTCAACTTTGCCGACTATGACAATGATGGCGACGGATATGTGGACAACATCTACTTCTACTATGCCGGTTATGGCGCAGCCGACTCGGGCGAGTCGCGTACCATCTGGCCCCATGCCAGCACTTACCAGAACATGGCAGAAGATGCAGGACTGACAGGTGCCACGCTCCAGCTCGACAATGTGAACATCGGCAACTACTCGTGCAGCAACGAGATAAACGGTACACTCACCACACCCCAGCCGGCAGGTATAGGTACCTTCGTGCATGAATTCGGCCATGTACTGGGATTGGCAGACCATTATGATGTCTATTACGGCACAGCCACCTTCGCTCCGGGCAAGTTTGACACCATGGCAATAGGGTCATACAACAACAACGGCAATACCCCGCCGGCCTTCTCTGCCTACGAGCGCGCCTGTCTCGGATGGACCGACCTCGTGGAACTGAATGCCGGAACAGATACGCTCAATGTGCTGCCCGACCTCAAGGACAGCAACAAGGCTTACCGCGTGTCGGTAAACGGTACCAAGGGCAACGAGTTCTTCGTACTCGAAAACCGCCAGCAGAAGTCATGGGATGCTTACCTGCCCGGACATGGCATGCTGCTCTGGCACATCGATTACGACAAGGATGTGTGGGAGGCAGATGAGGTCAACATCGTAGGTTCGCACCAGCGTGTGGACATCGTGGAGGCCGACGGCAAACTTACAGAGGCTACCAGGACGGGCGACCCCTTCCCCGGTACGTCGAACGTAACGCAGTGGCAGCTCACGTCGTGGGCTGACGAGAATGTGCTGGCGCTCGACGATATAGAGGAGAAGGACGGCATGATAAATGTCATGCTTGGCGGTCTGGACCTCAAACTCGCTACCCCGCAGATTGACTTCAAGGAGGTGGCAGACAGCTGTGTGTCTATCTCGTGGGGTGCTGTGCCTGTAGCCAAGGAGTACGTGCTTAATATAAAAGAGGTGAAGGACGGCAACAAGCAACCGCTCTCTGCCTATACAGACAAGACCTATACCGACCCTGCCACGCTGGAGATAACCGGTCTGAAGCCCGAGACGGAGTATGAGTTCTCGCTCAAGGTGCAGCGCGGCTCTTATTCGTCCGATGTCTTCTCGCAGACGGTGAAGACAACGGCTGTGCCTTTCAGCAAGTATTATGTTACCGGACTGAAGGCCGACGGAGTGGGGGAGGACGCCTTCTCTGCCTCATGGACCGCACTGGACAACGCCGATGACTATGAGGTGACGCTCTACAAGCAGGTGTACGATGAGGAGGAACAGCTGAAGGGCTGCGACTTCACGGACGGGAAACTGCCCGATACTTGGAGCACTGACGGTACAGCGAACAGCAGTTATTATGGAGAGGCTGCACCGTCCATCCGTCTGAACAAGGTGGACGACAGCATCGTGGTGGCTTACCCCGGTCAGCGTATCACGTCTCTCAGTTTCTATGTCCGCACTACGTCTTCTACCGAGGCAACTCTGGTGATGGAAGTGTTGCGTGACGGCGAATGGAACGGTGCGGGGCTTTTCAATGGTGCAGCCTACAAGGACGGCATGAAACTCGGTCTTCCGTTCGATGAGGCTGATGCCGTACGCCTGCGTGTATACACCAGGAATAAGGGCGCCTTCTTCATCGACGATGTCTATGCCGGTTGTCACCAACTCCTCCTGCAGCCTGTAGACGGATACAACGGCGTGTCTACACAGGGCAAGACTTCCTTTGAGTTTAGTGGACTGGAGAAGGGTGCAAGCTATGCACTGGTGGTTCGCGGCAAACAGGGCGATGAACTGTCGTATCCTTCCGAGCAACTCGAGGTAACGACGGGCAGTACATCGGGTATCCAACACGTCGACGGCGTACAGGGCGCAGACAATCATATCGACTATTACGACCTCAATGGTCGCAAAGTGTCTGCCGCTCAACTCTCCCACGGAGTGTATGTGGCACGACAGGGAAAGAAAACATACAAGATTGTAAGATAACTTTTTTTTATTCACATTATTAATTTATTTAAGAGAGAGTATTATGAAGAAACATTTACTTTTTGCAGCGATGCTCGCTATGGGCGTAGCTCCTGCAGTAGCAACAACGCCGGCGGCTCCTTACTATGCAGCCGCAGAGGAAGGCTCTACCACCTCACTGGACGAGGCTTATGCAACTTTGCAGAAGGCTATCGAGGAAGCCATCGCCAAGATTGATGCCACGTCGAAAGAGATTGCGGCTAAGTATCCCGATAGCTATGTTCTCGAGTCTTTGGAGTACAACAAGGGGCTAATCCAGGATATTGCCACTGAGGCTGCAAGCAAGAAAGAGGCAGGCACTCTGACGGTAGAAGACGTTCAGTCAT
>CAVCGV010000038.1:0-24001 GCA_963601815.1 bacterium
ACAATGTGTTCAGTGCAACCAGTAGCACAGGAGACAGACAAGGCGGTGGCGGCATCTACATGAATGACGGTTCGATAGTGAAGAACTGCAAAGTCATGAAGAATACCATCTATGGTAATGGTCAAGGTATATTTGTCGGCGGTGCTGGCGTGTATGCTGCCGGTGGAACACTCATCAACTCTCTCATTGTGGAGAACACCACCAGCAATAGCGGTTACAATGTGCTCGGTGCCGGTTTCTATATATCCAAGACGAGTAATTTGTACAACTGTACCATTGCATACAATTATGCTCAAAATAATGGTAAGAAACCTTGTACAGGCGGTGTGTGGGATGCGGCAGCAAGTTATGACAAAGATACTAAAAAGTACTCCAATCAGTCGAATTTCTACAACTGTATCGTCTGGGGTAACTATGCAGACGGTACTACGGCTGAGAATATGATTCAGGTCGGTATGTCGGGTTTCACATATGAAGCAGGAAATACCAATGATGCATTCTATACATGTTACAGTTCTGCATGGTCTGCAAAGTATGCTTCTGACGACGCCACCAATAATGATCTCGTTAAGGTTGTGGGAGACGGATCAGAAGGCGACAGAGACGATTACCAAAAATTCTACGAAAACTGCTTAGCCAACGAACCTTTCGTTCGCGATGCCAACAACAACACCGACTACTCTCTGAAAGCCGATGCCACGCAGTGTATCAACAAGGGTTCGGAATATGATGAACTCGGCAAATACGACATTACGGTGGACATCAACGGTGAAGACCGTATTCAGGACTGTACCATCGACAAGGGAGCCTACGAATACAACCAGTCGCTCGACATCACTCCAGAGAAATTCACCACTACAGGAGCAACGAGTAAAAAGGCTGTGTTCTATGTCACCCCAGAAGGTCACGGCACGGCTTCTGCCGACAGCCCAACCAATGCCGCCTGCGCCAGCAAACTGCAGAAGGTGCTCGATGCAGCAGGACGCTACAAGTACCAGAATCCGACAGACACTGTCATCGTGAAGGTAGCAAACAGCAAGACACAGCAGCAGGCAGGCGAGTACTTCCAGTATTACGCCTGCCGCACCACCGACGAGATGGATCAGAGTGTGCGCGTGTGGTCTATCATCGTGCCACGTGGTGTGGAAGTATGGGGCGGATACACCGATACCTACACCTCAGCAGATGACAATGGTTTCTACACCAAGGACACCGCTACAGGTACCATTACCGACAACCGCGACATCACTGGCAACCCCACCTACTTCGACTCCTATTATTATAATAAGTACGAGAAGCAGAATGCCAACACCTATCACGTGGTGACCTTCACCGACCGTGTATTCGACGGCGAGGGTAATCCTTATGTAAAAGGCGACATAGTGGGCAACACTTCTTCATGGACGGAGGGTGACACAGACTACCTGTCGATGAAGACGGGGGCGGTCACCGACCGTGCCGTCATTGACGGACTCTACATCACCGGCGGTAATGCCGATGCACAGGTGACCAACCTTGCCAACACGGACGTGAACATCAACCAGTATGGCGGTGCTGCCATCGTGACAGACTATGCCCACGTGCGCAACTGCATCGTGCAGGGCAACAGTGCCACCTATGGCGGCGCCTTGGCATTGACCCACAATGCCCTCGTGTCGGGATGTCTTATCGACCAGAACACTGCCGACTATGGCGGTGCCATCTATATGTTTGAGAACGGCACCAAGCTCTCAGACGGAACCGTCATCGACACCAAACCCGAGGGAACGGTGCTCGACGAGAAGATGGCACATGTCTACACCTCTACCATTGTCAACAACACCGCCAACAGTCAGGGCGGCGGCATCTGGTTCGGTCAGGACGAAGAGAACATCAACATCCGCGTGAACTCCAGTGTGGTATGGCAGAACAGTTCGTCGTCACAGGCAAACGTATCGGGACTCTTCAACCCCACCAAGGCAGTGGGCAACACGGCAACGACCATGCAGTTCTATCCGTTCGCCTACTGTGCCGTGCAGAACCTGCGCCTCTCGGGTGTGAACAACATCCAGTTGGCTAACCTCAACTCAGCCGGTGTGCGCTTCGCAGACAAAAACAATGCCGCTACCGACCAGCAGACCCTCGCCAAGGAGACTACAGCCACCGATTTCACCCGATTCAGCAACTTCGGCTACTACGGACTTACCAACTACTCCGTACTGGTGCGTACAGGTATGCCTGTGAGCGAGTACACCGCCTTGATGCAGAAGTCAGGACTCTCAGCCACCGACTTCATGAACATGGACCGACAGGTGTCGACAACCAATAACCGCTCCTACATAGAGATGGGAGCACGGGCACTCGACAAGGTTCTGAGCAACGGCCAACTCATGCTGCGCCTCTTCGTGGCAAAACCCGAAGACGTGAACATGGATGCCGCGCAGACCATGATGAACCTCGTCAATACAGCCAAGGCGGCCAGCGTGGAGGAATACTACAGTCAGGAGGGATCGTCGTTTGCCTATCCTATGCAGAACCTGCAGGATGCCATCGACTACATCATCGAGAAGCGTTCGTACAATGCAGGCAGTACCGCCCTCAACCAACCAGGAGCCAACAACCTGCCGTTTGAGATCTTCATAGCGCAGGGCACCTATTACCCCACGCGCAACCTTGCCGGTGTGTACGGCAACTCGCCGGGTAACAGCTTCCTCTTGCCAGAGGGCGTGAGCGTATACGGCAGTTTTGCCGTGGGCAACCCCAGCGACACCCAATCGTTTATCGGCAGATATTACGAACCGGGCAGCGATCCTGACACGTACACGAATGTCATCAGCAAGAATGTCACTGCCTTGACAGACGAAGAGGTGACTATCGGCGGCACATACAAGATGGAGCAGAAGCCTATCAGTGACCTCTATACGCGCCGCCGCACTAACGACAACAACGGCAACAACATCATCGAACCGTGGGAGTTTGCCAACCAGACCATCCTCTCGGGTGACGTGGAAAACTCTCAGCACAACGGTGTGTATCATGTGGTGCAGGCTGTAGCCGACCAGAACGTGGTGGGCATGCTGCCTAAGCCGTCTGAGTCGCACGAGAAAGAAAATCCTGACTACCGCAGTCTATCCTATGCAGACTACACTAAAAAGATGGGTGCAGGATCGTTCGACTACGAGGAGGGCCAGACTATCATCCTCGACGGTGTGCAGATAACAGGCGGTATGGGCATGAACTACATCGAGGGCAGTACCACCTACATGAGTAAGTACAACTACTATAGTGGTGGCGCTATCCTCGTAGACGGCAACCGCTATTGCGATGACTACAACAAGGGAACGAACGAAGGATTGCAGTACAAGCACGCCGGAATCGTCGGTGCCGTGGGCTACCGTGACATTCCCCTCATCGTGGCACACTGCAAGTTTATCGACAACACGGCAGGACTCGGCGGTGCACTCTGCTCCAACGGAACGGTAAACCTCTATATGGATGCCTTTGAGCAGAACCGTGCCCAGAGCGGTACGGACCAGGTGCTTGACAGCGAAGGCAAACAGGTGACTGTCAACTATGCCGGCATAGGCGGTGCCGTGGCGGCTACCCACCAGTTTAGTGCCTACAACATCCTCTTTGCCAACAACGAGGCTTACGACGAGGCACTCAGCGTCGAGGGAAAAATATTCACCAACCTGAGCGTACAAGACGATAACAACACCGAGATGATAGGTGGTGTAGGCGGTGTGGCATATATCGGTCCTTTTGGATATTTCCATATCGTTAACTGCGACCTCGTGCGCAACCAGGCAAACCTCTATCCTGCCGTGTACACCAGAAATCCCAACAAGGACTATACGAACCAACGCAACGAGGGTATCGGGAGTGATTTTCATCCTTCTACGGTGTACTACAACCAGTTTGTGAACACCGTTATCTGGGGTAACGACATCAATGACGAGATGAGCCAGAAGTATGACTCGGACAGCAAATATCCGCGCTTCAAGTTCAACTCGCGTCTCATCTGCAACTATGCGCCGGGCGAGTACGACTCGTATGGCGTGCCAGACTTCACCAGTTCGTCAACCAATTCACCTGCCGACCAGGAAGCACTCGACAAGGGAAGCAATGAGGCAGAGACAGCCTTCGGCGAGACGGCATGGTTCTGCGCCTACGAGGAAGGACGCGGCATCACACCGCTCAACGACGCAGACTTCAGGGCGAGTGAGTACAATCCGTTCCAGTATGTGCGCGACATCGTACATGGTGCCGGCATGGCTTTCACGCCTGCTGTAAACACCTATCAGAACTGTAACATACAGTTGGCGGCAGATAACCTCGAGCTGGAAGGCCCTAACTTCATCAATCCTTCCAACACACCGGGCTATGCAGGATATAACGAATCGGCAGACTGGAGCCCCGCCCGTATCAACAACCTCGTGGACAACGGTTCGGGACAGATATCCCAGACCATCACCCTCGAAGGCGAGACCTACAAGGCTTCGTTTGTGAAATACACGGATGTTACCGATCTTCCGAACCATTCAATCTACAATAATAGCGAAAACCCCGACGGCTACACCACAGAGAACCTGGGCGACTATAAGACCGAGGGAGCATACCCCACCACACGTGTACTCTATGGCTATGAGCACAACCGCCTCTACATGCCCGAAGGCGAGCTCTTCTACATGAAGTCGGCAGCCACCGGACAGCAGTTGTACCGTATCTCTTACGACCCGAACCCGACACACAACCAGACCTATATCGACATCGGCGTATACGAGTATCCGCATACCGAGCTGAGCTATACCACCGACGGCGACGAGGTGGACATCCTCTGGGTGTCGCCACAGGAGAAGCCAGACAACGGACTGCCCGACGGCAGTGCCTGGAGCCAGCCTACCTCCGACCTGCAGCGTGCCATCGAGACCCTGCTCGCCAGCCGCAACGGTCACCGCAAGGAGATACGCCTCATGAACGGTACGTACACACCTATCTATAGCATCAACGACAAGTTGGCATTCACCATCGACACCAAGGCACTCAACCAGTCGGTGGTGCTCCCGGTGAAGTCAACCTCTGACGGCAACGTAGAGTATGTGACAGGCAAGGGTGTGGTGTCGCTCACCATCAAGGGCGGATATAGCGAGGAACTCAACAATGTGTACGACCCGGAACAGTATCCTGCCGTCATGCGCCAGCAGGCACGCACCAATGAGTCGTCCGACCGTTGGGACCACCTGCTCTATATCTCCGACCCCACACAGCGCTATGGCTACGACCCGAAGGTGGGATATACCGAAGACAACGGCTATGGACACTATACTGGCGATAGCGGCAAAAAGGTGGTCAACACCATACCGATACATATCGACGGAGTGTCGATGGTAAACAACCAAGCACTCCCGGGCGTCAAAGGATCCGCCATACACTATAGCGACGTGGCTGACAGCGTAACATCGCCTACAGCAGCCCACGTGTCGGTAAACCAGTATTACTCAGAAGCTGATACCACACAGGTGTCGGAAGACAACGAGCCGACACTGCACTTCAACCGCAAGGTGGAGAACTACTACACAGACGCTACGTATACCACAGTGTCAGAGACACCGACTGCGTTTGTGAAATACAGGTATGTGGAGAATGCCACCAACAAGATCATCATCAGCAAGAGCAAGATCATGAACAGCGGTTCGTGGAAATATGCCACGGGCGACTACACCGCCAGTGCTGTCTACATAGGCAAGAACGGCGGCAATGCACTGCTCTACAATGACGTGATGCACAGCAACTGGGGTAACCCGCTCGTGTCGGCTGTCAACACCACCGTCGTGAACAACACCTATGCTCTCAACAAGGGATATGTGAATCTCAACGACGAGACAACCCGCTCGGTAGCCATTACCTCGTCTATCTTCAACAGTGTGTTCTGGCGCAACAACAACAATGGTACGCAGTTCGCCATGCCGGGATATGTCAATCCATCGGAGTCGGGCAGTATCTTCTCGCACAATGCCGTAACGGGATTCCGGACCGATGTCACCGACTATTCGCTCGATGTCATACCAAATGAGAACTACAATGTGGGACTCTCCGACGTGAACAACGATGTCATCAACGGTCCTAACTTCACCGACCCGAAGGAAAGTGCCACAACGAGCAAGGACATCGAGGCACGCGACTTCAGTCTGCAGCCATCGCTGCGATTGCTGAACAAGGGTAGCGATGACCTCTATCAGGACAACCTGACCAAGTATCCCGACACCTATAATATATACGACTTGGCTTGGGTTACCACACTGCGTATGGACGCGGCAGGCGAACAGCGCTTCTGCTATGACATAGACCTCGGTGCCTATGAGTACCAGAACAACCTGAACCGCATCATCTATGTCAACCCGAACATCGGCGTGTCGGGACTGGGCAACACATGGGCAGACCCTGTGGCTTACGGCAACCTGCAGGCAGCCATCGACCTGGCATCCGTCTATCATGTGAACAACACCGGCGAGGAGGCTTACGTCTTCGTGAAGGGTGCGGGATCCAACAACACGGATCTGCACCTGGGCGAGAACATTACCATGCGCAATGGTGTGAGCATCTACGGCAGCATCCTGCCTACACGCACCGAAGACTGTACTTATACGACGCATGAGGAAAAAGGTTCTACCATGCGTACCTATAAGCAGGAAGACATCGACGCTTATGTCGCTACGCTCACGGCAGAACGCAACGGTGTGGCGAGTCCTACTGCCAACCGCACCACCATCGGCGGTATCAAGGTGCCGGCATCGACAAAATTCGATGACACCAGCAGTAACATCGTGGCTCTCGTGGACGGTTTTGACGTCACCGCTACGAACAGCAGCAATCCGACAGGGGCGATAACCGAACCAGTGATAGACATCGAACCGATGAATAAAGGTGCCAATGTGGCACTGCGCAACCTTATCGTACACGACAATGATGCCTCAGGCACTGCCGGCGTAAATGTCGCCAACGTAAACAATGCCCTGTTGTATGAGGCACTGTTCCGCGACAACAAGGTGAGCACGAGCGGTAACCAGTTGCACATCATGTCTAACGGTTATGGCGTGAACCTCACCGTGGAGGGTAAGACCATGGGAGCGAACGGCAAGAGCACCTACAACGGTGCCGGCGACGCAGACCATATCTACTATTCGCTGGTCAACTACGCCGGTCAGGTTGCCACGGAGAATACCCTCTCGGGATATAACTACAAGGTGAGCGACAAGAACCTCAACTACCAGCTCACGGAGCAGTCGCAGCACATCGACCAGTGCGCTGCCACCAACCCGATAGCAAACGTGACTTCGCTGGCACAGTTTATCAACTACGACACCGACCGCGACCTGCTCGGCAACCCGCGTCTGCTCAAGGGCGTAAGCTCTAAGGACATGATAGACCGCGGTGCCTTCGAGACATGGCGTGTAGACCAGGATGTGGAAACGACATCGAAGGATAAGGATGGGGCAAATACCAACTACTATCCACACCAGGGATCGGTGGTCTACATCATGAAGGGCAAGAGCCTCGTGCTGGAACCCTATGAAGCTACCACCGATGCGAATGGTGTGGTGACAGCCAACTCTGGTACGGCGCTGCGCCCTGCTTACCTGCTCGTACAGGACGGTGCTTCGCTCTATGGCAACGGCAATACCGTGGCTGTGGGCTATGTAGGTCTGGAGCGCACGGCAAGCAACAAGGGATCGATGGTGAGCATGCCTTACGCTATGCAGTACAAGGGTACTGATGCAGCCACCAACGGTGTGGGTATTCCAAGCTACAACGCTACCACAGGTGTACTGTCGATAACCAATGCCACAGGTGCTGAGGCTTACACCTACAATGGGGTAGGGCGATCGGCATGGAACTCCGCCTTCTACGATACCCAGTCGGCGTACTGGACCTCGCTCTCAGACAAGGCTACAGATGCCAACACGGGTGTGCTCTACAAGCCGGTAACAGAAAATACCTACCGCTTCACGGCGCAGGGCGATGCCGACGACATGAGCAAATATGTGTACACCGAGCGTGTGGGCGAGACAGCGAAGACGGTAACCCTGACGCAGCATGACGACCGCACATCAACCAACGGTGGCGCAGACTTCACGGAGAAGGAAGACATGGGATGGAACTGCTTCGGACTGCCTTGGCTCGTGAGCAACTATAACACGGCAGAGAAGGAGACGCTTACCGGCGACAGCCACTACAACATGGATATTCCCCATACCCTGTGGTTGTGGTACGACGGAAAGACCTATCCTGACGGCACAACAGCGGCAGACGGAGACGGCGGTTACTATAGCGTAAGTTCATGGGACACCACCGACTGGCACCTCGCCACCGGCGATCAGGCACGCATCTGGGCAGGCGAAGGCATCTTCACCCAGACAGCGGCAGTGTCGGATACCGAGAGTCTGATGTTCTATCGCCCGGTTTACGCGAAGGAAACTTCAGCAAAGGCTAATGCCAACAATGCTGCTGAGGCTGCAAAGATGAAGACGACAGCAGCGCACAATGCCCGCTATTATGCCACAGACGGCGGCATCGCAGACGACAATGCGCAGTTGGATATCCGTGTACGTGGACGTGTCATTTATATTACCGGTCTGCAGGGTGGCGAAGACATCACCGTCTACGATACCCAGGGCCGTATCTACAATATGGAGCGTGCCACCGGCGAGCAGTATTCCACAGCAGTCCCCACCAGCGGTGTCTATATCATCCGTGTGGACAACACCACGAAGAAAGTAGCGGTGAAATAATCGACAAGACGCGGCAAGAGAATGTTGCCGTAGGATTTGTAATATAAAGGGCAAAAGCATCTCGTTTGGGATGCTTTTGCCCTTTTATGATGAAAGCTTTTATACAGGTGTCACCAGCGTCATCTGTCACCCCTGTCGTTTAATGTTTCTTAACGCCGTGCTGTGCAAGTTTATCCCTTTTGCTGCATTTTATGGTTAGTAATGTGTAAAAAATAACTTGGGCTTTCAGCCCGTCGTTGGCACATTTCGCGAATAAAAAGAAACATTAAAAACAAGAAACAATATGAATATCAAGTCAATGTCAATGGCAGCCGTCGCAACTGCCATCCTTGGACTTTCCGCTTGCAACACTTCGGAGAAGACAGTAAGTTACAAGGAAGCCCAGCACTATTTCGTAAGAAACGATGTAAAGGATTTCTCTCCCCGTATCATCACTTCCAGTGAAGAACTCGACCGCTATTTCGGATCTGCAGCGGTGATGGGGACAAATGGTCTGCCTACGCTCGTCAATTTTGACAAGGAGAATGTCATTGCCATCATTGAGCCTGCGACCAACCGCGACACAGAGGTAAAGATACAAAGCATCAAAAAGCAGGGTGACAAACTCGTGGTGAGATATAAGACCATCGTGTCCGGAGGTGCCATGTCTTACACTATAGTTCCTTGCCAACTGGTGAAAGTAAGCAAGAAGTACGGCACTAACGTGCAGTTTGTAAAAGAGTAAAAAAATAGGGTGCGTCACATCACGTGAAACACCCTAACACTTATTACTAGTCTATCTTAAACAAAAACTACAAATGCCTTTCCCATAGTCGTAACGGCTCCCTCTTGTGGGGCGTTACGATTACAAGACCCGGCAAAAGGCGGAAAGTAAAATCCGAAGTGTAGTTTTTTATAGACGATGTTTTATTTCTTTCCAGCCAACAGTCCGTTGATGACGGCAGCGGTAAAGCCGCCTTGCTCCATCGTGTTGAGTCCCTTGATGGTGCAGCCGCCGGGCGTTGTCACCTTGTCGATGGCGGCTTCGGGGTGCTCGCCAGTCTCCTGCAACAGTTCTACGGCACCCTTTATTGTCTGCAGCACTATCTTCTGCGCATCCTTCGCCTTGAATCCCATTTCCACCCCGCCTTCCACGTTCGCCCTTACATAGCGCATGGCGTAAGCTATGGCGCACGACATGGCGGTGGCAGCAGGGAAGAGACGTTCTTCCATGATGAGGCTCTCGCCCAGTTCGTCGAAGATGTCGGTAATCAGTTTGGTGTCTTCGGTAGAGGCATCCACGGGGGTAATGAAGGTCATCGACTGTTTGTAGGCGATGGCGATGTTAGGCATTACGAGGAAGATGGTGGGTGTGGTGCCGTCCTTCTGGAGCCATTCCTTTATCTGACTTGAGGGTACGCCCGCCGCCACGATGACGAGTTTCTGGCTCTTGTAGTCAAGCACGTCCTTGATACCTGCCAGCGTCTTTTCCACGCACCAAGGCTTTACTACCACGCACACGATGTCGGCCCCTTGGCAAGCCGCCCCGTTGTCGAGCGTTACACTGGTGCCCGCCTCGGCAAAATGGTCGAGCGTAGCCTGCTTGTGGTCTGAAACGGTGATGTCTTGCGGCGTGATGCGCTCGCTCTTCAAGAGACCTTCCACCATGGCACCGCCCATGGCTCCTGCTCCGATGATTGCTATTTTCATGATGTCTTTTATTGGTTTATGTTTGCTAAGAGGTACGGCGCCCTCGCCGTACCCTTTTGATGATGGTGCAGCGGGGACGCTGCACCTACTATGTACAGTCCGTGAAAGGCTGTGTTATACATCCTGCTTATTTTACGACGAACTTCTTACCGTTCTGTATGTAGATACCGGCAGAAGGATTGCTAACCTTGCGGCCCGAGAGGTCGTAGACGGGATCGTTGTCTGCTGTCTTGATAGCTACAGGATGTGCTGTAATGCCGGCGGCAGTGCCCCAGGTGAAGGTCAGATAGCCGGAATGTGTGTTCGTGTCAGACGAGTCGTAGTCGAAGCAGTAGATGGCAAGGCTACCGCCGTCTTTATCGCCGGTAAACTCGGTATAACCTTCTGATGTGTCGAGCCAGACATAGTTGTTGTCCGGGTAAATATAGTAGAAGTATGCGCCGCTGTAGCCTGCCGTCTGGTAACCATTGCTGATGGTTATGGCGCCATCACTAACCTTGAACAGGATTTCGGCAGGCGTGGCATAGCTGCCGTCGCACTTCAGGCTGTAGTCGTAGCTGGACGCACCCGAATACTTGGTAAGGGTGGTTGTACCTGTATGGTAAGTGGTTTCGTCTTCAGTATTCGTGTAGGCGATGGTGCCTTCTACAGACCATTCTTCAGTTATGTTCGACTTGGTCAGCGTGAGGGTAGCTCCTGTGGAGATATAGTTCTTTTTGTAATACCATCCGCCGAAGTCGTGTACGCTGATAACACCTTCGTCCGTGAAGTCTGCAACGACGTTGCCTGTTCCGTCAGATGTGGAGGCGGAGGCAAAGGTGGCCCATGATACCGTGCCAGGTGCTATGCTGATGGTCTTGGCGCTTAGGTCTACCGTGCCAGTGAGGGTGGAATTGAAGTTGAGCAGATTGACAATTTTGAGTGTGCCGTCATCATTTTTGCTTATCGTTACATAATAGCTCTTGGTGGATAAGTCGGTAGGGCTATTATAGTTGGTGATGGATTCTGTACCTGTACCCACAACCGAGTAAATGCCCACCAAGTCGTCTACCGAACTGACTGTTGCATGACCCATGAGGCAGCAGCATGCTGCCAGTAATCCTAAAGTAAATCTTTTCATACGCTTCACGTTTTAATGTTGTACGATATTGTGATAATCTCTCTCTCTTACATATGTCCTTTGCGGTCCATCGTGCGACCTCCGTCGCTGTGTTTTCCTATTGATGCTGCAAAGTTATGCTTTTCTTTTGGTATTACCAAATATATAATAGTAAAAACGTAAAATATATAATAAAATGTTACTTTACGTATGGATAAGTGTGTTAAAATGTAACTGTTGTAACGGTGCCCTCGCCGTATCCATATCTTGATGGTGCAGCGAGGACGCTGCACCTACTACAGTAAGCCTTAGCAGCCGAGCGTCTCCGCTTCGCAGATCGCACAGGGTGTCTATAGTAGTGCGAAGCGTCCTCGCTTCGCCTCAAGCAGGCCTTAAATACCTGGCCCCTTGAGTGCTAACTGCAGCTGGCGTGTGCAGCGAGGACGCTGCACCTACTACAACAGCGTCCCCGCTTCGCACTACTAACATTCCTTCTTGATGTGCAGCGAGCCAACCGTACCTCCTAAAGCCCTGAACCCACTGTCTCTGGCGCAAAGCGGGCTGAAGGCCCAACGAGCACATAGCCCAGGGCAAGCGAAGCGGCACCCTGGGGTTGACGTTGATCGGGTTTACGTGCGCCCTGAAAGGGCAAAAGCGTTTCCCCCACATGGCAAATATAACGAACAAAATTGTAGATTCTTTGAAAAAACAACCTGGCAACCCTTTTCTATAAACCCTTACGCGCGGGCAGGACAAATCTGCTCAAGTTATTTTTTACACGTTACTAACGCATTGTAGCCTTTACAGAGCGAGACTGTAATCCGTCCTTTCCGGGGTCGAAATATAAGAATCGCATAGAATCGCATAAAATCGCATAAAATCCCATAGAATCCCATAGAATCCCATAAGTACCCAATCAGAATGTTGTAACTTTGCATCGTGAACAAGCCGCCCGAACAAAACCCGAACAAAACCCGAACTCCGCCTCCACCATTCCGCCAAACAGCCGCCGTATGTTAAATATAGTTATAAAAAATAACAACTTTAGAGAAAAAATACTATATTTGCGCAAATTTGGTGTATTTATGTCAGATTAGCCAAATAACACCACTTCAGCGCATGAGACAACTCAAGATACAGAAAAGCATCACCAACCGCAACAGCGAGGCGCTCGACAAATATCTGGTCGAGATAGGACGCGCCCCCATGATCTCCATCGAAGAGGAGATAGAACTGGCACAGGTCATCAAAAAGGGAGGACGTGCCGGAGAGCGCGCCAAAAACAAACTCGTGGAGGCAAACCTCAGGTTCGTCGTGTCGGTTGCAAAACAGTACCAGCACCAGGGGCTGACGCTCACCGACCTCATTGACGAGGGAAACATCGGGCTTATCAAGGCGGCAGAACGTTTTGACGAGACACGCGGCTTCAAGTTCATCTCCTATGCCGTATGGTGGATTAGGCAGAGCATTCTGCAGGCCATCGCAGAGCAGAGCCGCATCGTAAGGCTGCCGCTCAACCAGGTGGGGTCGCTCAACAAGGTGAACCACGAGATTAACCGCTTCGAACAGGAGAACCAGCGGCGACCCAGCGTGGAGGAACTGGCGGCACGCACGGGCGTGGACGAGGACAAGATTTCGCAGAGCATGGCAGCCAGCAGCCACCACGTGAGCATAGACGCTCCCTTCGGCGACGACGACGACAACGCCATGGTGGACGTGATGGCAGGCGGAGACGACAGCCGTACCGACCGCCACGTCGACCACGAAAGCATGGCGCAGGAACTGATGCAGGTGCTCGCACAGGTGCTCAAGGAACGCGAAAAGCAGATAGTGTGTGCCTGCTACGGCATCGGAGAACCGGAAAAAGGACTCGAAGAAATAGGAGACAAGATGGGGCTTACACGCGAACGCGTAAGGCAGATAAGGGAGAAGAGCATCTCCAAGCTCAGAGACTCGGGCCACATCAAAGTGCTCATGAAATACCTTGGATAACAGATTGGCTTTCCTACGAAAAATATCCATACTCACAGTATTCATAGTCATTGAGGCACAGGCGTTCTTGGCCTGCGCCAGGACACATACACCCCAAACGCAGTTGCGCGACTCGGTGCTACGGCTCGTCTACGGCTACGCCGCCACCGTAGACACCACGGGCATTGCACAGGCACACACATACGCCTACACCAAGATGCAGATGCACACCAACAAGCGCAACGCCACCCTTATGCTCATCCCCTCCATGTACGCCGTGTCGTACGGGGCAGGAAGGCATTTTATAGGCGAATACTACAACAAGGTGAGCGCTGGCGCTGCCAACTGGCTGTACGACAGACGCATGCTGAACATCAGCACCATACCCCACCGCCACACCACCATGTCGGGCATTCTGCCCTTCATGACACCATACGTGTACAGCGAGACGCTTTTCCCCAACAACATCCTGTCGCCCTTCCACAAATCGAACGCACGCTACTACACCTACCACGTCACCGCCCTGCCCTACGACAAGGCGCAGCTCTATGCCTACCCCAAAATCAAGAACACGCAGACCGTGGAGACGAAGGCTCTCGTAGACACGAAGACCGGAAAGATTTACCAGGTTGACATCGAGGGCGAATACGACATGACGCGCTTCTTCGTTTCCATCGTCATGGGAACGGGCGGATACAAGTCGCTCTTCCCCATCAACTGCAGCATCAAGGCCAACTTCAAGTTTATGGGAAACAACATCACGGGTATGCTCACCACTTACTTCAATCTGCCCAAGCTGCTGCCCGACTCGCTCGACAACGTGGCAGACACGGCGCTCATGGCGAAGGTGAGGCCCGTACCGCTCAACAAGAGCGAGCGCGCCATATACGCCGACTATTACCGGCAGAAGAACCACAACGACTCCATTGCCCGCGCCGACGCCAAGAACAAGAAGGGCAACTTCGCCAAGGACGTGCTGTGGGACATCATAGGCGACAACGTCCTCAACGACATCACGCAGGACATAGGAAAGAAGAACAGGGGCTACGTCAGGCTCAGCCCTATCCTCAATCCGCTCTACATGGAGTACACGCCCAGAAAGGGCATCATCTACAAGTTTGACGTCCGCACCTCCTACATCTTCAACGAGAACATGCAGCTCGCGCTCAGGGCTCGTGCCGCATACAGCTTCAAGTTGCAGCAACTGTACCTGAGCATTCCCGCCACGTTCAACTATAATGCGCGCCACGAGGGATTCGTAGAGGTGGAATGGGGTAACGGAAACCGCATCAACTCCAGCGTCATTGCCCGTAACCTCCTTGGCATCAACGAGAAGACGGACAGCGTGTACCACCTCTCGGAGAACGACTACACCGAGTTTGCCGACAGGTATCTGCGCATTACCAACCACTGGATGTTCAACCCCAAGTTTGGTATGGAGGCGGGCATCGTGTCGCACCACCGCAAGGCCACGCACCCGGAGTTCTACCAGGCGTTCAACTACCCCATCACTTACGTCACCGTGGCTCCCACCGTCGGACTGAGATGGATGCCGTGGGGGCAGAGCGGACTCCTCCTCACGGCCAACTACGAGCAGAGCATACGCGGGCTCTTCGGTGCCAACATCCCCTACGCCAGGATAGAGACCGACTCGAAGTGTATCATACGCGCAGGCAAGCGGCAGTCGTACTCGCTGCGAACGGGGGCTGGTTTCTACCTCATGAGGGGCGAACACTGGAACTTCATCGACTACAGCAACTTCTGCGACAACTATATTCCCGGAGGATGGAACGACGAATGGAGCGGCTCGTTCGAACTGCTCGACGCTTCGTGGTACAACAGTTCGGAATTTTACGTGCGCAGCAACTTTACCTACGAAACGCCCATGGCTATCGCCGCATGGATTCCGCTCATAGGCAGGTACATCGAGGCTGAACGCTTCTACGCAAGCGGACTGGTGGCAAAACGACTCTACCCCTACACCGAACTGGGATACGGATGCACCACCAGGCTCATCTCCATCGGCATCTTTGCTGCCTTCAGAAATGCCTCGTTCAACGGCATAGGATGCAAATTCGAATTCGAACTATTCAGACACTGGTAAAACTCTCTCTACTCTTTTATGTTAGATATGGACACACAACTCACAGTATACAAGGCAAGCGCAGGTTCGGGAAAGACTTTCACGTTGGCACGGGAGTACATGACGCTCGTCATTGACAATCCGCAAGCATACCGGACCATCCTCGCCGTGACCTTCACCAACAAGGCCACTGAGGAGATGAAGACGCGTATTCTCAGCCAGCTATACGGCATCGCGAAGAGACTGCCCGACTCGGCAAGTTATCTGGAGCAGATACAGAAGGCACTCCCCCACCTCTCCGAAGCACAGATAGTACACAATGCGGGAACGGCACTCAGACTGCTGCTGCACAACTACAACTACTTCCGCATTGAGACGATAGACACCTTCTTCCAGAGCGTGCTGCGAAACCTGGCACGCGAACTGGACCTTACCGCCAACCTGCGGATAGACCTCAACGCACAGCAGGTGGAGCACAGAGCCGTAGACCAGCTCATAGATGCTCTCGACGACAACAACCCGATGCTGAAGTGGATTATCAACTACATTGAGGAGAACATCGACGAGGACAAAAGCTGGAACGTCATAGGCGCCATCAAGGACTTCGGGGCCAATATCTTTACCGAGTTCTACAAGCAGCACGCCGAACGCATCAACCTGCTGCTCGAGGACGAAAAGTTCTTCGAGGCTTTCACCGCCGAACTGAAACGCATCCAGCGCGACATCAAGAAGAAATACAGACAGACGGGGGAACGCTTCCTGAACATTCTGCAGGAGAACGGCCTCTCCGTCGACGACTTCTCCAACAAGGGCAACGGACCCTGCGGCTATTTCATCAAACTGAAAGACGACAATTTCACCGACGACAAACTGGTGGGAAAGCGCGTAACCGACGCCATGGAGAAAGACGAGGCATGGGTGAAAAAGTCTGACGCCCAACCGGGATGTGCGGCGTTCGACCTGGCGTGCAGCACACTGCGCCCCATGCTCTGCAGCGCCGAGAAGGAGCGCCCGCAAGACATCAGACTGTACAACAGTGCCTTCCTCACCCTGCACCACATCAACGAACTGCGGCTGCTCGGTGCCATAGACAAAAAGGTACGCGACATGAACCGACAGGACAACCGATTCCTGCTCTGCGACACGCAGACCATGCTCCACGCACTCATACAGGACAGCGACTCGCCGTTCATCTTCGAGAAGATAGGTACCCAACTGGAGCATGTCATGATAGACGAGTTCCAGGACACCAGTACCGTACAGTGGCAAAACTTCAAGGTGCTGATGCGCGAAACCATGAGCCGACAGGCCACAGGAAACCTTATCGTGGGCGACGTGAAGCAGAGTATCTACAGATGGAGGGCGGGCGACTGGCGGCTGCTCAACAACATAGAGACGCAGTTTGGCAAGAAGCATACCGACATTCAGAACCTCGACACCAACTACCGGTCGGACCGCAACGTGGTGGACTTCAACAACGCCTTTTTCTCCGTCGCCGCACAGAAGGAATACGAAGCCCTGGCTGCTGACATCCCAGAGGAAGCCTCGCAGATTCTCTCCGCCTATGCCGACGTAGAGCAGAAGGTGCCCAAGAGCAAGCCTAACGCCGGATACGTCAACATAACGCTCCTGTCGCCCAAGGCCGACGAAGAAGGCAACTCGCCCAAGGACCGCACCTTCATGGCCGTAAAGGACACCATTGACCGGCTGCGCGAACAGGGGGCGAAAGACAGCCAGATGGCTATCATCGTAAGAAGGGGCATAGAGATACAGAACATCGCCGAATACCTCATGGCGCAAGAGGACGACTACCAGTTGGTGTCCGACGAGGCATTCCGCCTCGATGCTTCGCAGGCCGTTATGGCTATCATTACCGCCTTGCGTATGCTCTCGCGACCCGACGACAACATCGCCAAGGCTGCACTGCGAAAGTTTGCCGACACTTACCTGCACGGCATGGACGTGACAAGCTGCATCGACAACGACCGCACCGCCCTGCTGCAAATGCCCCTCTCCGACCTCGTACAGCGGCTCGCCGACCTCCTGCAACTGGGAGAAAACGAGGACATGAAGAGGCAGAGTGCCTACATCTGCGCTCTCTACGACTACCTGGCCGACTTCATCAAAGACTGCGGAAGCGACCTCGACAACTTCCTCGCCGAATGGGACGACAACCTGCACAACAAGAGCATTCAGAGCGACTCGGCTGAAGGCATCAGGCTCCTTACCATTCACAAGAGCAAGGGACTGGAATACGACCACGTCATCATGCCTTTCTGCGAATGGAAACTCGAAATGGAAGGTACCACCGTCTGGTGTTCGGCTGAAGAGGAGCCCTTCGACGCACTGCCCACCGTGCCGCTGCCCTTCAACAGGAAAAGGCTCAAGGACAGTGTCTACGCCAAAGACTACCACTATGAGCACCTGCAGAACATGGTAGACAACCTAAACCTCCTCTACGTGGGGTTCACACGCGCCAGCCACAGCCTTTTCGTCATCGGCAAACGCAGCGCCAAGGCAGACAGCCGCACTTTCACCATAGAGCAGGCACTGCCCGCCGTGGCGGAAACGCTGGCGGGCAATACCGGAAACCCCGTAGTGTACGAAGCGGAAGACCCTGACAGCGACATTCTCTTCGAGTACGGCGCACTCTCTGCCACTAAAGAAAAGAAGGAGACCAGAGAGACGGCAAATGTCTTCATGATTCCCTCGCAGCCTCAGCCCGTCCCCCTGCCAGCCAGTACGGTCACGCCTGTCTTCAGACAGAGCAACAAGAGCCGCGACTTCATTCAGGGCGACGAGGCGGAAGAACAGCAGAAACACTACATCCGCATGGGTACCATCCTGCACCAACTGTTCTCTACCATACGCACTACGGCTGACATCGACGCTGCCTTGGGACAGATGGAAATCGACGGTCTGCTCTACGACGAGAACGTGTCGCGCGACAGGGTGACTGCCATGATACGCAAGCGCATCGAGTCGACACAGGTGGCAGAATGGTTCTCCGACCGATGGACTCTCTACAACGAGTGTTCCATACTGAGTGTGGAAGATGGCAAGGTGGTGGAACGCCGCCCCGACCGCGTCATGAAAGACAAGGAGCGCACCATCGTCGTGGACTTCAAGTTTGGCAAACCCAAAGAGGAGCACCACAAGCAGGTAAGACAGTACATGCAACTGCTCGAAGGCATGGACGGCAATTCTCGCATAGAGGGCTACCTGTGGTACGTCTACCCCAACAAGATAGTTGAGGTGGACGCCACATAAAGGCGGCAAACTTACCTTTCCTAACTTTTTACACACTTTTTCCTCCTTTTTGTTTGTTTTCCGGCAAAAAAGATTTAACTTTGCAACCACAACCGAGAATCAAGATACTGAAATACACGCAAAATAGACTTACAACCAACAAGATAAAGTAAATAAGAACCAATAAGATAAAGACATAAACAACCAATAAAAGAAATATTTTTTAGACTATGAAAGCAGCAGAAGTAATTGCGAATCTGCAAAGAAGATTCCCCAACGAGCCTGAATACATCCAGGCCGTAAGTCAGGTGCTCGGTACCATCGAGGAAGAGTACAACAAGCACCCCGAATTTGAGAAGGCTAACCTCATCGAGCGTCTTTGCATTCCAGACCGTGTCATCGAGTTCCGTGTCTCATGGGTAGACGACAAGGGTAACGTGCAGACGAACATGGGGTACCGTATCCAGCACAACAACGTGATTGGCCCGTACAAGGGTGGTCTTCGTTTCCACAAGTCTGTCAACTTGGGTATCCTGAAGTTCTTGGCTTTCGAGCAGACTTTCAAGAACTCGCTTACTACGCTCCCTATGGGTGGCGCCAAGGGTGGTTCTGACTTCTCGCCACGCGGCAAGAGCAATGCAGAGGTAATGCGGTTCTGCCAGGCTTTCATGACTGAACTTTACCGCCACATCGGCCCGGACGAGGACGTTCCTGCAGGCGACATCGGTGTGGGTGGCCGCGAGGTGGGCTACCTCTTCGGTATGTACAAGAAGTTGACCCACCAGTTCCAGGGCATGCTGACAGGCAAGGGACAGGAGTTTGGCGGTTCGCTCATCCGTCCCGAGGCTACAGGTTACGGCAATGTTTACTTCCTCCTCAACATGCTGGCTACCAAGAATATCGACATCAAGGGCAAAACCGTCTTGGTTTCCGGTTCGGGTAACGTTGCCCAGTACACCATCGAGAAGTTGATAGAGCTGGGGGCCAAGCCCGTTACCTGCTCCGACTCTAACGGTTACATCTACGACCCGGACGGTATCGACCGCGAGAAGCTCGACTACATCATGGAGCTGAAGAACGTAGAGCGCGGCCGTATCAAGGAGTATGCTGAGAAGTACGGCGTGAAGTATGTAGAGGGTGCCAAGCCCTGGTTTGAGAAGGCCGACATCGCCCTACCCTCTGCTACGCAGAACGAGATTAACGAGGAAGCTGCCAAGGCGCTTATCGCCAACGGCGTTATCGCTGTGAGCGAGGGTGCCAACATGCCTTCTACTCCCGAGGCAATCAAGGTATTCCAGGATGCCAAGATTCTCTACGCTCCCGGTAAGGCTGCCAACGCTGGCGGTGTAGCCGTATCTGGTCTTGAGATGAGTCAGAACTCTGAGCGTCTGAAGTGGTCGCGCGAGGAGGTGGACGCTAAGCTTCACGACATCATGAACGACATCCACGCCAACTGCGTGAAGTATGGTACCGATGCCGACGGCTATGTCAACTACGTGAAGGGTGCCAACGTTGCCGGCTTCCTGAAGGTGGCTAAGGCTATGATGGCTCAGGGCATCGTATAAGAAAGCGCAACTTAAACAACCAATAAAATGGGATGTGTCAAAAGTACTTGTACTTTTCGGCACATCCCTCTTTTTTTGGTTGAAAGAAGCCTACGAATATAGGCGTCGTTGGCACATTTCGCGAATCAAAAAAATGCTCAAGTTATTTTTTACACGTGGCTTAGAACTTCACCGTCTGCTTAGCCGGTTTGCTCTCGTTCCCCACACGGTCAAGGGCAGTCACGACGTAGGTATATTTCGTGTCCTTCGCATACGGCAGTTTCATCTGCAGGTCTGACGTAATCTGCACGATGGCCGCAGCATTGCCGATATCTACCTTCTCGCCCTTCGCAAAGCGGTACACCACATAGCGCTGCACGTCGTCTCCCCACTTCTTGCCCTTCGGTTTTTTCCACGTCAGGAACGGACCGTCGGCTGTCCACGTCAGCCGGAGACTCTTCACCTTCTTGGGCGCCTTGTCGTCGAGGAAAGGCATGAGAGGCGGCAGAGCCGGTGTACGCCAATAGTAGTCGCGCAGGGTGTGACCTATGTTGCCCACATTGTCTGCGGCAGTCTTGGCGTACCACAGCACGGTACCTTTCACGGCAGGCAACTGCTGGTGCAGGCGGTGCTTGGCGGGCAACTGGTGACTGGCAGGATTGTCGGGGTCAGCATACTTGGCTGTACGCTCTATGTCCTCGCCTATGTAGAGGGGGCGTGCCGCAGCATGCTTGCTCCACCACTCTATCAGCGTCTTGTAGTCGGCAGCCTTATTGCCTATCTCCCAGTAGAGTTGCGGAACGTTATAGTCCACCCACCCGTTGTTTACCCACAACAGCACATCGGCGTAGAGGTCGTCGTAGTTTTGCAGACCGTTGGTGTCAGACCCGTTGGGGTCGTTACGTTTGTTGCGGTAGATTCCGAAAGGAGACACACCAAACTTTACCCAGGGCTTGACGGCATGGATAGCCTCGCCCAACTGCTTTACGAAACGGCTCACGTTGTCGCGTCTCCAGTCTTGTATGCTTGGCAGTCCACGCCCCGCACGGCGGTAAAGTTCGGTATCGGGTATCTGCACCCCTGCCACCGGATAAGGGTAGAAATAGTCGTCTATATGGAATCCGTCTATGTCGTAGCGTGCTACGATGTCTTCTGCCACACGGCAGATGTAGTCGGCTGCCTCCTGCAGACCGGGATTGAGAAGCACCAACTTGTCGTAGGCGAAACACAACTCGGGATGTTGCACCACCACACTGCTCTGGGCAAGTTGGCCCGTCTGGGTACTGCCGTGCTTGGCACGGTACGGATTTATCCACGCATGAAGTTCCATACCGCGATGGTGACACTGCTCCACCATCCACTGCAGCGGGTCCCAGTAAGGCGATGGAGCCTTGCCCTGCTGTCCGGTAAGAAACTTGCTCCATGGTTCGAGCTTACTATCGTACAGGGCGTCACACTCGGCACGCACCTGAAAGATGATGGCATTCACACCGTCACGCTGCAGCTCGTCGAGCTGACTGCTGAGCATCTGCTGTATCTGACCCGTGGTCTTGCCCAGATACTGGCCGTTGACACACTGTATCCATGCCCCCCTAAACTCACGCTTGTTCTGCGCACCCGTAGTAACGGTAGCCAATGCCGCCGCCAAGGCAAGCAACAGTATTCTTTTTATTCGCATTGTTTATGTTGTATATAATATAAGGTATAATAAAAAAGTGTCTTCTCAAATGCAAAGATAACGAAAAAAAACAAAAGCATGTCGACTTTGCTAATATTTTTCGACACTTTTATTTGTTATCTGCCCCTTTTACTGTATCTTTGCAACACACAAAAACAAACAAGCACTATGGAAAGAACCAAGACACTCATTATAGGTAGCGGACCGGCAGGCTACACAGCAGCCATCTATGCCGGAAGAGCCAACCTCTCGCCTATCCTTTACGCGGGCATCCAGCCTGGCGGACAACTCACCACCACCACCATTGTCGAGAACTTCCCCGGATATCCCGACGGCGTGGACGGCAACCAGATGATGGACGACCTGAGGAGCCAAGCCGAAAAATTCGGCACTGAGATGCGCGATGGAAGCATCATGTCGGTAGACTTCTCTTCGCGCCCCTACACGGTTACTGACGAAGACGGCAAGCAGTTGCAGGCTGACACCATCATCATTGCCACCGGGGCAACAGCCAAGTATCTGGGACTTGCCGACGAGGAGAAGTACCGCGGACAGGGCGTGTCGGCATGTGCCACATGCGACGGATTCTTCTACCGCAAGCGCACCGTGGCGGTAGTGGGCGGCGGCGACACTGCCTGCGAGGAGGCGCTCTATCTGGCAGGACTGGCAAAGAAGGTTTATATGGTGGTAAGGAAGCCTTACCTGCGCGCCGCCGAAATTATGCAGCAGCGTGTAAAGGACAAGGAGAACATAGAGATTCTCTTCGAGACCAACACCACCGGACTCTTCGGCGAGAACGGCGTAGAAGGCGCACACCTCGTCAAGCACCTGGGCGAACCGACTGAAGAACATTTCGACATCGCCATAGACGGTTTCTTCCTCGCCATAGGGCACAAGCCCAACACCGAACTGTTCGCAGGACACATAGACCTTGACGAGCAGGGATTTATCAAGGTGGTGCCGGGAACAGCCACCACAAACCTTCCGGGAGTCTTTGCCGCCGGCGACGTGGCAGACCCCGTGTACCGACAGGGAGTCATCGCAGCAGCTTCGGGAGCCAAGGCAGCCATCGAAGCCGACCGCTTCCTGCAGACGGTCTGACAAAGGCTACCAGCAGGACGTGTTATAAGAAAAACGACACACACCATAATTCTAAACGCATTATAGATTATGAAAAAAGTATTTCTTTTTGCAGCCGCCATCGCTCTTACCCTGGCAAGCTGCGGCAACAAGACACAACAGGGCGCTGCCGCTGAAGGCGACAGTACCGCAGTAGAAAACACAGAGGCTGCAGAAGGAGCAGCCGCCACAGCCCTCACAGGCGAGACTCAACAGGCTGTAGAGCAGATTACTGCCCAACTGCAGAAGGCCATCGAGGCAAAGGACAGCAAGGCTGCTACAGCCGCCCTCTCACAGTTGCAGGCTAAATATCAGGAGCTTGTCGCTGCAGGTAACCTCGACGAAGCCAAGGCTTATGGTGAGGCAATCAAGAAGGTGGTAAGCGACAATGCCGAGACGCTGAAGAGCGTGGCAAGTGGCAACACCACCGTCTCTTCCTTGATAGACGGCATCAATAGTCTGCCTACAGCCGCCAACACTACTGTCGAGCAGGCACAGGCTGCCGCCAAGGCCATCAGCAACGCTCCCGCTGCCGTAAAGGAGGCCGCTGCCAACGCTGCCACAGAGGCTGTAGAGGGCGCCAAGCAGGCTGCCAAGGACAAGGCTAACGAGCAGGTACAGAAAGCCAGCGACAAGGCTAACGCTGCCGTAGACAACGCCAAGCAGAAGGCATCCGAGAAAGTAGAGGAAGCCAAGCAGAAGGCCGCTTCGGCTGCAGGAAACGCTGCCAACAAGGCGCTGAAGGGCCTCGGACTGTAAAGCTCCCAGGCTACAGGACGATTTGAATGCCAGAAAGGGCAA